>DATJSO010000118.1:0-4121 GCA_035504075.1 Allostellaceae bacterium | reverse complement strand
CCCAATGCGCGGGCCAAACGTCGGTTCGACGGAGCGGGCGCGTGGGTTGCGGCGGCGGGGCACACGCGCCGAACTTGTGCTCTGGCGGCGTCTGCGCGACCGGCAACTGGCGGGCTGCAAATTCGTGCGGCAGGAACCGATCGGGCGTTACTTCGGGACTTTGTCTGTCGTGAGCGGCGCATCGTTATCGAGGTCGATGGCGGCCAACATGCCGACAACGCAGCGGATACCAAGCGTGAAGCGGCGATGAGCGATCTCGGGTACCGGACGATCCGGGTTTGGAACAATGATGTGCTCGGCAATATCGAGGGCGTTCTGGAGATGTTGAAATCGGTGCTCGAAAGTGCCCCTCACCCTGTCCCTCTCCCCGCGAGCGGGGAGAGGGAACGCTGCTGATCTGCTCTGCGCTGATACTGGAGTTCGGAAATGCCGCAGAAATCGATCCGCCAGGCGCTGAATGAGGCGTTGCGCCAGGAGATGCGCCGCGACCCGACGATTGTCGTGATCGGCGAGGATGTCGCCGGCGGGGCGGCGAGCGAGGGCCAGCGCGATGCCTATGGCGGCGTGCTCGGCGTCACCAAGGGTCTTATCGGCGAATTCGGCGAGGCGCGCGTCATCGACACGCCGATCACCGAATCGGCGATCATGGGCGCGGCTGCCGGCGCCGCCGTCACCGGCCTCAGGCCGGTCGCGGAACTCATGTTCAGCGATTTTTTCGGCGTCTGCTTCGACCAGATTTTCAACCAGGCCGCCAAGTTCCGCTATATGTTCGGCGGCAAGGCGAAGACGCCGCTGGTCATCCGCACGATGATCGGCGCCGGCCGCAGCGCCGCCGCGCAGCATTCGCAAAGCCCCTACGGCATCTTCACCGCCGTGCCGGGGCTGAAGGTCGTCGTGCCGTCGAACGCCTACGACGCTAAGGGCCTGCTCATCCAGGCGATCCGCGACGACGACCCGGTCATCTTCTGCGAGCACAAATTGATGTATGACCTGCGCGCCGAGGTGCCGGACGAGGCCTATACGATCCCGTTCGGCGAGGCCAACATCGTGCGCGACGGCGACGACGTGACGGTCGTCGCGTTGTCGCGCATGGTGCATTACGCTGGCGAGGCGTGTGACGCGCTCGAAGAGGAGGGGATCGAGATCGAATTGATCGACCCGCGCACGACCTCGCCCTTGGACGAGGATACGATATTGGAGAGCGTTGAGCGCACCGGGCGGCTCGTCATCGTCGACGAGGCGACGCCGCGCTGCTCGTTTGCCACCGACATCGCCGCGCTCGTCGCCGACCGCGCGTTCGCCGCATTAAAGGCGCCGATCCGCCGGGTCACGGCGCCGCACACGCCGGTGCCGTTCGCGCCGTCGCTCGAAAAGCTCTACATTCCCAGCCCTGACAAGATCGCCGCCGCTGTCCGCGAGGTGCATGGATACGGCAAATGACGCCTTTAAGGTCGTCATGCCCGGACTTGATCCGGGCATCCACGCGCCGCTTCGTGGATGGCCGGGTCAAGCCCGGCCATGACCGTATAGGAGGCGTTAAATGAGTGAGATCACCGCGATCACGATGCCGAAATGGGGCCTGACGATGACCGAGGGCAAGGTGCTCGGCTGGCTGAAGGGGGAGGGGGAGGAGTACGGCGCGGGCGACGAACTCCTGGAGATCGAGACCAGCAAGATCACCAACGTCATGGAAGCGAGCGAGCCGGGGCGTCTCCGTCGCATCATCGCGCGCGACGGCGCGACTTTGCCGATCGGCGGCTTGCTCGCAGTGGCGGCGCCGGAAAGCGTGCTCGACACCGATATCGACGCGTTCGTCGCCGGCTTTGCCGCGCCCGAACCGGCGGCGGGTGCGGCGGAAGCCGAAACCATGGCGCCACATGACATCGACGCCGACGGCAAGCGGCTGCGCGTGCTGGATATGGGCGGCGGCGAGGCGGTTCCCGTGGCGCTGATCCACGGCTTTGGCGCCGACCTCAACACCTGGATGTTCAATCAGCCGGTGCTGGCCGAAACCCGGCGCGCGATTGCGCTCGATCTGCCGGGCCACGGCGGCTCGACGAAGGCGCTCGATGAGGCGGTGGACGCTGCGAGCTTTGCCGCCGATCTCGACCGGGCGCTGGCGGCGCTGGCAATCGATCGGCTGCACCTCGTCGGCCACTCGATGGGCGGCGCGATCGCATTGGCGTTTGCGGGCTGGCAGCCGGATCGGGTCGCATCGTTGAGTTTGATCGCCCCGGCCCAACTCGGCGCCGAGATCAATGCCGATTTCATCAACGGCTTTGTCCGCGCCGGGCGCCGCCGCGAGATGCAGGACGTCTTGGCGCTGCTCGTCCACGACCCGGCATTGGTCAGCCGCCAGATGGTCGAGGACGTGCTGCGCTACAAACGGTTGGACGGAGTGCAAGCGGCGCTTGCTGCGCTGTCGGCGGCGTGGTTTCCGAATGGTATCCAGCGCGCCGATTGGGCCGAACTGGTTGGCAGCATCAAGGTGCCGACGCAAATGATCTGGGGGCGCGAGGACCGCATCATCCCGGTCGCCCAGGGTGAGGCATTGGCCGGCCGCGTACCGGTGCACATCATCGACGGCGCCGGGCATTTGCCGCACATGGAGAAGGCCGGCGAGGTCAATCGCCTCATCGCCGGTTTCGTCGCTGCCCGCGCATGAACCGGCTGGCGCGAGGACCCGCTGCGTGATCTTCGCGCTGCCGCTTTACGACGACAATCCGATCCGGCGCCCGCCGCTCGTCACCTATTGGCTGATCGGCATGTGTGCGGGCGCGTTCCTGTGGGAATTGGGGCAGAACGGCGACGTCGTCGCCTACCAGTTCGGGATGATCCCGGCGCGGCTGTTCGGATACGCGCGCCTGTCGCCGGAGCTGGCGATCATTCCGCCCTGGGCGACGATCTTCACCAGCATGTTCGTCCATGGCGGCTGGCTGCATATCGGTGGCAACATGCTGTTCCTGTGGATCTTCGGCAACAATGTCGAGGACCTGCTGGGGCGTGGGCGCTATCTGCTGCTGTACCTGTCGAGCGGTGTCGTCGCCGCCCTCGTGCAGGCAGCGTCGGCGCCGCAGTCGCATATCCCGATGATCGGCGCGAGCGGGGCGATCGCCGGCGTACTCGGCGCCTATATCGTCACCTACCCGCGCGCCAACGTGCACTGCTTTGTGTGGATCGTCATCTTCTTCTGGATCGTCACGATTCCAGCCTGGATCCTGCTCGGGTTGTGGTTTGCGGCGCAACTGATCGGCGGGCTGGCGGCCGCTCCGGGGTCGCCCGGCGTCGCGACCTGGGCGCATGTCGGCGGCTTCGCCAGCGGCGTCCTTTTCTATGTTCTGCTACGGCCGCCCAGGGTCGCACTACTGCAGCCGCAGCGGACGCCGGTCTGGGCGACGGCGCGGCCGCGCGCGCTGGCCGGCGGCGGCCGCCGCATGTTTCACCGCGGCAGCGTGCCCGATGCCGGGCAGGATTTCCGCCGCCCGCCGGGACCTTGGGGATAACGTCGATCCGGCCGCTGCGGCCGTCTGCCATGCGCCTGCCAAAATCTCCGGCACGATTGGCGTCAGCCGATGTTGATAAAGTGCTCGCGGGCTTGGAGGGGAGCGTTCGCCATATGCAGCCGATACGCGCGGAGAGCGCGACAAGCGGCGGTCGTCCGGCGACGGGGCGGCGGTGATGCTGGGCGTGTTGCGCGGTGCCGCGCGCGCGGTGTTCGTCATCATCGTCATCGCCGCTCTGGGGATCGGCGGGGTCGCCGGACTGACGCTGTGGCATTTCAGCCGCGACCTACCCGGCTATCGGCAGCTCGTCGACTATGTGCCGGCGGTCGGCAGCAAGGTGTACGCCGGCGACGGCCATCTCCTCGTCGAGTTCGAAAAGCAGCACCGCATCCCGGTCACCTTGAAGGACGTTCCGCCCGACGTCGTTCATGCCTTTCTCGCCGCCGAGGACCGCGATTTCTACAAGCACGGCGCGGTCAATCCGGCGGCGATCGTGCGCGCTGCATTGACCGATGTGCTTCGCCTCGAACACGGACAGCGGCCGATCGGCGCCTCGACGATCACGCAGCAGGTCGTGCGCCACTTCCTGCTCAACAACCGCGTGTCGTTGGCGCGCAA
>DATJSO010000117.1:0-10532 GCA_035504075.1 Allostellaceae bacterium | reverse complement strand
CGACGGCCGCGGCCGTGGCGTTCGCCAATGCCATGCATATGACGCTGACGCCGGCCGTCTCCGGGGCCGGGCGGCTGCTCTTGTCGGGCCTGACGCTGACGACCGGCGTCGTCGGTACGTCGTTCCACCTCTACAACGTGCTGAAGCGCGTCGGCGGCATGAACCTGCTCAACTTTTTTTACGCTGCGCCGCTCGGCGCCCCCAATGCAATTGCGATCTCCGGCTTGTGCAGCCTCGCCGCAACGCAACTGGTGGCGGAGGCCGAACAGGGATCGCCGCCGACCCTGTTCGGTCGGCCGGCCGGCGTCGTCATCGGGGCGGGCGCCGTCGCTGCGCTCGTCGGTACGACGGCAGAAGCCGCGCTGCTGCATTTTCGGGGCGCTTTTCACGACCCGTTCATGCTGGTGCCGGTGACGTTGCCGCCGGCCGCGGCGGCGATGCTCGCGGCGGCGATCAGCGTGCCGCGGCTGCGGTCGACGGCGCGATTGCTGCTGCGGCTGACGGCGCTCGCCGGGATCGTCGGCGCCGGCTTCCACCTCTATGGCGTCAGCCGCAACATGGGCGGCCTGCGCAATTGGAGCCAGAACCTGCTGAACGGCCCGCCGATCCCGGCGCCGCCGTCCTTCACCGGCGTGGCCCTGGCCGGGCTTGTCGCCGTCCGGCTCTTGGAGCAGGCATGAGCGAGCGTTTCCAGAGCCGCTTTCCGAGCTACGATGTCCTCGACAAGCGGCACTCGCCGTCGTGGAACGAGCAGACTCGCGCCGTCATCGACAGACGGTTGCATCAGATCCCCGAGCGGCAGTTCTTCACCGAACGCGAATGGGCGATCCTCCACGCCGTCTGCGCACGCCTGATCCCGCAGCCCGACCGGCCGCAAAACGCGGTGCCGATCGTGCCGTTCATCGACGAGCGGCTGCATCGGAACATCGGCAGCGGCTATCGCTATGAAGAGATGCCGCCGCAGCGCAAGGCGTGGCGACAGGGAATAGCGGCGATCGACGACGAGGCGCACCTGCGCTGGCGGTCGGGATTTTGCGGTCTGCCGGCCAACCAGCAGGATGCGACGCTGCGCGCGATCCAGCACGGCGATGTGCGCAGTCCTGAATGGGCCGGCCTGCCGGCCAGGCGTTTTTTCAAGAGCGTGCTGCTGCGCGAGGCGGTCAGCGTCTACTACGCCCACCCCGCGGCATGGAGCGAGATCGGCTTCGGCGGCCCGGCGGCGCCGCGCGGCTATGTTCGCCTCGCCAGCGACCGCCGCGATCCTTGGGAAGCCGAAGAACGCTATGAACGATAGCCCCGGCATCCGCGCCACGGCCGGCCGTGCCCCCGACCCGCTGCGGCGCGGCGGCTGGCTGCCGATGTGCTGCCGGCGCGACGAGGACGAGGTCGATTTCGCGATCATCGGCACCGGCGCCGGCGGCGGTACGCTCGCGTGCAGATTGGCCGAGGCCGGGTTTTCGGTGATCGGCTTCGACGCCGGGCCGTTCTGGCGGCCGCTCGAGGATTTCGCGTCGGACGAGCGCGAGCAGGAAAAGCTGTTCTGGCTCGGCGAGCGCATCACCGGCGGCGACGACCCGGTCGAACTCGGCTCGAACAACAGCGGCCAGGCCGTCGGCGGCAGCACCGTACATTTCCAGATGGTCTCGCTGCGCATGCGGCCGGAGCGGTTCAAGGCCCGCACGAAGCTCGGCTACGGGGTCGACTGGCCGGTAGACCCAAGCGTGATGTGGCGCTATTACGCCGAGGTCGAGGATGCGCTGAAGATCGCGGGCCCGGTCAACTACCCCTGGGGTCCGCCGCGGCCGCGCTACCCCTATCGGCAGCACGAGATCAACGGCGCCGGGCAGGTCCTGGCGCGCGGCTGCGAGGCGCTTGGGATCGCGTGGGCGATGACGCCGATCGCGACGCTCTCGGCGCCGCGCGGCCTGGCGCACCCGTGCGTCTACCGCGGCTTCTGCAAGTTCGGCTGCTCGACCAACGCCAAGCAGAGTGCGCTGGTTACCTGGATTCCGCGGGCGATCAGGGCCGGCGCCGAGATCCGCGACCTGGCAATGGTCGGCCGCATCGAAATCGGTGATGACGGACGGGCAACCGGCGTCCTCTACCACCGCGACGGAAAATGGCGCCGGCAGAAGGCGAAAAACGTCGTCGTCGCCGGCTACGCGATCGAGACGCCGCGTCTGCTGCTCAACTCCGAATGCGCCAGATTTCCCGACGGGCTGGCGAACGGCAGCGGCCTCGTCGGCAAGAATTTCATGTGTCAATCCAATCAGGCGGTCTATGCGACGTTCGCGGAGGAGATCCGCTGGTACAAGGCGCCGCCGTCGCTGGCGATCACCGAGCACTGGAATTACGCGGACCACGGCAAGGATTTTCCGGGCGGCTACGTCTTCATGAGCCAAGGGCCGCTGGCGGTCGAATGGGCGCAGAAAATGGGGCCGACCCGCGGCCTCTGGGGCATGGAACTGCGCAACGAGATGGCGAAATACAACCATCAGGCCGGCCTCAAGATCGTCGGCGAGGTACTGCCGCAGGAACGGAACCGGGTCGAATTGGCCGACGAAACCGATGATTACGGGCTGCGCATCCCGCGCGTCATCTTTTCCTTTGGCGAGGATGACAAAAGACTGATCCAGCACGCGATCCGCTCGATGAGCGAGGTGCTGATTGCGGCGGGCGGCAGCAGATCGTGGGTGGACGAAGAGGATACCGCCCATCTCGCCGGCACCTGCCGCATGGGGACACACCCGCGCGACAGCGTCACCGATCCCGACGGCCGCACCTGGGATGTCCGGAATTTGTGGGTGTGCGATGGCTCGCTGTTTCCGACGACCGGCGCGGTCAACCCGTCGCTGACGATACAGGCGAATGCCTGCCGCATCGCCGATCGCATCAAGGCGATGGCGAGCCGCGGCGAGTTGTGACGTCGCGAGGCGCGGACGCCACGTCTCGCAAGGGTTCGCGATCAGATCCCTTCGCCCACGCCGCGCACCGGATGATCTCTCGCCGGGCCGGCGGCGTGGTCGGGATCGGCGATGGTTATGTTCACGTCGCGCCCCGCCCAGTCCTTTCCGTCGCGCCAGGTAAAATTGATGCGGCTGCCGCTCGGCAGCAGCGGCGTCTCGAGCACGGCGACGTGGAAACCGAGGCCGCTGTCTGCGGTCGCGACATCGGCGGGTTGCGCCCAGCCGTCGTGGCCCCAATGGACAACCCCCGGCGCCGGCAGCGCAACGGCCAGCCGCGCCCCGGGCGGCATGACGGCGATCGGCGCATGCGGCCACCAGAAGGCATGCCTCGCAACGATCGGCCGGCCGCGGTAGCGCCGCCAAATCGCCCGCGGCCTGGCGAACGGGTGGCCGATCTGGCGCGACACGAGGAGCTTGACGAATTCGGCATGCGCCCAGGCGAGCGGCATCGCCGAGCCGGTCGGACGGCCGGGGTAGAGCCGGCGGCCGGGGATCGGGTCGCCATCCCATACCTGCTCCGGGATCATGCCGCCGGGGCTCGCCATCGCCGCCATCGCTTCGAGATAGGGCAATGGGTCTTCTCCCGCGCACAGCGCGTAGTGGCCGCGCTCGCCGGTCAATAGCGGCCAGCCGCGGCCGATGCCGATGCCGTCATAGGCGCGGCCGTCGGCATGCTCGCCGTAGCCGTCGTTGCGATAGCGATGCCAGACCGGGCCGTTCGGCGTGTCGGTGCGCAGCAGGGCGTCCGCCAGTTTCAGCGAGCCGACGATGAACGGGTTGTCGGGCCGGCGCAGCCCATAGCGCGCCATATGCATGAATTCGTTGCCGATCTGCTCGTCGCCGCGCAGCCCGCTGCTGTCGATGCGGTTGCGGATCGGCACGATCGCGTGGTTGGCGTTCGTCTGCGACAGGATCTCGGGCGGCGCGACCCGCACGTAATACCCCGGCACGTCATATTCGCGGGCCAGTTCGGTGTCGCAGACCACCAGCCAGTTCTCGATGTTGGCGTTCCAGAAATCGGCCAGTTCCAAGGCCCATTCCGCCTCGCGCGCCGGCAGCAGGTCGGCGCCGGCGACGAGCGCCGCAATCGCCGTCGCCAGCGTATAGGCATTGATGCCCTCGTTCTCCTCCCAGCGGTCCTGCCCGGTCGATGGCCCGGTGCGGGCGATGTAGCCGAGGGCGCTGCGCACCATCTGTTCGACGACGATGCCGCGCAGTGCGTCGCGGTCTTCGAGCATCTCGGCAAGCAGCACGGGCGAGGCGGTTTCGTCGAGCTGAAATCCCTGCCAATAGGGCGTGCCGCCGAGCCACTGGTTCTGGTGCCAGTGGCCGTCCTCGGTCTGGGTTGCGATCAGGTAGCGCAGCGTGTCGCGCGCTTCCTGCTCGGCGCCGAACGCCAACAGCGCGCTGGCGCACTGCACGAGGTCGCGCGGCCATACGAGGTGATAGCCGCCACGCTCGTCGCCGTGGTCGCCCCACGGCACCGAGAGGCTGGCAACCATCGCACCGGGGTAAGTCTTGTCGAGGTGAGCGCGCAGCACAACGGCGGAAATCGCGGCCTGGCGGCGGATCGCATCGGGCAGGTCGAGGCTCGGGGCGGCGCGGTCGCCGGCATGCGCCAGCCACTCCTCCCAATCGGCGATCTGGTGCTGCATGATCTGGTCGAACGGCTGTAGCAGGCTGGTGATCGCCAGCGTCGCCGCCGAGTCGCTGTTGCCGCCAAAACCGAGCGCCAGGACGGTGCGATGCGGCAATTCGCCGATCAGCGCCACATTGCCCGGCCCCGCCTCGGCGTATTGCCAGGTCATTCGGCCGTGATGCGCGAAATCCTGCCAGCCGTCGCTCGATCCGACATAACCGGCGCTCGCACGCCCGAGCGCGTCCGCCTGGCGTTCGTCCACCGCCGCCAGCGCCATGCCGAACGGCCCCTGCTCGGCGGCCAGGACGCGGTGGCCGTAATGCGTCTCGACCCGCGCCGTGTTGCCAAAGCCGGTGGCGCCGAGATGCGGCGCGACGAGCACGTAGAGGCCGAGTGCGTCGTCGGCGTTGGTGGCATCGAGCCGGCATTCGAGGCACAAAACATCGCGGCGCGGGTCGGGCGTCACCCGCAGGCGCAGCGTAAAGCGCTCGTGGCGGTGGACGATCTCGACCGCCGGCACGCCCGGCGCCAACAGGCGCAGCGTATAATTTTCGTTGCGCTTGACCTCGTTCCAAAACCCGTCCCGGCCGGCGACGATAAAGCCGAGGTCGCGGATCTGCGGGATATCGACGCGCGGATAGTAGATCTCGTTGATGACTCCGAAGCCGAGCGTAAACCACAGCCGCGCCGGCCCGAGGCTGCAGCCGACAATGTCCTTGGCGCTCGAGGTCCAGGTCGGTGGGATGCCGGGGCCGCCCGGCGCACGCCCCTGCGATGCCGGGATTGGGGTGCCGTTTGGTTGCATGGCCTGAATACTAGCCTAATGCACGCGTGCTACGCAGCAGATTGCCGCTGCGGGACCGTGCCGGCGGATGTTGCACTGCCGCCGTGCTCGGGCACACGCGATGCGGCGCGCACGCGCGAATGACAGCTTGGCGTTGGCAAGGGTGCCGAAATGGGCGATTCTGACCCTGCATGGCCCGAATCGGGGTGCCGCGGCGGACACGACATCGCGCAAGACGCTCGGCCATGCCAGGTTCGGCGGCGCCGCAAGGGGTCGGTTTCCTGCCGGACCGGTGGATGAGGTGACGACGATGAATTTCACGATCCTGCTGCTCGGCCCCGACGTCGATGCGACCTGGCCCGATCACATCCGCCGGGCGGTGCCGGAGGCCGTCGTCAAGGCGTTCCCAAACGTCGGCGACGCCGTTGCCGAAATCGAGACGGCCGACGCCGCCTATGGCACGGTGCCGCCGGAGTTATTCGCCCGCGCCAAAAGGCTGCGCTGGATCTGCGCATCGCGTGCCGGCCTTGGCGGCGCGTGGTTCTATGACGCGCTGGTCCGCAGCGATGTTGTCGTCACCAACATGCGCGGCAGCTACAACGAGCATCTGGCGGCGCACGCGGTGGCTTTTCTGCTCGCCTTTGCCCGCCGCTTCGACCACTACCTGCCGCAAAAGCGCTGGCAGCGAGGGCCGCATATGATTGACCTGCCGACGCAGACGGCGCTGATCGTCGGGGTCGGCGGCGCCGGCAGCGAGGCCGGCAAACTGTGCGCCGCGCTCGGCATGCGGGTCTACGGCATCGACCCGCGGGTTACCGACAAGCCGCCAGGCATGCAGGATCTTGCCGGGCCGGAGCGGCTCGAGGCGCGGCTCGGCGAGGCGGATTTCGTGATCCTGACGACGCCGGAGACGCCGCAGACCGTTGGCCTGTGCGATGCGCGTCTGTTTGCGTGCATGAAGCGCGGCGCCCATTTCATCAACATCGCGCGCGGCCGCTGCGTCGTCACCGAGGATCTGGTCGAAGCCTTGCGTTCAGGGCACCTCGCCGGCGCCGGCCTTGATGTCGCCGACCCGGAACCGCTGCCGTCCGACCATCCGCTGTGGACGATGCCGAACGTGCTGATCACGCCGCACGTCGCGATCGCCGGCGCTCCCTACCGCCAGAAATGGCTCGAGATCCTGATCGAGAACTGCCGCCGTTTCGCCGCCGGCGAGCCGCTGCTCAACATCGTCGACAAGAAGAACTGGTACTGAGCCTGCCGGGGCGCCGGCTGGCGCGTCCGATCGCTCTTTCCCGAGGAGAGGCTCAAAAGAACAAAAAAGTCCTTCGCGCTTTGCGCTTTTTCCGCGGCATGATGTCTCGGGCGGCAGGTTTGAACTCGCCTCGTCGGGTCCCTATGCTGACGGCAGCGACGCGCCGCGCGACTGCAATACCAATCAAGGGGGGAGCCATGGGTGGAGCGCATCGTTTGATTACGCGCCGTCGGGTGCTGCAGGGGGCTGCGGCAGGCGGCCTTGCCGCGGCGGGCGGGGCAATGGTGCGGCCGGCCTTCGCCGTGCCGGAGACGGTTAAGATCGGCCTGGTCGGGCCGCGCACCGGAGCGCTCGCCTTGTTCTACCAGGAGATGGGTTGGGCGATCGACGCGGTGCGCAAATTCACCGGCAATTCGATCACGCTCAACGGCACGAAGCACCCGCTGGAGATCGTCGTCAAGGACAGTCAGTCCGACCCCAACCGCGCCTCGGAAGTGGCGCAGGAGCTGATACTCAACGACAAGGTCCACATTGTCACCGCGTTCGCCACGCCGGAGACCGTCAACCCGGTCTCCGACCAGTGCGAGATCAACGGCATGCCGTGCGTCAGCAACGACGACCCGCTCGAATCCTATTTCTTCGGCCGCCACGGCGACCCCAAAAAAGGTTTCGAGTGGACGTATAATTTCTTCTTTACCGGCGCCGGCGCCCTGGGGGCTCAGCTGGCGGTGTGGAAGCGGCTGCCGACCGATCATAAAATCGGCGTGCTGTTCGCCAACGACGACGATGGCCGGGTATTCGCCAAGGTGATGCCCCCGGTCATGGAAAAGGCCGGCTTCAAGGTCGTGGACCCGGGACGCTTCGATCTGCCGGCGAGCAACTACACGACCGAAATCCAGGCGTTCAAATCCGGCGGCGCCGAGATCTGCCTGACCGTCGTGCCGGGGCCGGATTTTACGATCTTCTGGAACCAGTGCGCGCAGCAGGGCTACCGCCCGAAGGCGCTGACCGCCGGCAAGGTCAGCGAATTCCCGCAGGGCGTCTATCCGTTCGGCAAGCGCGCGATCGGCATCATCAACGAGGTATGGTGGTCGAAATTCCACCCCTACTCGTCAAGCCTGACTGGCCAGTCCTCGCTTGAGTTGGCCAACGCCTACGAAGCCAGCGCCAAGCAGCAGGCCTCGATGGCGCTGGGTTTCCGCCATTCGCTGCTGGAAGTGCCGATCGCGGCGCTGAAAAAGGCAAAGAGCCTCGACCTCGCGGCGATCCGCGACTCGGTTCGCGACAACCCGGTCAACTCGATCGTCGGCCCGATCAACTTCAAGACTGGCCCGTTCCCCAACACCTCGGAAACGAAATGCGTCGGCGGTCAATGGCACGCCGGCACGAAATGGCCGCTCGAACTGGCTATTGTCGACAATACGCTGGCACCGAACATCCCGGTCGGCGCCAAGCCCGAGGTCATGCCGTACAGCTGATCGGGCGGAGTTGGAGCGATGCTCGAACTCGCCTCGTTGTCGCGCGCCTTCGGCGGGCTCAGCGTCATCGATCGCCTCGATCTCCGGGTCGAGGCGGGCGAGATCCTCGGCGTTCTCGGGCCGAACGGCGCCGGCAAGACGACATTGTTCAACATGATCGCCGGGGTGCTGCCGCCGAGCGGCGGGCGGATCCTGCTCGACGGGCGCGACATCACGACATTGAAGCCGTGGCATCGCTGCCGCCTCGGCATCAGCCGCACCTACCAGACGCCGAAACCGTTCAGCCATATGAGCGTGTTCGAGAACGTGCTGGTCGCCGCCGTGCATGGCGGCCGCTCTTCGATGGCGCAGGCCGCGAGCGAGGCGGAAGCGGTGCTCGTGCGCACCGGGCTTGCCCATCGCGCGCTGACGCCGGCGGGCCAATTGGCGCTGCTCGACATGAAGCAACTCGAACTGGCCAAGGCGCTGGCCGTGCGGCCCCGGCTGCTGCTGCTTGACGAGATCGCCGGCGGGCTGACCGAGGCCGAGTGCGACGTTCTGCTCGAAACGATCGCCGACGTGCATCGCGGCGGCGTGACGATCGTATGGATCGAGCATGTGATCCGTGCGCTGCGGCGCCTGGTGTCGCGGCTCGCGGTCTTGGCCGGCGGCAATTTCATCGCGGTCGGCACGCCGGCCGACGTGCTGGCCGACCGGCGCGTGCGTGAAGCCTATCTCGGGACCTGACCCTTCGGAGTGCCCCACCATTGGCGCAAGCGGCATTGCTGGCGCTCGACGGCGTCTCGGTCTTCTACGACCGCTTCCGCGCGCTCGTCGATGTCGACCTCAGCGTCGGCGAGGGCGAGATCGTCTCGATCATCGGCGCCAACGGCGCCGGCAAATCGACGCTTCTGAAGGCGATCCTCGGCCAGGCCGGCCGCGTCGAAGGCGCGATCCGGTTCGCCGGCGAGGACATCCTCGGCCGCACGACGGCGGCGATCGTAACCCAGGGCGTCATGATGGTGCCGGAGGGCCGCCGGCTGTTTCCGTCGCTGACCGTCGAAGAGAATTTATGGCTCGGCTGGCATGTCGGCCGCCGGGGCGATTTCGGTTTCGCCGAGCTGTGGCGGCTGTTCCCGCAGCTGGCCGAGCGCCGACGGCAAAAAGCGGGCTCGCTGTCCGGCGGCCAGCAGCAGATGGTGGCGCTGGGGCGCGCGCTGCTCGCCAATCCCAGGCTGCTATTGTGCGACGAGATCAGCCTCGGGCTGGCGCCGATCGTCGTTGATGAGCTGTATGCGCTGATCCCGCAAATCCGGCAGCGCGGCGTCGGCATCGTCGTCGTCGAGCAGGATATCTCGCGCTCGTTGGCGGTCGCCGATCGTTTCTATTGCCTGCTGGAGGGCCGCGTCGTCCTGGCGGGCCGGCCGGGCGAGGTCGGCCGCGAGACGGTGATGCAGCGGTATTTTGGTCTGTAGCGGCGGGGTGGCGGCGATGGCGGCGGTGTGGGTCAATCAGTTGCTGCAGGGCGTGCTGCTCGGCGGGCTTTACACAATGTTTGCGATCGGCTTGTCGCTGTCGGCCGGCGTCATGCGCTTTGTCAACATCGCGCACGGCGATTTCATCGTGCTGGCGTGCTTTGCGCTGCTGGTTCTGACGACGAGCCTCGGGCTCAACCCTGTCGTCGCGACGCTGGCAATCCTGCCGGTTGCCTTTGTCGTCGGCTTCGCGTTGCAGCGCTTTCTGCTGCAGCGCGTCGTCGGCGAAAACCTGCTGCTCGTCGTGCTCGTCACGTTCGGGCTGGCGATCATCATCGAGAACGGGCTGTTGCAGGGGTTCGGCGCGGACCCCGAAAAAGTCTCGGGCGGCTGGATGGAAACCGCGACGGTCGGGCTGGGCCACGGCATCAACATGGGTCTGTTCCAGGTCGTGACATTTGCTGCGGCCGTCGTGCTCGTGGCGGCGCTCGATTTGCTCCTCTACCGATCCGGCATCGGCGCGAAAATCCGCGCCGTCGCCGACGATGTTGCGGCCGCCGACCTGATCGGCCTGTCCTCGGTGCAAATCTATGCGGTGGCGATGGGCATCTCGTTCGTGACGATTGCGATCGCCGCCGGCTTCATGTCGGTCTGGACCGATTTCGACCCGGCTTCCGGCCCGACGCGCCTGCTGGTCGCGTTCGAAGCAATCGTGCTGGGCGGTCTGGGCAGCATCTGGGGATCGCTGGTCGGCGGCATCGTGCTCGGCGTCGCCCAGTCGGTCGGCGGCCAGTTCGACATTGCCTGGCAGATGCTGGCCGGCCATCTCGTGTTCCTGTTTGTGCTGGTTGTGCGGCCGCAGGGCCTGTTTCCGAAATATTGAGGACCGTCGTGACCACGCCTGTCCCGTTGACGCGCGCAGAGGATGCGGCCTCGGCGCTTCCCACCGATCGGCC
>DATJSO010000116.1:0-2107 GCA_035504075.1 Allostellaceae bacterium | reverse complement strand
GTCGAGCGGCGCGCAGTTGCTGCGGCCCGACATCAGGCAGTCTTCCATCTGGCCCTGGTGGCGCAGCAGGGTTGTCAGATAATAGCCGGCGATCACCAGCATCGCGGTGACAACCAGGCCGATCAGCGCCCCGCGGCGATTACCGCCGCCGTCATCGGGGTCGTTGGGGTCGTGCGCCATCGCCGCACACTGCCGGGACATCACCGATACCGCAAGCGCATCGGCATCCCCGCATGCCACCATCTCACTTCCCGCAGACGTCGCTGGCGGGTTAGGTTCGCCGCGCGGAGGAGAGGCCGATGATCGACGGGAAATCGCCTTACCCCTTGACCCTGAGCGTATCCGAGGCCGCGCGCGAGATCGCCGCCAAGCGGCTTGCCGTCGAAGCCTATGCCGAAGCCTGGCTGGAGCGGATCGCGGCGCGCGAGGCGGAGGTCGGCGCCTGGCAGGTCTTCGACCGCGATCTCGTGACGGCAGCGGTGCGGCGCAGCGCCGGCGAGCCACCCCGGGGACCGCTGCACGGCATTCCAATCGCGGTCAAGGATGTCATCGACACCTTCGATCTTCCGACCGGCTACGGCTCGCCGATCTACCGCAACCATCGCCCGGTTGCCGATGCGGCTTGCGTCGCGCTGGCGCGAGCGAACGGAGCGATCGTGTTCGGCAAGACGGTCACGACCGAATTCGCCTATTTCACACCCGGCAAGACCGCCAACCCGCATAATCCGGCGCATACGCCGGGCGGGTCGTCGAGCGGCTCCGCCGCGGCGGTTGCCGCGGGAATGATCCCGCTCGCCTTCGGCACCCAAACCGCCGGGTCGATTCTCCGGCCCGCCTCCTATTGCGGCGTCGTCGGCTACAAGCCGAGCTTTGGGCTGGTGCCACGTGCCGGGGTCAAGCCGCTCGCCGACAGTCTCGACACGGTCGGAGTCATGGCGCGCAGCATCGAGGACGCCGCATTCTTTATCGGCGTCCTGACCGATCGCCGTGCGCTGCGCGATGTCGGCAACCCTGATGTCGCGCTGCTGCCGCCGCGGATCGGATTTTGCCGGACACCGATGTGGGACGAGGCCGAGCCAGCGGCCGTGGCGGCGCTCGACCGGGCACGCGCCGCGCTGCTCGCCGCCGGCACCCGTGTCGACGACGTTGCGGTCCCGGCGGAACATCGCGGGCTCGCCGCTGCGCAGGACACGATCATGAGCTACGAGATGACCCGCGCCCTGGCGGACGAGCGGATTCGCCACAGCGGGGCGATTTCGCCGCGCCTCGCGCAGCTTTTCGATCATGGCATGACGATCGGCGCCGAAACCTACGTCGCGGCACTCGCCGAGACGCATGCGGCACGACTGCGTCTTGCGGAGTTCTTTGGCGAATGCAGCGCAATCGTCGTCCCCGCCGCCCCGGGTGAGGCCCCCGCCGGTCTTGAATATACCGGCAACCCGGTGTTCAACCGCATGTGGACCCTCCTGGGCACGCCCGCCGTGACGATTCCGGCGGGCAAAGGTCCGGGCGGGTTGCCCGTCGGCATTCAACTGGTCGGGCGAATCGGCGACGATGCGCGGCTGATGGCATGCGCGCGGTTCGCCGAACAGGCTCTGGCCGCGGCATGAAGCGCGGGCTCCTTGCCTTGGTGCTGGCGGGGTTGACCACTGCTTGCAGCAGCGCACTGACGCCGTTTCCCACGGCACCGCGCCCACTCGATGCCGGAGCCAATGACCCGGGTGCACGTGTGGCGATTTGCTACAACGCTTTCAAAACTTCGGCGGAACAGCTGCAAAAGCTGGCCGAACAAGAGTGTCTTGGCGGCACGATCGCGGAGCGTTATGACACCGATTACCGACTCGACGACTGCCCGATTCTGACGCCGGCGCGTGCCACCTTTCTGTGCAGGGCAAAGCCGAAGTGATCGCGGGTTTGGCAGGCGCGACACAGCGCGCGCTGGCGGAACCAGCGCGATATGATATCGTTACATATTCCAGCAGAGCGCGATGCCCATGAACTTTGACAGATTCTTTAAGGAACGTCTCGACGCCCTCCACACCGAGGGGCGCTACCGGGTTTTTGCCGATCTGGAGCGGCATCGCGGCCGCTTTCCATACGCGCTCGA
>DATJSO010000115.1:0-17828 GCA_035504075.1 Allostellaceae bacterium | reverse complement strand
TTGGCCATGATCGCAGCCCTTCTTGGTGCCGGTAAGATCGAGATGATCGCGCAGGGCGTCGAGCAGTGTCGTCCACGGCGCGAGTTCGAGCCGCCGAACCACGCCGTTGACGGTGAGCGCGACCGGCGCCTTTTCCGGCGGCTGATCGGTGCCGTTCGCGTCGGCCATCGACCCCTCCTTGCACAATGCGCCATTCGCAATGCACTACGAACGGATGTCCGCATCGATCATCGTCGAATAAATTGCACCCGTACCGGCCCGCCGGTTTTTCGGGGTATCACGTCTCTCGGCATCGCCCCGAGCCCGTCATCGTTGTCGAAGGCGGCCCGGTTTCCACGTATATCTATGCCCCTCCGTCGAGCGGAGGGGCTTCGCAGGCGACGATCGATGCAGGCGAAAAGCACGCAAGAGAACGCGGACCCGCCGCACCAGCAGGCGCTGTGGTTCGAGTTGATGCAATTTTACATCCACGAGGCGTGGCTGCTCGACGAGCGCCGGTTCGCGGAATGGCTCGAGCTTTTCACCGACGACGTTCTGTATTTCATGCCGCGCCGCAAAAACGTGCCGCGCCGCGAATTGCACCGCGAGGTGACGCCATTGGGCGATCTCGCGATCCTCGAAGAGGACAAGCGCTATCTCGAAATGCGCGTCGCGCGGCTCGACAGCGGCATGGCGTGGGCCGAGGACCCGCCGTCACGCACGCGTCACCTCGTCGGTAATCTCGAATTGACGTCGGTTGAGGCGGGCGAGATCAAGGCTCGTACCGCCTTTCTCGTCTACCGCTCACACCTCGAGACGGACACGCACCTGCTCTCCGGCTGCCGCGAGGATCTGTTGCGGGGCGTCGCCGGCGTCTGGAAAATCGCACGGCGCACCATCATTCTCGACGCGAACGTCTTGCTCGACAAAAACCTCAGCGTCTTTCTCTGAGGCCCAAAAGGCGGCGCTGAGCGAGCGCAGTCTCATGTCGGCTGGGATCAATCCACCTCCTCGTCACCCGCAGGCTTGACCCGCGAGTCTGGAGATTGGCCGAGATTGCTCCACGGCTGGGCACGCCGGGTCAGGAGTCAGCCGACGCCCTGGCGGACGCGGAAATCGGCCTCGGTCTGGCGGCGAATGTCGTCGAGGGTGACGTCAGGCGCGATCTCGACCAGCTCCATGCCGCCGCCCTTCTTGTCGATGGCAAAGACGCCGAGTTCGGTGACGACCATATCGACGACGCCGGCGCCGGTCAGCGGCAATGTGCAGCGATGCAAGAGCTTCGGCTCGCCGCGCGCGGTGTGTTCCATCAAGACGACGACCTTTTTGACGCCGGCGACGAGGTCCATCGCGCCGCCCATGCCCTTGACCATGCGTCCCGGGATCATCCAGTTGGCCAGGTCGCCGTTTTCGGCGACCTGCATCGCGCCCAATATCGACAGGTCGATATGGCCGCCGCGGATCATGCCGAACGATTGGGCACTATCGAAAAAGCTCGTCGTCGGCAATTCGGTGACGGTCTGCTTGCCGGCGTTGATCAGATCGGGGTCCTCCTCGCCCTCGTAGGGGAAGGGGCCCATCCCCATCATGCCGTTCTCGCTCTGCAACTGCACCGAGATGCCGGGCGGGATGAAGTTCGACACCAGCGTCGGGATGCCGATCCCGAGATTGACGTAAAACCCGTCCTTGAGTTCGGCGGCGGCGCGCCGCGCCATGTCATCGCGTGACCAGGGCATGCAGTTGCTCCTTTAGTCAGTATTCGGCTCCAGATGATTCATTAGGCTCCTTGGAGACACCTGAGTATCGAACGTCTTCCATTCCCACGAAGCCAAATGATCAAGCTTATTCGCCACCTCCGGCCAAGAGACGCCGTCGCAACGGTCGATATAGCTCTGGATATAAGATCGAAATTTTCGATAATCGTACTGCTTCAAGAAAACCACATACTGGCCGCTTTCGACCTCAGTCTGCTCCAGCCTGCTTGCAAACCAGCGGGGCGTGCATAGCAAGAGATCAAAGCAGTCGCTCTTATCGTCTCCTTGGCTACCAATGAACAACATTACGTGGACGCCAAAGTCGGGGTCCGGTGGCATCCAATGCTCCAGATCGAAGTTCGGCACGTCCCAGCTGAAAATCGGTTTCAATTCAGGCTTCAACGCACTCTCTCCTCAGCCCTGCGGCTTCCTGATCGTGCGCTGCTCGATGCGCTTTTCGTAAGCGGGATAGTGCACGATGCGCTGTACGAAGATGCCGGGGGTGTGGATGTGGTCGGGGTCGATCTCGCCGGGCTCGACGAGGTACTCGACCTCGGCGACCGTCACCCGCCCGGCCGTGGCCATGACCGGGTTGAAGTTGCGCGCGGTCTTGCGGTAGACGAGGTTGCCTTCGGTATCGGCTTTCCAGGCATGGACGAGCGCGACATCGGCGACGAGGCCCGTCTCCATCAGATAGCGTTCGCCGGCAAATTCGCGCAATTCCTTGCCCTCGGCGACCAATGTTCCAACCCCGGTCTTGGTGAAGAATGCCGGGATGCCGGCGCCGCCGGCGCGGATGCGCTCGGCCAGCGTGCCCTGCGGGTTGAATTCGAGTTCCAGTTCGCCCTTCAGGTAGAGGTCGGCGAACAATTTGTTCTCTCCGACATAGGACGAAATCATCTTTTTGATCTGCCGGGTTTCCAAGAGCAGGCCGAGGCCGGCGCCGTCGATGCCGGCATTGTTGGACACGACCGTCAGACCTTTGACGCCGGCGTCGCGCACCGCGAGAATGAGCTTCTCCGGGATGCCGCAGAGGCCGAAGCCGCCGGCCATGAGCGTCATTTCGTCGTGCAGCAGGCCGGCGAGCGCTGCCACCGCGTCGGGGTAGACCTTGTTCGCCATGTTCGGCTCCGCATCAGCCCGGGCGTCAACGCGGTCATAAAGCCGGCGCCGGCCGGCTGTCAATTTGCCCGGATCGGCGCCGGGAGAACAAAAAAGAGGCCGCCCGGGGGCGGCCTCAAGGCTGAGGGGAGGATGCCCATGTGGGCAACGTGCCCATCGCACCCAACGCGACTGCACGTAGCAAGAATTAGGCCACAAAACCCTGACGAAACGGTTAACGCGATCGCTCGATTATAGCAGAGACGCCGTTGCAGCGCGCCGGACCTGCGCAAAAATCCCTTGCATCGCTGCGGCCTCCGGCTGACATTGAAGGCGAGGCTGGGGTGCCGCGGCACGGCTGCGGCTGAGATCAGACCCAATGAACCTGGCCGGGCATGCCCGGTGGAGGGAGTCCGTCATTAGCGCGAATTTTGCCGCCCCATCGCAGCGCCCGAAGGCAATCGTCGTCGGCGCCGGGGTTATCGGCCTCGGCATTGCGTGGCGTCTGGCGCAGGCCGGCTGTGCCGTTACGGTTTACGATCGCAGCGAGGCCGGGCATGGCGCCAGCTGGGCGGCGGCCGGCATGCTGGCGGCCGCGGTCGAGACGGAACCGGGCGAAGAGGCACTGTTATCGCTGACGCTGGAGAGCCAGCGCCTGTGGCCGGGTTTCGCGCGCGAGCTGGAGGGCGCCTCCGGCATCGCCGTCGAGTATCGCGGCGAAGGCACGCTCGTCGTCGCGCTCAATCGTGACGACGCAGCGCAATTGCACCATTCCTATGAGTTTCAGAAAGGGCTTGGCCTCGATCTCGAATGGCTTGGCGCGGCCGAAGCGCGGCAGCGCGAGCCGCACCTGAAGCCCGGCATTGCCGCCGCGGTCTGGAGCCCGCGCGACCATCAGGTCGAAAACCGCCTGGTCGGCCGCGCGCTGGCAGTGGCGGCGCGGCGCGCCGGCGCCGAACTGGTCGAGCATTGCGCGGTGCGCGAGATCGTCGTGCAGGGCGGCCGCGCGGCCGGCATCATCAGCGAGCGCGGGCGCGACGCGGCCGACATCGTCGTGCTGGCGGCAGGCGCCTGGTCGCGCGAGGTGGGCGGCATCCCGCCCGCCTATCTGCCGCCGGTGCGCCCGATAAAAGGGCAGATGCTGGCATTGCAGATGGACCCGGCGGCGCCGCTGATCCGCCACGTCGTATGGTTGCCGCGCGCCTATCTGGCGCCGCGCCTGGACGGCCGGCTCATCCTCGGCGCAACCGTCGAGGAGCGCGGCTTCGATGCGCGGCTGACCGCGGGCGGGATGCTTGCCCTGCTCGACGGCGCCTGGCGCGCCTTGCCGGCGATCGAGGAATTGCCGATCGCCGAGAGCTGGGTCGGGTTTCGGCCGGGCTCGCGCGATGACGCGCCGATGCTGGGGCCGTCCGGCATCGACCGACTCGTCATCGCGACCGGGCATCATCGCAACGGCATCCTGTTGACGCCGGTCACGGCCGCACTCGTCAGCGCCTATATTTTGACCAGCCGACTGCCCGAATTGGCGCAGCCGTTTTCGCCCGAACGCTTTGCTGCGCGCATCGGCGAGGCGGCACAATGACCCGGCTGCGCATCAACGGCGAAGACGCGGAGGTCGCCGCCGCCACAGTTGCCGAACTGCTGGCGGCGCGCGGCATCGATGGGCGGTCGCGGTTTCTCGCGGTCGCCCTCAACGGCGCCGTCGTGCGCCGCGCCGAGTGGCCGTCGCAGGCACTGTCGCCGGGAGACCAGGTTGAGATCGTGCGCCCGCTGCAGGGCGGCTGAAGAATGTACCGAGTAGGACGATGCCCATGACCGACCCGCTGATCATCGCCGGCACCGCGCTGCGGTCGCGGCTGTTTGTCGGCACTGCCGGCTATCCGAACCAGCACGTGCTGCTGGAGTCGCTGGAGGCGAGCGGCGCCGAGCTGGTCACGATGTCGATCCGTCGCATCAGCCTCGACGCGTATGCCGAAAGCCTCGTCGACGTGCTCGGCGGCCAGTATCGCCTGTTGCCCAACACCTCGGGCTGCGTCACGGCGCGCGACGCCGTCCTGACCGCCGAATTGGCGCGCGAGGCGCTCGAAACCGACTGGGTCAAGCTCGAATTGATCGGCGACCGCGAAACGCTCTACCCCGATGTCGAACAGCTCGTGCATGCCGCCGACGAGCTGGTGCGCAAGGGCTTTACGGTGCTGCCGTATTGCAACGAGGACCCGGTCGCCTGCCAGAAGCTCGCCGATGTCGGCTGCGCAGCGGTCATGCCGCTGGGATCGCTGATCGGCTCCGGCCGCGGCATTGCCAATCCGGCGGCGATCGAATTGATCTGTACGCGCAGCCCAGTGCCCGTCGTGCTCGATGCCGGCATCGGTACGGCGTCGGACGCCGCCTACGCGATGGAACTCGGCTGCGACGCGGTGCTGGTCAACACGGCGATCGCCAAGTCGCACGACCCGCGCCGCATGGCGGCGGCGATGAAGGGCGCGGTCGAAGCGGGGCGGCTGGCGCGGCTCGCCGGCCGCATCCCGGAGCGCGATTTCGCCGAACCGTCGAGCCCGCAACTCGGCCTTGTCGGCACCTGACGCGCCGCCGCCGGCCGGCTATTTGCGGCCGCTGGCCTGCCGCCCCTTCTGCAGCGCGGCGTAGGAACGGCCGGGCGCGGCCATCAGCCAGCGGAAGCCTTTCTCCAAGAGCTTTTCGACGTTGCTGGCATCGACATGCGGGTGACCGCACGGGACGTTGTGCGCCTTGCAGATCGCCAGAATGTCGTCGATCGCGGCGGCGACCTCGGGATGCTCGTATTGCCGCGGGTAGCCCATGTCCTGCGACAGGTCGCCCTCGCCGACCAGGACGACGCCGATCCCCGGCACTTCCTTCAGGATTTGCGGCAGGTTGCGGATCGCGCGCTTCTCCTCGCACATGATCACGACGAGGATTTCGCCGTCGGGGTTGAGCGGCCAGGTATCGGCGCGCTTGTAATAAGTCTGCTGGTCGATGCCCCAATAGCGCGCCGCCGCCGCTGGCGCGTCGCCGCGCTGCCCGGCCGGCTCGTAATAGGCCGCTTCGCGCGGCCGCGGGTAGCGGCAGGCCTGGACGGCGTTGCGCGCGTCCTCGACGGTCGAGCAATGCGGCCAGATGACGCCGTAGACGCCGCTGTCGAGCACTTGTTTGGCAAAAAACTGGTTGAGTTCACCGCCGTTGGGCGGGATGCGCACCATCGGCGCGACGGAGGGCGCGAGGCTGCCCGATTTCACGATCTGCGCGCGGTCGAGCATGTATTGCATGCAGTCGCGCAGCGCGCGGATGTCATAGGGGCCGTGCTCCATCTCGAACACGACCGCGTCATAGGGCGCCGCGGCGATTGCCTGGGCGGCGCCGATCTCGGCCGCCGAAAACGTCACGAAGGTCGGCTCGCCGGCAGAGAGCGCGCGGATCGCCGGGTTGAGACGCGGAATGTCGGGCACGACAGAACTCCTCTATTCTCTTCTCTCGCAATCGTCATGCCCGGACTTGATCCGGGCATCCACTTTTTTGCCGCCTGGACGGCCGGGTCAGGCCCGGCCATGACGGGTAAAGGGAAATTAGGCCGGCTTCGTTTCCTGCCAGCGGGCGAGCGCCTCGTGCGGTTTTGAGAGCGCCGGGTCCATGATTTCCTGGTGCACGCCGGTCGAGGTCGTCAACTCGACGATGTAACCGTTGGGGTCGCGGAAATAGATCGAGCGGACAAAGCCGTGATCGACCGGGCCACGCACCTCGCGGCCCTCGGCGCGGCCCTTCGCCAGCATCGCCTCGAAGTGGCCGTAATCGACGCCGAGCGCGATATGCAGGTCGAGCGCGTCCTGCGTCTTGAAATCGAACGGCCGGCCCGGCGCCTCGAAAAACGCCAGGCACGAGCCGTCCGCCATCTGGAAGAACGAATGCAGCGCTCGGCCCTCGTCGATCTCGAACGCGCTGACCAGCGGTAGGCCGAGGAAATCCTCGTACCACTGCCGCGTCTCCTCCGAGTCGCGGCAGCGATAGGCGTTGTGATGCAGACCCTGGATTTTGATCATCCCAACCTCCTCAGCTTCTTAGGCGGATAAGCGCACCGCAATCCGCCGCCTGGCGCTCATTTCGGCGGAATGCGGTGCGCCTTTCCGCCCTACAGAAATCCCTAGAAAAAGATGCTGACGTTTTTGGCCGACAGCACGTTCTGGTCGAGCACGAGACGGCGACGGGCAATCTTCCATTCGCCGCCGACCCGGCGCAAGACATCCTGGCGGGCGCCGACATAGAAATCTTCCTCGCGTTCGGCGCGGCTGCGGTAGACGATGAAATTGGAAAATACCTTGATCTCGCCGTCGCTGTTGCCCGGCTCGACCTCGATGTTGCAGATCATGTGGCGGGTGCGCGACGGCGGGTCCTCGGCCCAGGCCATGCCGGTGTCGAGGCGGGCGACGCGACCTTCGAGCGTCGCCTTGTCCTCGTCGAGGATCGCCAACTCGTCGTCGCCGCCGATGTCATCTTCGACATGGCGCGCCGGATCGAGGATCGAGATTGCCTTGCTGCGCCTGGGATAGCGGTTGCTGCGCCCGGTCATGAAATAGTGCACGTCGTCGGTGAACAGGGCGACCCATTCGTGGAATTGCCGATCGTCGAGGAGCCGCGCCTCGCGATAGAGAAACTGCTCCACCTCGCGAAGCAGGTCGGGGTCGTTCCGCATATCGTTTCTCCCGCATCGTAGCGGCGGCAAAGTATTCGCGTCGACGATGTCAGCGCAGGCCGGTCGCCGCCGGCTCCGCGTCGGCCGCTTCGAAAGCGGCGAGGCTCTCTTCGATCTGCTCCTGCGAGATATCGCGGGTGATAAAGACGACGCGGGTGCGGCGATCCTCGCTCGGCCATTCGGGCAGCAGCACGGGCGGATGAAACAGGTGCTGCACGCCGTGCAGCACGACCGGCTGGTCCGGCCGATCGGTAATTGCAACAATCGCCTTGACGCGCAACAGATCGTCGCCCCGCATTGTCGCCAACGCGTCGAGCCAGCCCGACAACGCATTCCATGACATCGGTTCTTCGCGGGTGATGCAGAACGCGCGGATGCGCTCGTCGTGCCGGTTCCCGTCGTCGTGCTCGTGTTCGTGTTCGTCTTCGTCCGCATGCGCGTGGCCATGGCCATGCGCATGCCCCGCCCGCGCCGCGACGGCTTCATCCTGCAACCAGCGCTGCACCTCGACCGTCTTTGTCCGCGGATCGAACAGGCCGAGGCCGAAGAGCTCATCCGGGTCGATCGCGCCATTCGCCGCGTAGAGCAGCGGCGCACCGGGGTTAAGCGCGGCGAGGCGGGCTTCGAGGCGGGCCAGTGCGCCCGGCTCGGCAAGATCGGTTTTGGTCAGGATGAGCCGGTCGGCGACCGCCGCCTGCTTCACCGCTTCGGGCTGGCGATCGAGCGCGCCAAAGCCGTTGACCGCATCGACCGTCGCGACGACGCCGTCGATCATGTAGCGCTCGGCGACGATCGGGTCGGACAGCAGTGCGTGCAGGACCGGCGCCGGATCGGCAAGCCCGGTCGTCTCGATGACGGCGCGGCGGAAATCAGGCACCCGCCCCTTGACCCGCCGGACGAACAGGTCGGTCAATGTATCGGCGATGTCGCCGCGCACCGTGCAGCACAAGCATCCGCCGTTCATCAGCACGACGTCCTCGCTCGCGCGCTCGACCAGCAAATGGTCGAGGCCGACATCGCCGAACTCGTTGATGATGACCGCCGTCTCGGCCATTCCCGGCTGCTTCAAGACGTGGTTCAGCAGCGTCGTCTTGCCGCTGCCGAGAAACCCGGTCAGCACGGTCACCGGGATGCGGGACGCGGCGTTGATTGCGGCGGCGGCCATCGGCCGGTTCCCTTCGGGCTGCGGCGAGAGGCGACATGATAGAAAGCCGCCGGCAAAAAAGAAACGGCGGGCGCAGTGCCGCGCCGCGACGCGGGAACGCTGCACCGCGAGGCCGCATATCACCGGCGAGGCAGCTTGATGCCCACGGGGCCTCAGGCCGCAGTCGCGGGGACCGAATGTATCACGTGTTCTATTGGGCCGGTGTCACGACGCTGATCGTCTGGACGGCGTATTCGGCCTATTCGACGATCATCGGGCATTAGCTTGCGGCATCAACGGCGGCGACGGCGGGCACGAGGCGTGAGGCGATAATCCGGCGCCGCACAATCGCGCGGAAGACGAGATATTGCAGGCCGAGCGCGGTTGCCGTCGCGGCGATGTTGGCGAAGGAGATGAACCAGGCCCAGGTCGCAATGCTGACCTCCAGCGCGAGGACGACATTGGTGACCGCCAGCGCCACCTGCAGCGCCGCCCAGCCGTAGCCGGCCGCGTCGATGATCGATTGGTCGAGATACTGCTGGGCGATCGGCGGCAGGTAGCGGGTCATCCAGCCGCGCCGCAGCATCACCGCGGCGACCGCCAGATGGGCAATCGTCGGCTTCAGCATCACAAAACGCGGCGTATGGAACAGTATCGTCGCGCCGCCGAGCACGACGACGAGGCCGAGGCTCATCCACTGCATCGGCTCGACCGCACGGCCGGCGAGCTTGTGCCGGCCGACCTGCGCCAAGCCGACGGCGATCGCCATGCCGACGCCGAGGTAGAGGTTGCCGGTTACCGCATAGAGCGCAAAGAACACGATCGCCGACAGGAAATCCCCGGCGAGCTGGCGAAGGGCTTGTTTCACGGCGATCTCCCGTTCATGAGCAGGGTTTCGAGATGCGCGACGTAACCGCGCAGCGCCGCGCGGCCGGCTGCCGTCAGGCTGTAAAGCGTTTGCGGCCGGCGGGCGATAAAGCGCTTGTCGGCGGCGATGTAGCCGGCGTCTTCGAGCTTGCGCAGATGCACGCTGGCATTGCCGTCGGTCGTCTTGATCGCGTTTTTGACGGCGGCAAACTCGGCGGTGCCGCCGGCGCCGGCAAGAAAGGCAACGATCGCCAAGCGTACCCGGCTGTGCAATGTCTCGTCGATCGCCGCATGGTCGTAATCGGTCATGCCGCCGCGAGCTTCCGCCGGCGGATGCTCAATGCGATGCCGGGTCCCGCCAGCAAGACCAGCATCAGCGCCGCCGCGACCAGCAGCATTTCCGGCCGGTCGCGCAAGGCAAACAGCGCCAGTTCGCCGAGCCACCAGGCGGCGGCTATCCAGCGCAGCCAGGGCGTTGCCGCCAGCCAGGCGGTCGCGAATACCGCCGCCCCCATCGCGCCGGCGGCAACGGCCGCGAGCCAGTCCGCCGGATGCGTGCCGCTCCACAATACCGCCAGCGTCAGCGTCGTCAGGAAAATGCCGAGACCGACCCACAACATCCGCAGCGCGACGACCATCGGGCCGGGCGCGGATGGCGGCCCGGCGTCGAACGACCGGCGCCAAAACCGGTGCAGCGCGTATCCCCAAGGCACCGCGATCGCTATCGGCCACAGCGCCGACGGCGCGAGCGGCGACCAGCCGCGCACAAAGGCATAGCTCGCGACAAAGCCGCAACTCAGCGCGATCCCCCAGATCACCATGCCCGGGCCGCTGCGCGTTGCATAGCCGCGGCCATCCTCGATCGCCGCGCGGATAAACGCGATGTCGTCGCGCAGACGCTTGTCGATCACGCTTCGGCCCTCCGCAGCTCACGAACTTTGATTTTCAAAGTACCTTGCGCTGTCGCATTTGACAACGCCCATTTATCGGGCGGCCGCGGAAATCCGGGCGGGGCGGCCTACATCGGCTCCTTGATCCGGGCGCGCAGCAGCCACCAGTTGACCGGATAGCTGGTCGCAAAGCCGAACAGCATCGCAATCTGCATCATGAACCAGAACTCGACGCTGGCGGTCACGAGGTGCGCTGCGAAGGCGGCCGGAAACAAGAAGAGTGCGGCAAACGCCATGAACCCGTACATGCCGGTCTGCCATGCGGTCAGCGACAGAGTGTCGGCCTTGACCGCCGCCCACAGCCCCTGCCACAGCCGCAAGCCGCGCATCGGCGTAATCGTAACGTACTGGAACAGGATGCCGAACGCGTACGCGAACAGATAATCGAGCACCCAAATGGCAAAAAGCCGATCGCCGAACCAGCGCGCGCCGAGCGCTGCGGCGATGCCGGGAAACGCGACGGCCAGCCATTCGGCACAGATGTCGCCGAGCGTGCAGCCGGCGCCGCAATGCATCGCGCTCTTGCCGATGTTGACCCAGAGGGGCGGCGTCGCGCCATCCGGTTCGCCGCCGCGCCCGTATGCCGCATACGCCCACAACGCCAACCCGCCGGCAAAGAGCCCGCAGAGCGGCCATACCAGGTTCATGATCCACATCTGCTGCGGGTGGCGAAACTCGTCGCCGGCGATCGTCAGGGCGCTGGCGAACCCAAGGGCCAGCGAGGCAATCGACAACACATGCAGCCAGAAGGGGATCACCGTGCAGCGGGCGTGGGCGGGGGATCTTTCCGCCTCAACGGCGGCCGCCCGCTCAAGGTTCACGGCGAGGAAAGGACGGCCAAAATACTCTGACCGCGGCGGCGATGCGGCATATGATGCGGCGACAATGAATTCCGATTGCGGGTGAGGGCGATGAGCGACGTCCGGCATTTCATCAACGGGAAACGGGCCGACGGCAAGAGCGGGCGCTGGGGCGAGGTGTTCAATCCGGCCACCGGCGAGAAGATCCGCCGCGTCCCGTTTGCCAGTCCCGGCGAGGTCGATGCGGCGGTGCAGGCCGCAAAGTCGGCCTTTCCGGCCTGGGCCGCGACGCCGCCCCTGACGCGCGCCCGCGCGATGTTCAAATTCGTCGAACTCCTGCACCGCGAGCAGGACAACCTCGCCCGCCTGATTTCCGAGGAACACGGCAAAGTCTTCTCCGACGCGCAGGGCGAGATCACCCGCGGCCTCGAAGTCGTCGAGTTCGCCTGCGGCATTCCGCATCTGATGGCGGGCGAATTCACCGAACAGGTCGGCCGCGGCATCGACAGCTGGTCGCTGCGCCAGCCGCTCGGCGTCTGCGTTGGCATCACGCCGTTCAACTTCCCGGCGATGGTGCCGATGTGGATGTTTCCGGTTGCACTTGCCTGCGGCAACACGTTCGTGTTGAAGCCTTCGGAGCGCGATCCATCGGCCGGCGTCCGCATCGCCGAACTCTTGCTCGAAGCCGGCGTGCCAGCCGGCGTCTTCAACACCGTCAACGGCGATCGCGAGGCCGTCGAAACCTTGCTCGCCCATCCCGATGTCGCGGCCGTCAGCTTTGTCGGCTCGACCGCGATCGCCAGCCACATCTATGCGACGGCCGCGCAGCACGGCAAACGCGTGCAGGCCTTGGGCGGCGCCAAGAACCACATGGTCGTCATGCCCGACGCCGATCTCGACCAGGCGACCGACGCGTTGATGGGCGCCGCCTATGGCGCCGCCGGCGAGCGCTGCATGGCGGTGTCGGTCGCGGTCGCGGTCGGCGGCGTCGGCGACAAGCTGATGGACAAACTGGAGCCGCGCGTGCGCGCGTTGAAGATCGGCCCGGGCACCGACCCCGAAGCCGAGATGGGGCCGCTCGTCACCCGGCAGCACCTGGAACGCGTCCGCTCCTATGTCGATCAGGGCGTCGAGGAGGGCGCAAAACTCGTCGTCGATGGCCGCGACCTCAAATTGCAGGGCTTCGAGAACGGCTTTTTCCTCGGCGGCTGCGTGTTCGACGACGTAAAGCCCGAGATGCGCATCTACAAGCAGGAGATTTTCGGCCCGGTCCTGTCAGTCATGCGGGCGCCGGGATTTGAAGACGCGGTCAAGCTCTGCAACGACCACGAATACGGCAATGGTGTAGCGATCTTCACCCGCGACGGCGATGCGGCGCGTGAATTCGCCAGCCGCGTCCAGATCGGCATGGTCGGCGTCAACGTGCCGATCCCGGTGCCGATGGCGTTCCACAGCTTTGGCGGCTGGAAACGCTCGCTGTTCGGCGACAACGCGGTCTACGGCATGGAGGGCGTGCGGTTCTACACGCGGCTCAAGACCGTCACGGCGCGCTGGCCGGCCGGCATCCGCGCCGGCGCCGAGTACACGATGCCGACGATGCGTTAGCCGGCGCTTGGACGATCGGACCGCCCGGCGGGGATGGGCGGCCGGCGCGCTCGTATCATCATCCGGAGCCGCGCATTTCGCGGTACTGCGTGGCGCCGGGGTGACCTGATAGCGATGCGCGTCCCGACAGCAAGCCGGCAACGGCAGCGCGTTGCGGCGGTGGCGGCGGCGTGGCCCCACCTCGCCCCGATCGCGATCGCGGCCATCGCGCTTGCGCTGCGCATGCACGGGCTCGGCGACAAGCCGTTCTGGCTCGACGAAGTCGTCAGCTTTCGGCGCGCCACCGTGCCGTTCGCCGAGGTGATCGCCGCATCGGTCCAGAACAATCACTACCCGAGCTATTTTCTGCTGCTGTGGCTGGTTGCAAAAATCGGCACCTCGCAATGGCTGTTGCGGCTGCCGTCGGCAATTTTCGGGGCGCTCGGCGCCGGCCTCGTCTGCTTGATCGGGCGCGAGGCCGATGGCCTTCGCACCGGCATCGCCGCCGGGCTGCTGTTGGCATTGTCGCCGTTCGACGTGCAGTACGGACAGGAAGCCCGGTCCTACACGCTGGTCGCCAGCCTGATCCTGGTCGCGCTGTGGGGGCTCGTCCGCCTCGGCCGCGACCCGGCCCTGGCCGCGCGCCCGCTTCGGATCGACCGGTTGCCGCCCGGAGCATGGCTGGCCTATGGCGGCGGCACGGCGGCGGCGCTCAATGTGCTGAATGTCGCGGTCGGCTGGCTGCTGGCGGCCAACCTGGCGGCTCTTGTCATTGCCTGCCGCAGCGGCGATGCCCGCCGCACCTTCTTGCGCAATTGGGGGATCGTGCAGGGCCTTGTCGTGGCGGCGTGGCTGCCGGCGCTGGTCGCCGTGCTGGCGGCCAGCAAGAACGGGTTGCTCGCCGTTGCCGGGTGGGCGCCGACGGAAAGCCTCGCGTCGATCTGGGCGGTCGCGGCGCCGGTCTACCTAGACCGGATCGCCGCCTTCATCACTTTCGATCTGCTGCCGCCGACGGTTCCCGGCCTTTCCATCGTCATCGCCGTGTTGGCCGCCGCCGGTGCCTGGCGCCTGCTGCGCCGCGAACCCAATGCGTTTGCGATCATCGGCAGCGCTGGGATCGGCGTGCCGCTGCTGTTGCTGCTGGTATCGCTGTACAAGCCGATCCTCGTGCCGCGCTATTTCGGCTGGAGCGCTGCGCCGTTTTTCGTCCTTGCCGGCGCCGGCGTCGCCCATCTGAAGGCCCGGTATTTCGCCGCCGGCGCCGCGACGCTGACGGTGGCGTGCCTGATCAACCTGCTGCCGTATTACAGCGATGAGACCAAGCCCCGCTGGGATCTTTTGGCCGCCCAGCTCCAGCAACAGGTGCATGACGGCGATGTCGTGCTGCTGAACAACTGGTATGCGGATTACGTCATGCAGGCCTTTGTCGATCGGACGGGACTCGCCGATCGTCGCCTGGTGCTGACGTCGCACCCGAGAAAGGCCGTAGCGGCGCTGTTGCCGCATCACAACCTCTGGGTCGTGTACGGCCGCGCCGGCCAGGCAGTGCTGCCGACGCCGAGCCAATACATGAACTCGCTGTCGGCGCTCGGACGGCCGAGCGACGAACAGCGCTTTGGCCGCTATGTCGTGCTGTGGCGCCTCACCCCCGATGCGCTGGCCGGCGACTGCACCGCCGCGCCGGCCGGATCTCCGCCGCAACCGGCAACCGGCAATCCCTGCTGACGGGGTGCCTGAAGGAGGCGCGACGGGCGCAACGCGTACGCCTCAGACCGCCTCCTCGCCATAGTACAGCATGACCGTGTGCTGCGCCTCGGCGAAGAAGAGCCAGCGCTCGATGATGAGGCCGAGCGCCGCAAAGAGGACGGCGATGCCGGCGGCGATTTCACCGGTCAGGCGCGCCGCGAACAGCGCGAGCAGCGTCGCCGCCGCCGGCAAGGCGAACAGCGCCGCGCGCGTCACCCACCGCAGCCGGCTGCGGTGCTTGCGGGCGATGCGGTAGCCCATCTCCTGCAGCAGGTAATTATCCTGCGTGTGCGGCGGCTCGAGCAGGCGCACGCGGCCGCGGCTGCCGAGCGCGGTCGCGCTCGCGACCGTGCTGGATGAACGGCCGCCGTCGATCGAGCGCCAATACGCTTCCTTCGCGCCCCAGGCGACGATGATCGCGACAAATGTCAGGCTCGCCGTGCCGGTCGGCGACAAACGCCAGAAGCGGATCACGAAGTCGAGCAGCAGAAACCCGCTCGCCAGCGCCAGCAAGAGGTAGTTCGGCACGGTCCAGCGGTCATGCCACTGCCGGATCGGCTTCAGGGACGCATAGATCATGCCGGTGCAATACACCGTGCCCGCCGCCAATATCGCCGTGAGAACGCCGCAGAACCCGAAGCCGCCCGACACCGCGCCAAACATCAGCCAGCCGATCGCAAACACGAACGCCGGCACGAATGTCAGCACCGCGAGCACTCCTTCGCGCGACAGCCACGACGAACGCCACTGCGAAAACGCGCGCCAGGCACGCTCCGGCCGGCCGAGGTGAAACGCCGATGCCGCGAGGCCAGCGGCCGCGAACAGCGTCGCGGTGCCGAGCGCGGCGGCGCCGAACCAGGGGCTTGGCGGCAAGAGCGCGAGCGGCTCGCCGATGCCGGCAAGAAATAGGAGCGCGAACCCGGCGCCCGCTGCCGTCGTGAACGCGACGATCGAAAACGTCGGATGCATCGCCGCTGTCTAGCGCAGGCGTGGCCCGGGTAGAAGCGGTTTCACCTGAATGCAGCGCCGCCGCGCCCTCACGGCCGCGGCACGACATGAGGCCGCAACGCCGCGGCAAACTGTTTCTCGGTAATGCGGTGCTCGATTAAATTGATCACTTGGTCGGCCCACGAGATCGAGTCGTCGAACGCCGTGTCGTAGCCGTTAGCCATGAGAAAAAGCCGCATCGCTGCAAAGGCGGTCCGCTTGTTGCCCTGCTCGAACGCATGTGCACGCGCAATTCCGGCCAACACCACGACGGCAAGCGCGAGAACGTCTTCTTTGCCGAATGCATAAAAGTTACATGACCGAGCAAGAGCGCTTTCGAGCAAGCCGCGATCACGCAGGAGATGGCGTTCGCCGGTTTCCTCGACCTCAAGCCGGTTGTGCTCAATCACCACCTCGATCGGCAGCCACACCGGCTCATTTGGCAAGGCGCGCTCGGATTTTCGGGTAGCGTGCGATATGCTCGCGGCTTAATTCCGCGTAATCGATGTTTCCCTTTACCGGCCGAGCGCGCAGCACCGTGGCCACGGTAGCGCGCCGCTCGGCCGCGAGATCCAGCAGCTTTCCGCTCAGGTCACGATAAGGCGCAACCCATCCAAATAGGAGATCGATCGTCTCCTCGCAAAGCTGCTCCATTTCCATATCGTTGATAGCTTGATACCTTGCAAGATTACGCTGCAGATTTTGGATAGAAGGATAAAGCTGTTCGAGGGCATCTCTTTGTTTTTCCAACAATGCAGCCGCCCACTGGACCAAAAACGGCGCGTTGAAATTCTGGTCAACGGCGTCCCTGTAAAGCTTCGTGAATTGGCCGCTCCACTCCGCCTGTCGGGTTCGCGTTGTGTTGATGCGCTCCCTCAGCCGAGCCAAAATCGTATTTCGCTCGACGATAGCGCCACCCACCGATTCCACGCCGGTGAAAACAGCCATCACCTTCGGGGGCAATGCAAATCGCGAAACGTCAATTCCGTCGGGCAAGACAGTTCCTCTCAATTGACCCCTTAGATGTAGAGACCGCGGCTCGCGTGCAAGCCTGCGCTGTTGCCCTACTCCGCGGCCTCTTTCCTCGGTTGGCGGATGGTCTTGTCGCGCATCGTGACAAATTCCTCGGCGGCCGACGGGTGGATGCCGACGGTCTGGTCGAACATGCGCTTGGACGCGCCGCATTTGACCGCGATCGCCAGGCCCTGGACGATCTCGGGCGCGTCCGGCCCGAGCATATGGCAGCCGAGCACCCGCTCGCTCCTGCCGTCGACGACGAGCTTCATGAAGGTGCGCTCGTCGCGCCCGGACAGCGTGTTCTTCATCGGCCGGAAGCGGGAACAATAAATATCCACACCGTCGCCGTATTGCCGGCGCGCCTCCTCTTCGGTGAGGCCGACCGTGCCGATCGGCGGGTTCGAAAACACCGCGGTCGGCACGTCGTTGTGGTCCATCTTCATGGGATTGTTGTTGAACAGGGTCTCGGCGATGGCGCGGCCTTCGGCGATCGCAACCGGCGTCAGGTTGAGCCGGTCGGTCACGTCGCCCACCGCATAGATGCTGGGCACGCTTGTCTTCTGCCATTCATCGACAATGACGGCACCGCGCTCGTTGGCCGCGACGCCGACCTCGCCGAGCCCGAGCCCGCGCGTGTTGGGGCCACGCCCTGTCGCATACATGACGAGATCGGCCGAGATTTCCTGGCCGATCGTCGTGAACACCGAGTATCCCTCGCGCGGGTCTTTTTCGATGCGGGCGATATTGGTGCGGGTATGGACTTCGATGCCGCGGCCGCGCATCTCCTGCGCCAGGAACACGCGCAGGTCGTCGTCGAAACCGTAGAGCAGTTCTTCGCGCCGGATGATCTCGACGACCTCGCAGCCGAAACCGCGGAAGATACCGGCGAATTCGACCGCGATGTAGCCGCCGCCGACGATGACGATCTTGCGCGGCAGCTTGGGCAGGTCGAGCGCTTCGTTCGACGAGATCACATGTTCGATGCCGGGGATATCCGGCACCGTCGGATGCCCACCGGTCGCGATCAGGATCGTCTCCGCCGTATAGTGCCGCCCGGCGACCTCGACCGTATGCGGATCGCACAGCACGCCGCGGCCTTCGATTATCTCGACGCCGCTGTTCTTCAGCATGTTGACATAGTTGCCTTCAAGCCGGTCGAGCTCCTTGTTCTTGGCGGCAATCAGGGCGGCCCAG
>DATJSO010000114.1:0-2344 GCA_035504075.1 Allostellaceae bacterium | reverse complement strand
TACGTGCCAGGGGGTACAGCGGCCTATCCGTCCTCGGTGCTGATGAATGCGATCCCCGCCAAGGTCGCCGGAGTCGATCGGCTGGTGATGGTTGTGCCCGCACCGGACGGGGCGCTCAATCCGCTGGTCATGGCGGCAGCGGGCCTAGTCGGAGTCGACGAGGTGTACCGCATCGGTGGCGCGCAGGCGGTCGCCGCGCTTGCCTACGGCACCGCGACGATTGCCCCGGTCGACAAGATCGTCGGCCCCGGCAATGCCTATGTCGCCGCCGCCAAACGCCGCGTTTTCGGCCGCGTCGGCATCGACATGATCGCAGGCCCGTCGGAAATCCTGGTGATCGCCGACAACGAGAATGATCCTGCTTGGATCGCGGCGGACCTGCTGTCGCAAGCCGAGCATGATGCGTCGGCACAGGCGATCCTGCTGACCGACGACTGCGAATTTGCCGCGATGGTTGAAAAAGCCGTTGCCAATCATCTAACAACATTGCCGCGGGCATCGATTGCCGGACAAAGCTGGGAAGCGAATGGCGCCATCATTATCGTGCGCGACTGGGATGACGCGACGGCACTGGCTAACCGCATTGCCCCGGAACATCTGGAGCTCGCAGTCGCAGCGCCCGACCGCCTCGCCGGCCGCATCCGCCATGCCGGCGCGGTGTTTTTGGGGCGTTACGCGCCGGAAGCGATCGGCGACTACATCGCCGGCCCCAATCATGTTCTCCCAACCGCACGCAGCGCACGCTTCGCCTCGGGGCTCAGCGTCTTCGACTTCCTGAAGCGCACGACGCTGATCGGTTGCGACGCCGACGGGCTCGCGGCGCTAGCCCCGGCGGCGATCCGGCTTGCCGAGGCGGAGGGGCTCGACGCGCACGCCCTGTCGCTGTCGATCCGCCTCAATCGCTGACGGGCCGCATGAATCGCATCGCTGCGATCACCCTTGACGAGAAGAGCGTCGTGCGCCGCAGCGCCGAGATCGAAAACGAGCGCAACGCGGCGATCGCCGATCTTTTGCACGAAAACAGCTTCGCGCCGGCCTCGGGTCAGGTAGGGCCGTTTGCACTGCATCTCGCGTTCGAGGAAAACCGTCTGGTGATCGCGGTCGCCGGCGCGGACCGGTCGCGTGAGACGATCCAGCTCGGCTTGTCGCCGTTCCGCCGCATCGTGAAGGACTACTTCGTCGTGTGCGAAAGCTATTACGACGCGGTGCGGCGCCAGAATCTGGCGCAGGTTGAAGCGATCGACGCCGGCCGCCGCGCGTTGCATAACGAGGGCTCGGCGCTCCTCATCGAGCGGCTCGCCGACAAAGTCGCGCTCGACCACGACACCGGCCGGCGCCTGTTCACGCTGATCTGCGTGCTGCACCTGCGCGCTTAGGGCGGCCGCTTTCACATCGGCGGCGTGTCCACTAACTTGTTGAGATGCCGCTCCTTGTCCTTGCGTCTGCTTCGCCGCGCCGGCTCGAACTGCTGCGGCAGATCGGGATCGTTCCCGATGCAGTCGATCCCGCTGCGATTGACGAGATGCCGCTGCCGCGCGAATTGCCGGCGGCGCATGTCGTTCGTCTTGCGCGCGCCAAGGCCGAGGCGGTGCGCCCGCGCCACCCCGACGCCTTTATCCTCGCCGCGGACACGATCGTCGCCTGCGGCCGGCGCATCCTCGGCAAACCCGACGATGAACACGCGGCGCGGCGCTTTCTCGTGTTGTTGTCCGGGCGGCGACACCGAGTCTATGGCGGAATGGCAGTCATCGCCCCGAATGGCCGGGCCGCGACGCGGCGCGTCATCAGCCAGGTTGCGTTCAAGCGTCTCAGCGACAGCGAAATCTCCGCCTATCTCGCCACTGGGGAATGGCGCGGCAAGGCCGGCGGCTACGCGATCCAGGGCCGCGCCGCGGCGCTGATCGCCTGGATGCAAGGCTCGTACTCGAACGTGGTCGGGCTGCCGCTGTTCGAGACCGCGCAGCTGCTCTCTGGCATGGGTTATCGCGCCCGATGCCCGAGCTGGTGATTTCGGCCGGACCAGGCGAATGGCGCGCCGCCTGGGTCGAGGATGGCGAGGCGGCTGAGCTTTACGTCGAGCGCGGCGATACCAAGCCAGCGGGCAGCCGCCATCTGGGACGGGTGATCCGCGTCGTGCCGGGGTTGGACGCGGCGCTGGTGGATATCGGCGACGAGCGTCCCGGCTTCCTCCCGCTGCGCGACATGCCGGCCGGCACCAAGGCGGTGGAGGGCATGCGGCTTGTCGTGGAAGTGCGGCGGGAGGCCCGGGCCGACAAGGCGCCGCGGCTGACGGCAAAGATCAACGTGCCCGAACCGCCTGCTCTCGCCGCGCCGGCACAGCTCT
>DATJSO010000113.1:0-2912 GCA_035504075.1 Allostellaceae bacterium | reverse complement strand
CGGCGACGGAACCGCTGCCGCGCCTGTCGGCAATCGACCTGGCGGCGGAAATTTCGCCGATTTCCGCCGCCGCCTTGACCGACGACCCGCTCTTCCAACTGGCGACGGCCTATCGCTACAACCGCCATTCGGTCGGAATTCCAGCACGGTCCGAGCTGATCGCCCGGCAAGCGGCCGATGCCCGGCGCGACGGGCGGCTGCGCATCGGCTATGTCTCGTCCGACCTGCGCGCTCACGCCGTCGGCTTTGGTGTAAGCGAGGTGCTGGAGCGGCACGATCACCGCGACTTTGAGGTGTTCGCTTATTATTGCGGCATCCGTGGCGAAGACGCGACGCAGCAGCGCATCAAGCGGGCGGTCGACCACTGGACGGAGTTGAACGGTCTCGACGATCGGCAGGCGGCGCGCCAGATCGCCGATGACGGGATCGACATCCTCGTCGACCTCAACGGCTATACGAAGGACGCGCGCACTCGCGTCTTCGCGCTGCGGCCGGCGCCGATCAACGTCAACTGGTTCGGCTTTCCGGGCACGATGGGGAGCCCCTACCACCATTACCTCATCGCCGATCCGTTCGTCATTCCCGAGCGGTACGAAGAGTTTTACTCGGAAAAGGTGCTGCGCCTGCCGTGCTATCAGCCGAACGACCGGCTTCGGCCGATCGCCGCCGAGCGACCGACGCGCGAAGACGCCGGGCTGCCGCCCGGCGCAATGGTCTATTGCTGTCTCAACAGCGCGCAAAAGTTGAACCGCGCGACGTTCGATCGGTGGCTGGAGATCCTGCGCGCGGTGCCCGATAGCGTCTTGTGGCTGTTGGTCGGCGAGGCTACGGGGCAGCGGCTGCGCGGCTACGCGGTGGCGCAGGGCGTCGCTGCCGAGCGGCTGGTGTTGGCGTCGGGGCAGCCCAACCCGCAGCATCTCGCGCGTTATCCGCTCGCCGATCTGCTGCTCGACTCGATGCCGTATGGCGCACATACCTCTGCCTCGGATGCGATGTGGATGGGCGTGCCGGTGCTGACCCGGGCCGGTCGATCGTTCGCCTCGCGCGTGTGCGGCAGCCTTGTTAACGCCGCCGGCCTCCCCGAACTGGTGACCGATTCGCCGGACGCATATGTGCGCCGCGCGATCGAGCTCGGCCACGACCGCGATCGGCTGCGTCAATTGAAGGAGCGGCTGCTCGCCGGGCGCGACAGCTGCGTGCTGTTCGACGTGCCGATGCTGGTGCGGAAACTGGAGGATCTCTACCGCGGCATGCAGGACGATTTCGCCGCCGGGCGTCTGCCGCGACCCGATTTGCGCAATCTCGACACCTATCACGAGATCGGCCTGGAGGACGGGCTTGAAGTCGCCGAGACGCTGACCGATGAAGAATACCTGTCGCGCTACCGGCGGCGATTGACTGATCGCGACGTCGTGGCGCCGCTGCCGGCGGATGGCAGGTTGTGGCGGGCCTGACGGCATTGCTGGCGGCTTTCGGGAGCGTCGGGTGAGCGTCAGTTCGAGAATGCGGCGACCGGAGCCCGCTGCTGCGCGACCGATCGCGGCGCCGCCGCCGTTGGCCGCGCAGATGTTTGTCGAGGCGGTCGAGCGGCACCAGCGTGGTCGGTTGAGCGAGTCCGAAGCGCTCTACCGCGCCATTCTCGCGATCGAGCCGGCGCACGCCGAGGCGGCCTATAATCTCGGCGTCTTGATGCAGACGCAGGGCAGGCTGCCCGACGCGATCGCAGTCTATCGCCACGCGCTGACGCACCGGCCCGATTTCGCCGCCGTTTACACCAATCTTGGCGCCGCGCTGCAGGATGTGGGACAGCTCGACGACGCGGTCGCGATCCATCGCTGCGCTGTCAGCCTCGGCCCCGAATCGGCCCTGGCGGCGTGCAACCTTGGCGCCGCGCTGCGCGCTCAGGGCAACATCGCCGAGGCGATCGCGGCGTTCCGCCGGGCGCTGGCGCTGCAGCCCGATTATGACACCGCGCTCGCCAACCTCGGCGCCGCGCTGCTCGATCAAGGCGAGGCGGTCGCCGCGTTGGCGGCGTGCCGCCACGCGACCGCCGCCAATCCGCGATCGGCCCTCGCTCAGTGCAATCTCGGCGCGGCGTGCAAGGCGTTGAACCAGCTCGACGAGGCGGAAGCGGCCTATCGCCGGGCGTTGGCGCTGCGGCCCGATTTCATCGAGGCGCATTTCTCGCTGGCGCAAATTCTGCTGCTGAAGGGCGATCTGGCGGCCGGTTGGCCGGAATACGAATGGCGCTGGAAATTGCCCGAATACGCGTGGCTGCAGGCGCTGCATGGCGAGTTTGCGCAGCCGCGCTGGGCCGGCGAACCGCTCGATGGCCGCACCGTGCTCGTCTACGCCGAGCAGGGCTTGGGCGATACATTGCAATTTGTCCGGTTTCTGCCGCAAATCGCCGGGCGCGGCGGGCGGATCGTGCTGGCGGTTCAGCCGCCGTTGCTTAAGCTGCTCGATGGTATCGCCGGCGCCGACGTGATCCCGCTCGACCGGAAGCCGCTGCCGTATTTCGATGTTCACCTGCCGCTCCTGAGCCTGCCGTGCGTGCTCGGCGCCTCGCTGGAGACGATCCCGTCACAGGTGCCGTATCTGAGTGCCGAGTCGGCGCTCGTCGGGAGCTGGCGGCGGCGTCTGCGCGGACCGCGGCTCAAGATCGGCGTCGTCTGGGCGGGAAATCCGAACCAGCGGGGTGATCGTTTTCGCTCGCCGCACCTGCCGGCTGTCATGCCGCTGTTCGCCGTACCGGACGTTGATTTCGTCGCGCTGCAGCTGGGCGCCGGACGCGACGACCTGGCGGCCAATCCGCTGCCGCCGAATGTTCTCGATCTCGGGCCGGAAATCACCGATTTCGCCGACACCGCGGCGATCATGGCGTCGCTCGATCTCGTCATCACCTCGTGCAC
>DATJSO010000112.1:0-50224 GCA_035504075.1 Allostellaceae bacterium | reverse complement strand
TTTAATAAGGAACCCTACTCACTTGGGTCGTTCAAGGAGATGGCGCATTACCGCGGCGGGAAGGCGGGCAGGGCTGGCAATTTCACATTTTCGATCTCTACCCCAATCAATCTTCGCACAGCTCGAACCGCGGAGAGGCCTCGCGCTCGTAACGTCGATATTCAGCTAAACTTTCGAGAAGTCGAGGCTCAACCATCGATCTCGTCTGTTTCCTTTCGATGCGGTGAATTCCAGGTCACAATATCCATTCAGGATAAAGTTACAATATCATACCAGCTTCCAGGGATGCATAACCCGCATGCCATCGCGGAGGAAGATTTAACATTCCTAATCCGAAATTCGACAAATTTTAATGCGATTGGTTTCTTAATGAACTCGCTCCCCATCATGCTTTATTCAGGCATGCGAAGCGGAAATAGAAAACCTGATGAAGATGCCGCGGATGAATTTCGAGATATTTTGCGCGCCACCATCAATTCTCTTCCCCGCTTGATCTTCTCGGATGCCCCGGTGAGGACCAAACCGGCCCGGACGTACGATAGCATAGAGGCGATCCCATCTCCGGAGGGCGCGCATATACCGTATCTACTTGCGCGGCTCAAAGCATTTAAGCCGGCAGATTGGGACCGCTTAAGAAACAACCTGAACGATTTCGGCTCCGCATCTGGTCTTTTTAGCGATATCGACGTAAAGAAATTCGGGGCATCCCCTGCCTCACCGTTTCAGATCGCAGTGAAAGTGGCTGGCCCATCGTCAAACCTAATCGATGTAGGATATGGCGTTAGCCAAACTCTGCCGGTGATCGTAGAGACTCTGCAGGCAAATAGGCGGTCAATGTTCCTATTACAGCAACCCGAAGTGCATCTACATCCTAAAGCGCAAGCGGCATTAGGTAGTTATCTCGGTGCAGTAGCAAAGCAAAAAGGTCTAACGATAGTCGTAGAGACTCACAGTGACTTTCTGATCGATCGCATTAGGATGGATGTCCGCGATAATAAAGGCTTGGACCCGAGCGGCGTATCGATCCTCTTTTTTGAGCGCACCGGCCTGGATGTTAGAATCCATCAGCTAGAGATCGATCGAAATGGCAACGTTTTGGGCGCGCCGCCGAGCTATCGCCAATTCTTCTTAGAAGAACAAAGGAGGTCGGTTAATTGAGATGTGCATCATCGTCGATGCGAACGTTGTACACGAGTTTATTCTTCCGACGGCGGATTCGCAGGTGATATTGAGCTGGTTGACCAAGCAGGGCGGAGTGATGGCAAGCGGTGGTCGATTGAAGGAAGAATTGCTCGCCGTTGTAAAGTTCCGGTCTTTGTATCAGGCGCTTCTTCTGGCCGGACGGCTATATCAATATGCGGACCAGGACGTAAACGCAGCCGAGCGGCATGCTCGTCAAGACACAAGCCTCGTCTCAGACGATCCGCACGTAATCGGTCTCGCTCGGGTGTCCAACAGCCGAGTACTTTTTACGCGTGATCGCGAGCTACAGCGCGACTTCTGTAACCCGAGTGTGCTCGCGCCACGAGGTCACGTTTATCAGCGTCCCCGCCATCGACATCTGCTACGCAATGCAGTGAAATGCCGAACGCCTTAAGAGGATCGATCATGCTTTCCGATGCGCAGCGCACCCAATACGACCGTGACGGTTTCATCGTCGTCCCCGACGTTTTCTCGGCCGGCGAAATCGATGAATTGCGCCGGGTGACCGACGAATTCGTTGCCGCCGCGGCCAAGATCACGGCCAATGACGATGTCTACGATCTCGAAGACACGCATTCGGTGGCGGCGCCGCGGGTGCGCCGGCTGAAGGCGCCGCATCTCATTCACCCGGCCTATCTCCGCGCCAGCCGCAATGCGCGGGTCGTCGCGATCCTGAAGGATCTCTGGGGCAGCGTGCGGTTCGACACCGGCAAGCTCAACATGAAGGGGGCCGGCTACGGCGCGCCGATCGAATGGCACCAGGACTGGGCCTTCTACCCGCATACAAACGACGATCTGGCCGCGGTCGGCATCATGATCGACGATGTCGACGAAGCGAACGGTCCGATGCTCGTCGTGCCGGGCAGCCACAACGGGCCGGTCTATGACCATCACGGCCCGAACGGCCGGTTCTGCGGCGCGATGGACCCCGAAAACTGCGACATCGACCTGTCGCGCGCCCTGCCCTGTCTCGGCAGGGCCGGCTCGGTAACTGTGCATCACGTGCGCGCGGTGCACGGCTCGGCGACCAATTTCTCGGGCCGCGAGCGCCGCTTCCTGCTGTTCCAGTACCGCGCTGCCGACGCCTGGCCGCTCCTCGGCTTCAAGGAGGGCATCGAAAAATTCGACGAGCTCCTGCTCGCCGGCGCGCCGACGCTTGCACCACGCCTCGCGCCCGTGCCGGTGCGGCTGCCGTTGCCGCCGGCCGAGCACCAGGGTTCGATCTACGAGAACCAGCGCGCCAGCGGCCGGCGCTATTTCGCAACCGCGGCCGAAGCGCCGCGCGCGGTCGCGGCGGAGTAAGGCCGATGAGCGATGCGGGCTGGGTGACGGCCGCCAAGCGCAGCGATCTCGCGCCGGGTGATGTGCTTGGCGTTGTGCTCAACGGGCGCGAGATCGCGCTCTATGAGCTTGACGGCGAACTCTATGCGACCGACGACGTCTGCACGCATGCGTATGCCCGGCTGTCAGACGGGTTTCTCGATCGCGACGAGATCGAATGCCCGCTGCACGCCGGCCGCTTCGACGTCAAGACCGGCAAGGCCACCGCGCCGCCCTGCACCGATGATTTGAAAACCTACCCCGTCCGCATCGCCGGCGACGCGATCGAGGTCAAGCTGGAGTAGCGGCGATTACCGGGTCAGGCCATGCTGTAGCCGCCGCTGACCGAGAGCACTTGGCCGGTGATCCAGCCGGCGAGCGGCGATGCCAGGAGCACGGCCATCGGCGCCACATCGCCGGCCCGCCCGAGGCGGTGCAGCGGGTAGAGGCGTTCGAGGCGCTCGCGGTTGGCCTCGACCCAGGCGCGGTCATGCTCGGTCTCGACAAGGCCAAGCGAGAGGACATTGACCGTCGTGCCGAAACGGCCGAATTCGCGCGCCAGCGATTTCGCGAGGCCGACGACGCCGGCGCGCGCCGCCGCGACGAGCGCCAGCCCGCTTTCGCCGACTCGCGAAGAATCGCCGATCAGGCAGAGGATGCGGCCGGCGCCCGACCGTTCGAGCATGGGCGCCGCCGCATGGCAGCAATGGATCGCGCCATAAAGACAGACGTCGATCTGACGGCGCCAGTCGTCCGGCGTCTGCTGCATGAACGGCCGGCGCAGCGCGACGCCGGCATTGTTGACAAGGATGTCGAGCCGGCCGAAATCGGCGACGATCCGTCCGATCATCGTCTGCACGGCAGCGAAATCGGCGATATCGGCGGCACAGCCGACGGCTTGCCCGCCTGCGGCCGCGATCTCGGCAACGAGCGCCGCGGCCGCTTCGGCCGAGCGGTGATAATTGACCGCGACCGCCGCGCCTTCCGCCGCCAAGGCCAACGCAATCTCGCGCCCGACGCCGCTGGCGCCGCCCGTAACAAGTGCCGCCTTGCCGCGCAGTTGCAGGTCCATCCTCAGCTCCCGCGACAGGACGACAGAGCAATGATCAGCTCATAAGCGTACGAGCTGGATTTCGATCAGCGGTCGCTTGCCGAAACGCGCGCCGACGACGCGCCGCACGACGCGGCGCGCCGTGTCGCGCACGGCGTTGTCGTCGTGACGCAGCGGCGCCGGCAATCCCTCGATCGCCTCGGCGAGCCCGCTGCAGATCTCGGCCGCCGGTGCGTCGGTCGCCTCGGCGAGGCCGATAAGGCTGGCCTGCGGCGGCGCCGCGAAGCGGCCGCGACGGTCGAGGACAAGCGTCGCGACGACGCTGCCCTCGTTTCCGAGGCGACGGCGCTGCTGCAGCACCGTGCCGTGGATCGGCAACAGGCTCTTGCCGTCACTGCCGAGCCGGCCGACTGCGATTTCGTCGATAACAGCCGCGCCGCCGCGGTCGAGACGCACGAGGGCGCCGTTCTCGATGACGAGCGCCTCCGGCACCTGGCATTGCAGCGCCAGTTCGACATGGCCGGCGAGGTGGCGCGCCTCGCCATGCACCGGGATCGCGACGCGCGGCCGCACCATCTGGTACATCCGCACCAGTTCGTCGCGATAGGGATGGCCCGACACGTGGACGAAATGGTCCTCATCGGTTACGACTTCGATGCCGAGGCGGATCAGCGCGTTGTGCAGACGGTTGATCGCCTTTTCGTTGCCCGGGATGATGCGCGACGAAAAGATGACGACGTCGCCCTCTTCGAGCGCAATGTTGGGGTGGTCGTCGCGGGCGATGCGCGCCAGCGCCGCGCGCGGTTCGCCCTGGCTGCCGGTGCAGATCAGCAGGATCCTGTCGCGCGGCACATAGCCGGCCTCGTCCTCCGTCAAAAAGCGCGGTACGCCGGCGAGGTAGCCGTTTTCCCGTGCCGCCTTCTCGATCCGCCACAGCGAACGGCCGACCAGCGCCACATCGCGGTCATGGGCGCGCGCCGCTTCCGCGATCGTCTGCAGTCGCGCGACATTGGAGGCAAAGCAGGCGACCGCGACCCGCCCGTCATAGTGCCCGATCAACTCGGTCAACGACCGGCGCAATTCGCCCTCGGAACGCGAATGGCCGTCGCGCAGCGCATTCGTCGAATCGCAGACGATCGCCAGGACCCCCTCGTCGCCGACCTGATTGAGCTTTGCCTCATCGGTCGGCGTACCGATCAGCGGCTCGGGATCGAGCTTCCAATCGCCGGTGTGCAGCACGGTGCCGGCCGAGGTGCGGATGACGACGGCGTTCGGCTCCGGGATCGAATGCGTCAGCGTGACGAGTTCAAGATCGAACGGGCCGATCGTAAATCGGCCAGACATCGGTACGGTCGTGATCCTGACCTGTCCCGCCAGCTGCGCCTCGACAAGCTTGGCGCGCAGCAGCGAGGCCGTGAACGGCGTCGCCCAGATTGGGCATTGCAGTCGCGGCCACAAATAAGGAATCGCGCCAATATGGTCTTCATGCGCATGCGTTGCGACGATGCCCAACAGGCGGTCGCGGCGCCCGACGATAAACGCCGGGTCGGCCATGATCACATCGACGCCCGGCTGATGCTCCTCTTCGCCGAATGTGACGCCGCAATCGACGATCAACCACTGGCCGCGATAGCCGTAGAGGTTGAGGTTCATCCCGATCTCGCCAGAGCCGCCGAGCGGGAGGAAATAAAGCGCGTCGGGGTCGTGCCCGTCGGCGTAAGACGGCAGGATCGCGGTCATTTGCCGCTGTTGAAGCGGTGGATCAGGCGCAACCCCCACAGCGTGAGGTCGGGATCGACCGTCGTGATCGCCGGGATCGCGCCGGCGAAGAGCGGCGCCAGGCCGCCCGTGCCGACCACCTTCAGCGCCGGGTCGAATTCGGCCTTGATGCGCGCCACCAGTCCTTCGATCAGTCCGACGTAACCCCAATACACGCCCGATTGCATGCAGCTGACGGTGTCCTTGCCGATGACGCTTTCGGTGCGGCTGAGCCGCACTGCGGGCAGCTTTGCCGCCGCCATGTGCAACGCGGCCAGCGATAGATTGATCCCCGGCGCGATGACGCCGCCGCAATAGTTGCCGTCGCGATCGACGACGTCGAAATTCGTCGTCGTGCCGAAATCGACGACGACGAGGGGGCCCTTGTGCCGGTCGTGGGCGCCGACCGTATTGCACAGGCGGTCGGCGCCGACCTCCTCCGGCCGCGCGACAAGCGCCTTCGCGCCGAGTTCAACGCCCTTTTCGCCGACGAACAGCGGTTCCGCGCGACAATAGCGCCGGCTGAAGGTCAACAGGTTGAAATTGGTCTCGGGCACGACGCTGGCGACGGCCACGCCGTCGACGCCGTCGCGTGACAGCCGCGCCAGCGACAGCAGGTGGTCGAGCCAGACGACATATTCGTCGGCTGTACGTCTGCCGTCGGTCGCGATGCGCCAACTGCCCTTCAGCTCATCGCCGGCCCACGCGGCGAACGCGGTATTCGTGTTGTTGGCATTGATCGCCAGCAGCATGTGACTTCCTCACGCGGCCGGGTACACGTCGCCGGCGGCGATGCGGCGGCGGCCGTCGGTGCATTTGAGCAGCAATGCACCGGCCTCGTCGAGATCGTCGAAACGGCCGAACAGGGTCTCCCCTTGCAGCCGCACCCGGATCTCGTCGCCGAGGCCAGCGGCGCGCCGCAGCCAGGCAGCACGCACCGGGGCAAATCCTTGGGCGCACCAGCGCGCCGCCCAGCAATCGAAATGCCTGACGAAACCCTCCAGCAGCGTCGCCGGCGCGATCTCGCCGGCTCCTTCAGCCGCCAGCGAGGTCGCCGGGTATTCGACATCGCCCGGGCTGGCGGCTAGGTTGACGCCGATGCCGATCACGACGTACGCGACCGCGCCGCCGCCGGCCGTCTCGCTTTCTAGCAGGATGCCGGCGAGTTTGCGGCCGCGAACGAGCAGGTCATTCGGCCATTTGTAACACAGTGGCAGCGCCGGCCCGGCGAGATCGCGGAGCGCCGCGCCGAGCCCCAACGCGGCGACGAATCCCAGTTGCAGGGCGCGGTCCGGCGGACCGGCGGGGCGGGCAACCAGCGACAGGTAAAGATTGCCGGGCGGCGATTGCCAGACCCGACCGCGGCGGCCGCGCCCGGCGGACTGCTCCTTTGCCCAGACCAGCGTGCCGGCGGCCGCACCGGCGCGGGCGAGCGCCTTGGCCTCGTCGTTGGTGCTGCCCACCGTGGCGAATGCGACGAGGCGATAGCCGTCGGGCAACGATACCGGGGGTGCGCTCATTGCGCGAACAGCGATGCAGCCGCCGCCTGCGCCGGGCCGACGATCGGGTCGGGGTGGACGATGAAGAACATCGTCACGACCGCTGCGACAAACAGCACCGCCGCCAGTTCCGGCGCCAGCGGCCGGTCGAACGTGACGAGCGGCTCGTCGAAATACATCACCTTGACGATCCGCAGATAGTAATACGCGCCGATGACGCTGGTCACGACGCCGAGCACGGCCAGCCCGACGAGATTGGCGTCGATCGCGGCGAGAAAGATATAGAGCTTGGCGAAAAACCCGGCGGTCGGCGGGATGCCCGCCAATGCGAACATGAAGATGCCGAGCGCCAACGCAAGCCCGGGCCGAGTGCGGCCGAGCCCCGAAAGGTCGTCGATGCCTTCGAGCATCTGGCCCTCGCGCCGCATGCACAAAATGACGGACCAGGTGCCGAGGTTCATCAGCAGGTAGATCGCGAGATAGACGAGCACGCCGCGGATGCCCTCGGCACCGCCCGCCGCCAGTCCGATCAGCGCATAGCCGACATGCCCGATCGAACTGTAGGCCATCAGCCGCTTGATATTCCGCTGGGCGATCGCGGCGACCGCGCCCAAAACCATCGAGGCGCCAGACAGAAACACGATAATCTGCCGCCACTCGACCAAGAGGCCGGCAAACGGGCCGACCAGGAACCGCACGAACAAGGCGACGGCCGCGATCTTCGGCGCGACCGAAAAAAAGGCGGTGACCGGCGTCGGCGCCCCTTCGTAAACATCGGGCGTCCACATGTGAAACGGCACCGCCGACACCTTGAACGCGAGCCCGACGGCGACGAACACGATGCCGATGATGAGGCCGTCAGACGGCGCCGGGCCGCCCGCGGCGCCGAACAGGTGCGCCAGACCGACAAACCCGGTCGTCCCGGCAAACCCGTAAATCAGCGAGATGCCGTAGAGCAGCAGGCCCGAGGCCAGCGCGCCGAGCACGAAGTATTTGAGGCCGGCCTCGGTCGAGCGCGCCGAATCGCGATCGAAGCTGGCGACGACATAAAGCGCCAGGCTCTGCAATTCGAGGCCGAGGTAAAGCGTGATCAGGTCGTCGGCCGAGACCATCAGCATCATGCCGGTCGTCGCCAGCAGCACGAGCACCGGAAACTCGAAGCGGGCGATGCCGTGTTCCTCGTTGTAGCGCAGCGCGATGACGATGCTGACGGCCGAGCCGATCAGCACCAGCACGTTGACGAACACGGCAAACCGGTCGGCGACGAACATGCCGTAGAACGTCACCTGCCGCCCGCCCTGAAACTCGGCCGACAGCACCAGGACCGCGATCAGCACGGCAACGGACAGCCACGACACGAGGCGGGTCGAATGCTCGCCGCGAAAGGCGCCCAGCAGCAGCAGCAGCATCGCCGCGCATGCCAACACGATCTCCGGCAATGCCGGCATCAGGTCGGGAAAAACGTGGGGCATCAGCCGCCCTTCTGCGTCGCCCCGAAGGCCGGAGCCAAAAATTCAAACGCGGAGAATGCCGAAGCATGCAGCCCGGCCGGCGCCGGAATGGCGGCATTTCGCGCCAGGCGCGACTTCTGCAGCAGTGCCGCCTGCTGCGCCTGATGGACGTGCGCGACGACGTGATCGACGGAGGCGCGGATCGGGCCGAGAAACGAATTCGGATAGATCCCCATCCACAGCACGATCGCCAGCAGCGGTGCAAATACCAGCTTCTCGCGCGCGTTCAGATCGAGCATGCGCCGCACGTCGGCCCGCGTGATCGTGCCGAATATGACCCGGCGGTAGAGGTAGAGCATGTACATCGCGCCGAGGAACATGCCGGTCGCAATCAGAAAACATTCGGTCGTGCTGACGCGAAACGTGCCGAGCAGGATCAGGAACTCGCCGACAAAGCCGCTCGTGCCGGGCAGGCCGACCGAGGCCAGCATCATGCACATGAAGACAAAGCCGTAGGCCGGCATGTTGTCGGCCAGCCCGCTGTAGCGGTCGATGTCGCGGGTGTGCAGCCGGTCATAGACGACGCCGACGATGAGGAACAGCGCGGCCGAGACGAGGCCGTGGCTCAGCATCTGGATGATCGCGCCCTGCATCGCCTCGCTCGTCACCGCGAACAGCCCGGCCGTGACAAACCCCATATGCGCGATCGACGAATAGGCGATCAGTTTCTTCATGTCCGTCTGCACGAGCGCGACGAACGACGTGTAGATGACCGCAATCGCCGAAAGCGCGAACATCATCGGCGTGAAATACGCCGAGGCGAGCGGGAACATGGGCAGCGAGAAGCGGATGAAGCCATAGCCGCCGAGCTTCAGCAGCACGCCGGCGAGAATGACCGAACCGGCCGTCGGCGCCTCGACATGCGCGTCGGGCAGCCAGGTATGCACCGGCCACATCGGCACCTTGACCGCGAACGAGGCGAAGAACGCCAGCCACAGCCAGGTCTGCATGGCGGCCGGGAACGTGTGCGACAGCGCTACGGTGATGTCGGTGCTGCCGGTCTGGAAATAGACCGCGATGATCGCCAGCAGCGACAGCACCGAGCCGAGCAGCGTGTAGAGAAAGAACTTGAACGCCGAATAGATCCGCCGCGGCCCGCCCCATACGCCGATGATCAGGAACATCGGGACCAGCACGCCTTCAAAGAACACATAAAACAGGATGAAATCGAGCGCGCAGAAAATGCCGACCATCATCGTCTCGAGGACGAGGAAGGCGATCATGTATTCGCGCACTTGGGCATGCACGTTGGTCCAGCTGTGGATGACGCAGAGCACGGTCAGCAGCGTCGACAGCAGCACGAAAAACAGCGAGATGCCGTCGATCCCCATGTGGTAGTGGATCGTAAAGCCGCCGATCGTGATCCACGGCACGTTCTCGACAAACTGGAAGGCCGCGGTGGTGGGATCGAATTCGGCCCACAGCACGCAGGACAGCGCGAACACGACGAGCGAGGTCGACAGCGCGATGTTGCGGGCATTGCGCGCGACAACCTCCTCGTCGCCGCGCGCCAGCATGATGAAGACGACGCCGACCAGCGGCAGAAACGTGACGAGCGTCAGCAGCGGCCAGTGGTTCACGACGCCGCACCCCTCCATTGCTCGTCATGCTCGGCCTCGCGCCAAGCGTCACTGCGGCGCGCCGCCGAGGTGACCGCAGATGACCGGGTCGAGCCCGACCACGGCGCTCGTTCTTGCGAGCGGGCACGGGGCATCGTCGTCACCGCGGGAAGAGATACCAGGTAACGAGGCCGACGACGCCGATCAGCATCGCAAACGCGTAGTGATAGACATAGCCGGTCTGGGCGCGGCTCGCCTCGCGCGCCAGTTCGGTCGTCGCGGCCGCGATCCCGTCGGGACCGAGCCCGTTGATGATCCGCTCGTCGCCGGTTTTCCACAGCCCGTCGCCGAGCGTGAAGGCGGTGTGCACGAACAGCCGATCGTAAAGTTCGTCGAAGTACCATTTGTTGAGCAGGAATAGGTAGACCGCGCGATACTGTGCCGCCAGCCGCGGCGGGATCGCGGGGTCGGCAATATAGAAGAGATACGCGGTCGCGATGCCCAACAGCCCGGCCATCAGCGGCACATAGATGATGATGCCGGAAAGATGCCCGGCCGCCGCCAGCGAGTTGTACTGCGGCAATACCAGGATCGAGTGGTGCCAGAACCATTGCCGCAGATCGCCGACGAAATAGGCCTCGGTGAAATAGCCGGCGAACGCGGCGCCGCCGGCGAGCACGAACAGCGGGATCAGCATGACCCACGGGCTTTCGTGGGCGTGGTGCATCGTCTCGTGGTCGGCGCGCGTCTCGCCGTGGAACGTCATGAAGATGAGGCGGAATGAATAGAATGCGGTCATGAATGCCGCCAGCGTGCCGAGCGAGAAGGAATAGCGGCCGACCGCAGTGCCCGACGCCCAGGCGGCGGCAAGGATCGTATCTTTCGAATAATAGCCGGAAAAGAACGGGATGCCGGACAGCGACAGGGCGCCGATCCACATGACGACGTAGGTGATCGGGATCTTGCGCCACAGCCCGCCCATGCGCCGCATGTCCTGCTCGCCACCCATCGCATGGATGACCGAGCCGGCGCCGAGAAACAGCAGCGCCTTGAAGAAGGCGTGCGTGAACAGGTGGAACATCGCCGCCATGTAGGCCGACACGCCGGCGGCGAAGAACATGTAGCCGAGCTGCGAGCAGGTCGAATAGGCGATGACCCGCTTGATGTCGTTCTGCGCCATGCCGATCGAGGCGGCGAACATCGCCGTCGTGCCGCCGACAACGCCGACGACGGCAAGCGCCAACGGCGCGTATTCGAACAGCGGCGACAGCCGCGCCACCATGAAGACGCCGGCCGTCACCATCGTCGCCGCGTGGATCAGGGCCGATACCGGCGTCGGCCCTTCCATCGCGTCGGGCAGCCAGGTATGCAGCCCGATCTGCGCCGATTTCCCCATCGCGCCGACGAACAAGAGGATGCACGCCAAAGGCAATGCGCCGACCTGCCAGCCGAGGAAATCGATGACGGTATGCGTCGCGGTCGGCGCCTTGGCGAACACGGTCGTGAAATCGAGCGAGCCGAAGATGACGAACACCGCGAAAATGCCGAGCGCGAAGCCGAAATCGCCGATCCGGTTGACGACAAACGCCTTGATCGCCGCGGCGTCCGCCGTCGGGCGGTCGTACCAGAAGCCGATCAGCAGATACGAGCACAGCCCGACCCCCTCCCAGCCGAAGAACAGCTGTACGAAGTTGTTGGCCGTCACCAGCATCAGCATAAAAAACGTGAACAGGCTCAAGTAGCTCATGAACCGGGGAATGCCCGGATCGCCGGCCATGTAGCCGATCGAATAGACGTGGACCATCGCCGAAACGATCGTCACGACGAGGATCATGACGCCGGACAGCGTATCGAGCCGCAAAGCCCATTCGACATCGACGCCGCCCGATACGATCCAGCTCGCGATCGGCACGCTCTGCGCCTCGGCATGCGGCAGGATCACGAGAAAAAACAGCGCGATGCCGAGGGCCATCGAGACGAGCAGCGCGCCGCACGTCACGATCTGCGCGCCGCGGTCGCCGATCGTGCGGCCGAAAAACCCGGCAATCGCTGCGGCAAGTAACGGCAAGAAGACGATGGCGAGGGCCATTCGGCTCAGCCCCGCATCATGTGAATATCCTCGACCTGGATCGAGCCGCGGTTGCGGAAGTAGATGACGAGGATCGCGAGGCCGATCGCCGCCTCCGCCGCCGCCACGGTCAGCACGAACATCGCGAAGACCTGGCCCGCCAGATCATTGAGACTGACCGAAAAGGCGACGAGGTTGATGTTGACCGCGAGCAGCATCAGCTCGATCGACATCAGGATGATGATGACGTTCTTGCGGTTCAGAAAGATGCCGAAGATGCCCAACGTCAAGAGCACCGCCGAGACCGTCAGATAGTGCGCCAGACTGACCGCCATCCCTACTCCCCCGCCCCGGCCGGCTCGGCCGGTTCAGCCACACCGCCGCCGACCGGCACCTTGACGACAGCAACCGACTGCACCCGGCTGCGCGCCAGTTGCTCGGGGATGCGCTGGCGCCGCACATCAGGCCGCCGCCGCAGCGTCAGCACGATGGCGCCGATCATCGCCACCAGCAGGATCAGACCCGCGATCTGGAAGGCGAGCACGTAGCGGGTATAGATCAGGTCGCCAAGCGCGCGGGTATTGGTCACGGCGCCGACGCCGTGGGCGACAGCCGGCGTCATCGGTGCCGCCTTCAGCCCAGCGATGCCCGGCGCGATCGCCCAGCTGCCGAAGATCACGATCAGCTCGGCGCACAGGATGCCGCCGATCAGCGCGCCGATCGGCAGGTAGCGCATGAAGCCGCTGCGCAGCCGCACGAAATCGATGTCGAGCATCATGACGACGAACAGGAACAGCACCGCGACCGCGCCGACATAGACGATGACCAGGATCATCGCCAGAAACTCGGCGCCGAGCAGGATGAACAACCCGGCCGAATTGAAGAAGGCGAGGATCAGGAACAGCACGGAATGCACGGGATTGCGCGAGGAGATCACCATGACGCCGGACGCCACCGCGATCACGGCGAAGATGTAGAACATGATCGTCTGCAACAGGACCGGAACCGTATCGGTCATCGCCGCGATCCCCGACGGCCGCCCGGCATCGCTGTCCCGGCGCAAGCGGGGACAGCGGCGGTCCCGTTGCGGCTCATCGGTAAGGCGCCTCGAGCGCGAGGGCCGTCGCGATCTCGCCTTCCCAGCGGTCGCCGTTGGCCAAGAGCTTGTCCTTGTCGTAGAAAAGTTCTTCGCGCGTCTCGGTGGCGAATTCGAAATTCGGCCCCTCGACGATCGCATCGACCGGGCAGGCCTCCTGGCAATAGCCGCAATAAATGCATTTGGTCATGTCGATGTCGTAGCGCGTCGTGCGCCGGCTGCCATCGGCCCGCGGCTCGGCCTCGATCGTGATCGCCAGCGCCGGACAGATCGCCTCGCACAATTTGCAGGCGATGCAGCGTTCTTCGCCGTTCGGGTAGCGCCGCAGCACGTGCTCGCCGCGAAACCGCGGGCTTAAGGGGCCTTTTTCGTAGGGGTAATTGACGGTGACCGGTCGGCGGAACATGTAGCGCAGGGTCAGCGCCATGCCCGACACCAGTTCCCACAACAAAAGGTTGCGCGCGCGGCGCCAGAGGGATGTCATCGCGAGGTCCTCAGCCGCACCATAGCCGCATGCCCCCCGCTGTCAATGCGACGGGACCCAGCCGGTCGCGACCAGGACGCCGGCGGTCAGCACCAACCAGAACAGCGACAGCGGCAGGAACACCTTCCAGCCGAGCCGCATCAACTGGTCGTAGCGAAAGCGCGGAAACGTCGCGCGTACCCACAAAATGCAGAACATGACGAAGGCGGTTTTCAGCAGAAACCAGAACGGCGCCGCCGCCCAATCAAATGGAGTGATGCCGAACGGCGCGAGCCAGCCGCCCAAAAACAGGATCGTGGTCATGCCGCTGACCAGGATCATGTTGCCGTACTCGCCGAGATAGAACAGCGCAAACGTCATTGCCGAATACTCGACGAAGTAGCCGGCGACAATTTCCGATTCTCCCTCCGGCAGGTCAAACGGGGCGCGGTTGGTCTCCGCCAGCCCGGAAATGAAGAAGACGACAAACATCGGGAACAGCGGGATGAAGAACCAAATCGTCCGCTGCGCCAGGACGATGTCGCTCAGGTTGAGCGAACCGGTGCACAACAGCACGGTAACCAGCACAAAGCCGATCGACACCTCGTACGACACCATCTGCGCCGCCGAGCGCAGGGCGCCGAGAAAGGCGTAGCGCGAGTTCGAGGCCCAGCCGGCCATGATGATGCCGTACACCCCAAGCGAGCTGATCGCGAACAGATAGAGGATGCCGACATTGATATTGGCGATGACGACATGCCAGCCGAACGGGATCACCGCCCACGCGACGAGCGCCAGCGTGAATGTCAGTATCGGCGCCGCGACAAACACGACCCGATTGGCGCCGCTCGGCACCACGGTCTCTTTCATCAGCAGCTTCAGACCGTCGGCCATCGGCTGCAGCAACCCGGCCGGGCCGACGACGTTGGGGCCCTTGCGCAGCTGCGAATAGGCCAGCACCTTGCGCTCGGCATAGGTGAAATATGCGATCGCCAACAGCAGCGGCACGATGACCGCCAGGACTTCGCCGACGATGATGCCGGTCGGCAGAATATAGCCGCTGAGGAAATCGCCGCCGCTCACCGGCGGGTCTCCGGACGTCGGCAATCGCGACAACCCTCAGCCATGCGTGCCGGTCCGCGGCTCGGCATCGGGACGGCCGCCGAACAGTTCGCTGCACTGGCGCATCGTCGGGCTGGCGCGGCTGATCGGGTCGGTGCGGTAGAAATCGGCGATCGGGTAAGCGAACGGCGCGGCGTCGGCCGGCCCCTCTTCGCCGAACGTGCCCCAATCGGCCGCCGCGATTTCGTCGATGCGGGCCAGGCTCGGATGGGCGGCACGCATCCGCGCCCGCAGGTCGAACAGCGAATCGAACGGCAGCGGGCGGCGCAGCGCGCCCGACAAGGCGCGCACGATCGTCCAGTCCTCGCGCGCCTCGCCCGGCGGAAAGGTGGCGCGCCGGCCGAGTTGCGCCCGCCCTTCGGTATTGACCCAGGTCGCGTCCTTTTCGGTATAGGCGCAGCCCGGCAGCACGACATCGGCACGCGCCGCGCCGCGGTCGCCGTGATGGCCCTGGTAGATGACGAAAGCGGACCCGGTATTCGCCAGGTCGAGTTCGTCGGCGGCGAGCAGATACAGCACCTCGACCGCGCCCGAACGGCAGCCGGCGAGGATGCCGGCCGTGTCCTTGCCGCCGGCGCCGGGCACAAACCCGAGATCGAGGCCGCCGACGCGTGCGGCCGCCATATGCAGCACGTTGAAGCCGTTCCAATCGGGCCGCACGAGGCCGGCAGCCTCGGCGATCCGCCGCGTCGCGCCGAGCACGCGGGCGCCGTCCGGCCGCGCCAAGGCGCCCTGGCCGACAATCAGCATCGGCGCCTCGGCGTCCCGCAACACCCCGGCCCAGTCGTGGTCGCCGGCCGCCACGGCGTTGAGCACTTCGCCGCCGGCGCCGAGCCTCTCGACCGGATAGGTCAGGTCGAGCGCCGGGCCGATCGCCGCGATGCGGAAATTGCCCTGCAGATAGCGCTTGCGCAGCCGGGCATTGACGAGCGCCGCCTCCCGGCGCGGATCGCTGCCGACCAGCAGGCACGCATCGGCCCGCTCGATGCCGGCGATCGTCGTATTGAACAGATAGCCGGCGCGGCAGCCGGGGTCGAGCCGCGCGCCATCCTGCCGGCAGTCGAGGCTCGCGGCGCCGAGGCCGCCGAGCAGTTCCTTCAGCGCGAACATCGCCTCGGTGTCGGCGAGGTCGCCGGCGATCGCCGCGACGCGCTCTCCCGGCGTCGCCCGCAGCTTCTCCGCGACCAGATCGAGCGCCTCGCGCCACTCGGCTTCGACAAGGCGGCCGGCGCGCCGGATATAGGGCCGGTCGAGGCGGCGATGCACAAGCCCGTCGGCCGCGAAACGGCTCTTGTCGTTGAGCCACTCCTCGTTCACATCCTCGTTGAGCCGCGGCAGGACGCGCAGGACCTGGGCGCCGCGCGCATCGATGCGAATGTTGCTGCCGACCGCGTCGAGCGCGTCGACGGACTCGGTCTTGCGCAGCTCCCACGGCCGCGCAACGAATGCGTAAGGCTTCGACGTCAACGCGCCGACCGGGCACAGATCGATGATGTTGGCCGACAATTCCGAGTCGAGCGCGCGCTCGACATAGGTCGTGATCTCCATTGCCTCGCCGCGGCCGGTCGCGCCCAGCTCCTCGACGCCGGCGATCTCGGTCAGGAAGCGGATGCAGCGGGTGCAATGGATGCAGCGGTTCATGCTGGTCTTGACGAGCGGCCCGAACTCCTTGTCACGCACTGCCCGCTTGCCCTCGTCGAAGCGGCCGCGGTCAAAGCCGTAGGCCATCGCCTGGTCCTGCAGGTCGCATTCGCCGCCCTGGTCGCAGATCGGGCAATCGAGCGGGTGGTTCAGCAGCAGCATCTCCATGACGCCGTGCCGCGCCTTTTTGGCCTTTTCCGATTGCGTCAGGATCACGTTGCCATCGGCGACCGGCATCGCGCAGGAGGCGACCGGCTTTGGCGAGCGCTCGACCTCGACAAGGCACATGCGGCAGTTGCCGGCGATGTTGAGCCGCTCGTGGTAGCAGAAATGCGGGATCTCGACGCCAGCCTGCTGACACGCCTGCAGTATCGTCGTGCCCGGCGCGACCTCCAGCTCCGTCCCGTCAATCGTCACCTTCGGCATCGCGTTACTCCGCCGCCTGGCGCGGCGCGGCGGCGCGGTATTCGCCGATGCGCCGTTCCAGTTCGGGACGGAAATGGCGGATCAATCCCTGCACCGGCCACATCGCTCCATCGGCCAGCGCGCAGATCGTGTGGCCTTCGATTTCACGCGTCACATCGTCCAGCATGTCAATCTCGGCGACCGAGGCATTGCCCTGCACCATCCGTTCCATGACCCGCCACACCCAGCCGGCGCCCTCGCGGCACGGCGTGCACTGGCCGCAGCTCTCGTGCTTGTAGAAGGCCGAGAGGCGGGCGATCGCGCGCACGATATCGGTCGATTTGTCCATGACGATGACGGCGGCGGTGCCGAGGCCGCTTTTTTCGGCGACCAACGCGTCAAAATCCATCAGCACGGTGGCGCACACCGCGGCCGGCACCAGGCGCACCGATGAGCCGCCGGGAATGACGGCGAGCAGATTGTCCCAGCCGCCGCGCATGCCGCCGCAATGTTTCTCGATGAGTTCGCGGAAGGGGATCGACATCGCCTCTTCGACATTGCACGGCTGGTTCACATGGCCGGAGATGCAGAAGATTTTCGTGCCGGTATTGCGCGGCCGGCCGATCGCCGAAAACCACGCCGCGCCGCGTTTCAGGATCGCCGGCGAGGTGGCGATCGTCTCGACGTTGTTGACCGTCGACGGACAGCCGTAAAGGCCGACCGCGGCCGGAAACGGCGGTTTCAGCCGCGGCTGGCCCTTCTTGCCTTCCAGGCTTTCCAAGAGGCCAGTCTCTTCGCCGCAGATATAGGCGCCGGCGCCGCGGTGGATATAGATGTCGATGTCGTAGCCCGAGCCGCAGGCGTTCTTGCCGACGAGGCCCGCGTCATAGGCTTCGTCGAGCGCCGCCTGCAAGCGCTGCGCCTCGTTGTAGAACTCGCCGCGGCAATAGATGTAGCAGGCGGTGCAGCCCATCCCGACCGAGGCCAGGACGCAGCCTTCGAGCAGCTTGTGTGGGTCGTGCCGCAGGATGTCGCGGTCCTTGCAGGTGCCGGGTTCGCTCTCGTCGGCGTTGACGATGAGATAGGTCGGCCGGTCGCTCTGTTTCGGCATGAACGACCATTTGAGTCCGGTCGGGAAGCCGGCGCCGCCGCGGCCGCGCAGCCCCGATTCCTTGACCTCGTTGACGATCCAGTCGCGCCCCTTGAGGATCACCTCCCGCGTGCCGTCCCAATCGCCGCGCTTCCTCGCGCCGGCCAGGTGCCAGTCGTGCTCGCCGTACAGGTTGGTGAAGACGCGGTCCGTGTCAGCCAGCATTGCTTTTCTCGTCTTTGGCCTCGGCCGGTGCGGTCAACGCCGCCTGCAACGGCGGCGGCGCCGGATCTTCGAATAGCGTCGTCTTGCCGCTCGCAGCCATCGATCCCTGCCGGCCGATGATTGAACCGATCGGCGGCTGCTTGCCGGCCTGCAGCGCATCGAGCAGTGCCTCCGTCTTCGGCCCGTCGAGATCCTCGTAGAAATCGTCGTTGACCTGCAGGATCGGCGCATTGACGCACGCGCCGAGGCATTCGACCTCGACGAGCGTGAAGATCCCGTCGGCCGTCGTGCCGCCGATACCGATGCCAAGCTTCTTCTCGCACGCCGCGACGACCGCGTCGGAGCCGCGCAGCCAGCAGGGCGTCGTCGTGCATGCTTGCAGGAACCAGCGGCCGACCGGCTTCAGATTGAACATCGTGTAGAACGTCGCGACCTCGTAGACGCGGATCCGCGGCATGCCGAGCATCTCGGCCACCGCATGCATCGCGGCCAGGGGCAGCCAGCCGTCCGACTGGCGCTGCGCCAGGTCCAAAAGCGGCAACACGGCGCTCTGCTGTCGGCCCGCCGGGTATTTGGCGATATGCGCCTTCGCCTTTTCGATGTTCTCGGGTGTAAATTCGAAATGTTCCGGCTGCGCTACCGGCTGGCCTTCGCCGTGACCCATCATCGATCGATCTCGCCGAACACGATGTCCATCGATCCGAGGATCGCGACGAGATCGGCCAGCATATGGCCTTTCGCCATGAATTCGGTCGCCTGCAGAAAGGCAAAGCCGGGCGCGCGGATCTTGCAGCGATAGGGGCGGTTCGTGCCGTCGGACACGAGATAGACGCCGAACTCGCCCTTTGGCGCCTCGACGACCGTGTACGTCGCGCCCGCCGGCACGTGGTAACCCTCGGTATAGAGCTTGAAATGGTGGATCAGCGCCTCCATCGAGCGCTTCATCTCGGCCCGCGGCGGCGGCGCGACCTTGCGGTCATCGACCTTGATCGGCCCGGGCGGCAGCTGCTCCAGCACCTGGCGGATGATGCGCAGCGACTGCCGCATCTCTTCCAGGCGCACGAGATAGCGGTCCCAGCAATCGCCGTTCCGGCCGATCGGCACGTCGAATTCGACCTTGTCATAGGCATCGTAGGGCTGCGCGCGGCGCAGGTCCCAGGCGACGCCGGAGCCGCGCAGCATCGGCCCGGAAAAGCCCCAGTCGAGCGCATCCCTGGCGCAGACGATGCCGATATCGACGGTGCGCTGCTTGAAGATGCGGTTTTCGGTCAGCAGGCGCTCGATATCGTCGACCGTCTTCGGAAAATGATCGCAGAACGCGGTGATGTCGTCGACGAGCCCGGCCGGCAGGTCCATGTGCACGCCGCCGGGGCGAAAATAATTGGCGTGCAGCCGCGCGCCCGAGGCGCGCTCGTAGAACTCCATCAGCACTTCGCGCTGCTCGAACCCCCACAGGAACGGTGTCAGCGCCCCGACGTCGAGCCCGAACGCGCAGATGTTGAGAAGATGATTGAGGATGCGGGTGATCTCGGCGAACAGGACGCGGATGTATTGCGCCCGCGGCGGCGGCGCGATCCCCATCAATTTCTCGACTGCCAGCGCAAAGGCATGCTCCTGGCACATCGGCGACACGTAATCGAGCCGGTCGAAATAGGGTATCGCCTGCAAATAGGTCTTGTATTCGATCAGCTTCTCGGTGCCGCGGTGCAACAGGCCGATATGCGGGTCGGCGCGTTCGATGACTTCGCCGTCCATCTCCAAAACCAGCCGCATGACGCCGTGCGCCGCCGGGTGCTGCGGCCCGAAATTCATCGTGAAATTCTGGATCGCCGGCGCGCCGGCGAGTTCGCCCGGCGGCTCGCCGGCAAACGACGGCAGCGCGGCATTGTCGCTCACGGCCCGCGCTCCGGCTGCGGCAGCGGCGGCGCACTCGCCTTCTCGTCGCCCGGCAGGATCCTGTCCATGCCCTCCCACGGCGACAGGAAATCGAAGCTGCGAAACTCCTGTTTGAGGCGCACCGGCTCGTAGACGACGCGTTTCTGGTCGTCGTCATAGCGCAACTCGACATAGCCGGTGAGCGGGAAATCCTTGCGCATCGGATGCCCCTCGAAGCCGTAGTCGGTCAGGATGCGGCGCAAGTCGGGGTTGCCGTCGAAATAGATGCCGTAGAGATCCCAGGCTTCGCGCTCCCACCAGCCGGCCGCGCTGAACAGCGGCACCGCCGACGGCACCGGCTGCTCCTCGCCGGTTTCGACGATCAGGCGAATGCGCTGATTGAGCGTCACGCTCAGCAGGTTGTAGACGACATCAAAGCGCCGCTCGCGATCGGGATGATCGACACCGCAGATGTCGCACAGCATCGTGAAGCGGCAGCGCGGGTCGTCGCGCAACAGCGCCAGCGCCTGCGGCAGCGCCTCGCGCCGCACCTGCACCGACAATTCGCCGTGGCGGATCTCGGGCGCAAAAACCCCGGCGGGCAGCGCCGCGGCTACGTGCTCGGCCAGCTTCTGGAGATCGCTGTCGCTCATCCGCGCATGAACCGCCGCTCGCGCTTGATCTTCTTCTGCAGCAGCAGCACGCCGTAAAGCAGCGCTTCGGCCGTCGGCGGGCAGCCCGGCACGTAGATATCGACCGGCACGATGCGGTCGCAGCCGCGCACGACCGAATAGGAATAGTGATAGTAGCCGCCGCCGTTGGCGCACGAACCCATCGAGATGACCCAGCGCGGCTCGGCCATCTGGTCATAGACCTTACGCAGCGCCGGCGCCATCTTGTTGCACAGCGTGCCGGCGACGATCATCACGTCGGACTGGCGCGGGCTGGGACGGAACACGACGCCGAAGCGGTCGAGATCATACCGGCTGGCGCCGGTGTGCATCATCTCGACGGCGCAGCAGGCGAGACCGAACGTCATCGGCCACAGGGAGCCGCTGCGCGCCCAGTTCACCAGCGCATCGACGGTCGACAGGATGAAGCCCTTGTCCTGCACCTCCTCGGTCGCGGCGCGCAGCAGCAGATCCTGCTCCGGTCCCGGTGGCGTCAGCTTGTCGGGGGTCTCGATCAGTCCCATTCGAGCGCCCCTTTCCGCCATTCATAGGCAAAGCCGATCGTCAATACGGCAAGGAAGACGATCATCGACCAGAAGCCGAAGAGGCCGACATCGCCGAGCGACACCGCCCACGGAAACAGGAACGCGACTTCGAGGTCGAAGATGATGAACAGGATCGCGACGAGGTAATAGCGCACGTCAAAGCGCACCCGCGCGTCCTCGAACGGCTCGAAGCCGCATTCATAGGGCGACAGCTTTTCCGAATTCGGGTTCTGCCGGGCCAGCACGACGGAGGCGAGGATCATCGCCGTCGCGATCGCGCCGGCGATGACGAAGAACACGACGATCGGGAAATAGGTTTGGAGCAGGCTCTCCATAAAAAACCTCGATCGCGAGACCGGCCGCGCGGCGCTCGCATGCGTCAAGCCACATACCGGCAAAGCGCCGAAACAGCCGACGGCGCGCGCGGAATTGCGTCGCGCCGCAACGGCGATGCCGACCGATGGCGGGAGCGACGGGGCTCGAACCCGCGACCTCCGGCGTGACAGGCCGGCGCTCTAACCAACTGAGCTACGCCCCCGCGATCCCTCGATCGCGGCGCCCCCTCCTAACTGGGCACCCCAAGTGTGTCAAGCAACTCCCCGCCGTCGCGGCGGCGCAAGCTTGACCTGCGCCGCTGCCGGCCGAGGGGCCGTGCCATCCGGATTGTCCGGGTTCTCGCGGTGCGGTCTGCGTTCAGGCACGGTTAACGCGTCGCCGCTAACGTCGGCGGCGAGATGAGCTTTGACCCTTGCGACCGAGCGCCGGCGCGGCTGCCGGTCCATCATCGAATCGCCATCCCCCTCGCGGCGCTGGCGCTGTTCGGATTGGTCGCGCTGCTGCGCCTCGCCGGGCTGTCGGCCGTCGGCAACGGCGCGCTGCGGCTGCTCGGCGTCGTGCCCGGCCCGTTCCCGTTTCTCGACACGCATGCGGTGCTGGCGGCGGCGCAATGCCAGCGCCGCGGCATCGACGTCTACCTGTCCAATCCGTGCGACGTGTTCGGCCGGACGCATGTCTACTCGCCGCTCTGGCTGTCGCTGGTGCCGCCGGGTCTCGGCACGGCGGCGACGCCGTGGGTCGGCGCCGGCCTCGACCTGTTGTTCATCGCCTCGCTGGCGTGGCTGCTGCGACCTCGCACGGGGCGAGAATTGGCGATCTTCGCGGTCGCCGTCTTTTCACCGACGACCGTTTATGCACTGGAGCGGGCGAACAACGAACTGGTCATCTTTCTGCTCGTTCTGGTCGCCGGGGTGTTGCAGGCGCGATCGCGCGCCGCGCGGCTGTGTTCCTATGCGCTGATCGTCGGCGCGGCGCTGCTGAAATATTTTCCGGCCGTGCTGTTGAGCCTAGCGGCGCGCGAACGGCGGCGCGACGCGCTGTGCGTCGCCGGCGGCGCGATGCTTGCCGCCGCGCTGCTCGCGGTGGCCTATCGCGACGTGCTCGGCACGGCGTTGGCGAACATCCCGTCGCTGTCGTATTATACCGACTCGTTTTCCGCGCGAAACCTGCCGTTCGGGCTGGCGACCGGCCTGCCGATGCTGGCCGATCCGCGGCCGTTCGCGATCGGGCTGTTTGCGGTGATGACGGGGTTGGCGCTGGTGTGGCTGCGCCGCGCGGTGACGTTGCTCGATCGTGCCGGGCTGGTTTGGACGGGTGCCGAGGCGCGGTTCGCCGCGATCGGCGGGCTGTTGCTGACGGGGTGCTTTTTCGCCGGCCAGAATGTCGATTACCGCGGCATCCATTTCCTGTTCGCGCTGCCCGGGCTGCTGCTGTTGCGGGCATCTGCCGCACCGCCCGCCGCGCGGCGCTTTCTGTCGCGGCTGGTCGCTGCCGCACTGCTGCTGATGTGGGAGGAGTTTTTTCGCCAGGCATTGCTGGCGGCGTTCGCCGCGCAGCCGGGCGACCGCGTCGCGATGGTTTTCTGGGTCGGGCGCGAATGGCTGTGGTGGTGGACGATTTCCGGCCTTGCCGCCGTCGCTCTCTGCTACCTGAAGCGTCTGCCGCTGCTGCAAACGCCGGCCGCGATGCTGACGCGGCTGATCGGCGTCGGGCGCGGCTCAATCGGCATTGCCGCTCCCGGCGATCAGTGAGGCGATCGGCGTCGGCGCCGCGATTGCGCGGTCGGTCGCGATGCGGATCGCGGTGCCCGGTACGTCGTAATGCCGGTTCAGATGATCCGCAGCAGCGAGCCGGCGCAATTTGTCGGCGTCGTAACCGTGCGCCAGATACGCCACCGTGTCGGGCGAGGTTTTGGCCGCTCCCTGCAGCGTCTCTTCGCGGCTGAAATCGTCGGCCGCCAACGCAACGACGCTGGTATCGAGGAGGAGCCGGCCCAGCGCCGGCTGCGAGCGCGCCAAGAGCGCAACGGCGCGGTCGGTTTTGCCCTGCCGCGCCAGTGACGGCGGCGACAGGAACCCGGTCAACAGGTCAAGGCGCCCGGGATTGTATTGGTGCGCCATGCCGACGAACGACAGCGCGGTCATCGCCGCGAAGGGCAGCATCGCCGCCGCCGGTTTGCCCGCCGTCCCACGGCGGAAATAAAGCACGCCGATCAGCGGCCAGAAGGCCGCGATCATGAATGGAAAGGCGTAATAGCCCGACAGCGTGCCGGCGATGGCACTGTGGGCGACCAGCTGCAGCGCGCCCCACGGCAGGAAGGCGGCATAGCCGATCAGGATGTAGGGATTGCGGGCACGCAGCGCCCAGATCGCCGCGGCCGCAGCCGGCAGCACGAGATAGGCGCGATAGACAAGGCAGCCGGCGAGACGCGTCGCGACCGTCGCCGCCGTCAGCGTCGCGAACGGCGGCTCGCCGGTATAGATCTGCACCAGCGCCGAGGGTCCGGTCGCCAGCGCCGTCTGCAGCCCGACGACAACAAGGCTGTAGAGAAGGCCGGCGGCGGCAAAGCCGAGTTCGGCGCGCTGCGCCCGCCACGCAACGCCATACCAGCGATTGACCGCGATCAGCAGAAACAGGAGTGCGAACAGGTGGAAACCGGCGTCCTCGCGGGTCGCCAGCGCCAGCGAAAAGAACGCGCCGGCCACGATCAGCCGCCGCTGCGCCAGGGCTGCGGCAAAACAGATGACGCTGCCGACAATCAGCATCTCGAAATGCGGATAGCGTACGATCGACAGCGCCAGGCCGTTGAACGCAAACGCGATCGCGAGCAGCAGCGCGGCGCCGGTTGCAGCCGCGCCGCGCCCGGCGGCGGCGCGCAAGGCCCAGAACACGCCGATCGCGGGCAGCGCGTGCGCCAGGCCGATGAAGCCGGCGAAGAACTGCACGTCGGACACCGGCAGCGTGCGCCTGAGCAGCGACAACAGGACAAAGATCGGCGCGACATGACTGCGCCAGTAGCTGCCGCCGCCGAGCGCCGCAGGGTAGGGCAATCGCCATCCACCGTGCGACAGCAGCGAGACCTGCAGCCCGGCATCGAGAACGAAACTGCCGCGCAGGTAGAAATGGTAGAGCACAAGGCCGGTGAAAGCAGCAAACGGCACGCCGGCGACGGCCGCCGCGGCCGGCAGCCGTCGCGCCAGGGCGGTGCGATCGGAACGGACCGACAGCAGGCCGGCGGCGGGCGCCACGCTCATCGCGGCGCACCATCGGCGCGGCGGTAGACGATGGCGCGGTCATCCGCATAGACGCGCCGCCAGCCGGCGATATCGCGCATCGCCAGCGCCTCGGCGGAATGCCGCTGCAACAGCGTCCAGGCGATGTGATAGCGCCTTAGCAGCCCTGCGAGCGCGGTTCGGTCGCCGCGTTCGGCGGCGAGATCGGCGGCGAGAAAGGCATTGCCATAGAGCTCGATCCGGCCGTCGATGAAATCCGGCACGCCGCGAAACAGCAGATACCCGCCGAACGCCTCGCTGTTCAGCACCGGGCCGGTGAGACCGATTGACTGCGCCGCCGCCAAGGCCGCCGCCGGCGTCGCCGCATCGTCGCCGCGGGCAAGCGGGCGGAGCGCTGCCGGCGCCGCGAGCGCCGCGGCCACGACCAGCGCCAGTGCGCCGGCCGGCAGGCTCGCCGGGCGCGCCAGCCGATCGCACCACGCGGCCAGCCGCGACGGCGATGACGGCGTCAGCTCGCCCAGGCGGCGGCCGAGCGGCGCGGCGATGGCAAGCGGCCCGACGATCGCCAGAAGATCGGCGTGGCGCACGTGCTGCAGCATCTCGTGCATCAGGCCGAGCAGCAGCACAAGCCGCGTCGGCGGCAGTCGCAGGCCGGTCGCAAACCCGACAAACACGATGCCGAGAATCCACAATTCAAGATCCGGCGACTGCTGGAAATTGGGGCTCAGCCACTCGCCAAAGCCTGATTGCAAACTCGGCATCAGCATGAGCCGAAACGGCTGCACCAGGGTTGCCGGGCCGAGCGGCGTCAGCAGCGCGGCGAGGATTGCGGCCGCGACAAAGCCGCCCCAGCGCACCGCCTCTGCCCCGCGCGTCTGTGCCGGCTGCAAAACGGCCTCGCCGCCGAGAAAGGCGGCGAGCGCCAGTCCGAACAGAAAGCTGGCGTGCAGGTTGCTCCACAGCGCCATCACCGGCAGCGCCGCGAATGGCGGCCCGCGTGCGGCATCGCGCGCCGCCAACAGCCACCCCGACCACAGCACGAGCAGCGGTAATGCCAGGATATGCGGTCGCGCCAGCACGTGCGGTTCGAGCAGTTCGGCGGCGGCGGCCGTGGCGATCAGCGCCGGCAGCGGCGGCAGACGGCGCAACAGGAAATGCGCCAACAGCGCGAGCGCCGCCGCGGCGCAGCCGGCCGCGAGGATGACGACGCCGTTCCAGCCGCAAAGCCGATAGCTTGCCGCCAGCGCAATTTCCGCCAGCCACTCGCTGCAGATCCACAGCGCACCCGGCATGCTGTGCGAAAACGGGTCGTGCAGCGGCAACGCGGCGTGCGCCAGCATCCAGCGCCCCGCCGCGACGTGCAGGTAGGTGTCGGGATCGTTGAGCAATGCGCGCCGCGCCGCGAGCAGGCGGGCGAAGAACAGCAGCCCGGCGAGCAGCGGCCAGCACGGTATCAGGCGCTGCAGCAGCGCCGTCGCAGCGCCTCGGTGTGGCGCGGCGAGCGGTGCGATCGCGGGCCGCGGCCGGGCGGCGGCGTCAGCCACGGGCATCCTCCGCTGGCGCCGTCAGGGCGCGGCCGGCAGCGGCTGCGCCGGCAGCCGCGTGCCGTGGCCGGCCCGTTCGCCCACCCGCATCGCCATCGCGATGAAACCGACGATCAACAGCGGAGTCAGCCGGCCGGGCGGCGACGCCAGCGGCGGGTTGAACAGCATCGCCAGCCACAGCGCGAGCGCCAGCGTCCATTGTGCCAGCGGGATCTCCGCCTGCATCGCGTCGGCGCTCCACAGCATGACCGCGACCGACAGCAGCACGAAATCAACGACCGAGGAATGCGGCGCCGCCAGCATCGTCGCCGCCAGCACCACGGCGATCCGGCGGTCGGCCGGCAGCGGGCGGCGCCACGCGACACAGCAGAGCACGCCGGCGATCAGCGTCGCGGCCGCCTGGCCGGCGTTGGCGGCGGATGACGGCAGCCCGATCGCGAACAGGCTGGCATAGACGCTGGTCCCCCATACCCGCGCCGCCTGCACCCAGGTCGCGTTGGCCTGCCAGTAGCCGGCGAGCGCCAGATCGAGCCAGTGCCGCCATAACCCGATGCCGAACAGGCCGGCGCTCGCGGCTGCAAGCCCGACAGCGCCTGCCGCCCACCACCAAAGCGCGCGCCAGTCGCGCGCCGCGATCAGCGCCACCGGCGCGAGCAGGGCGAATTGCGGCTTTACCGTCAACACGCCGAGCAGAAGCCCGCCGGAGCGCGGCCGGCCGCGCTCGACGAGCCGCAAGCCGGCGACCAGCAGCCCGGCGGTCAGAAACGCATTCTCGCCGGCGGCGAAGTTGATCGCCGCCGCCGGTCCCAGCAAGGCGCCGCACAGCACAAACAGGCGGCGGTCCGGCCGGTCGCCGCCGAACCACAGCGACGCGGCCAGGAGGGCGGCCGTCGCGGCCTCGAAAGAGAGCCATGACACGACGAACGGCAGCGCTCCGAACGGCAGCACGAGCAGCAGAAAGCTCGGCGGATAGACGAACGGCCGAAACGACATCGGCTGCGACAGGAACGGCGCGAACGCGGCGTTCAGGTAGGCGGTGAAGCGATTGCCGTCATAGAGCGCGCTGATCTGGCCGTGCAGAAACCATTGCACGGCGCCGACGAAAACCATCCACTCGTTGCCGAGCGTATTGATGTTGATGCCGATCGCGCCGGGATGTGTCGGCGTCGTCGCGACAATCGCCCAGCCGTACAGCGCAGCGGCCGCGGCGGCCGCGACGACGATCGGCGGCACATGGCCGCGACGCGGCGGCGGCGCAGCGTCCGACGGCGGGCATCCAGACATTCCCGCAGTAGACGCGTTGATGCTTATAGCAACGTTAACGGCGCGCATGCGCGCCGGTGTCGGCCATGAGGTGGCCGCAACCCTGGATACCCGCAACAACAGCGCAAATTCATCCGTGCTGGCGGAGTGAATCGCGGTCCGCGCCGTTTGGGCCTACGAGCGTGCGGTGCTGGTGAATGGCAGAACCGGGAACAACGGTCCTTATCGTCGAAGATGATCCCGACATACGTGAAATCGCGGTGACCGTGCTGGAGGCTGACGGCTATCGGATCATCGAGGCGGCCAACGGCGACGACGCCTATCGTCTGCTCGCGAGCCGGCCCGATTTGCGCGTCGATGTGCTGTTCACCGACATTGTAATGCCGGGGCGGCGCGACGGCATCGACCTTGCCAGCGCGGCGCAGCAACTGCGTCCGGAATTGCGGGTGCTTTACGCAACCGGCTTCGCCAATCTGGTGCGCGCCGATCGCGACAGCGCTGCGCAGGGGCCGGTGCTGCGCAAACCCTATCGGCCGAGCGAATTGCGCCGCGCCATCCTGGCCGTGCTCGACCGCGTGTCGTAGCGCCGAGCGCGTCGACCGGCGGCTCAGATCCAGCGCCGGACCCGGCCGGCATAGGCGGCGAACTCGGCACCGAATTCGCGCCGCATGTTCATTTCCTCAAACGGGATGTGCACCCAGTTCGCCGTCGCGAAAACCGCGATCGGGGCCAGAAACATCGGCCACGCGCCGATCCAGGTCGCGATGCCGAGCGTGACGACGACCAGGCTCAGGTACATCGGGTTGCGGCTGAAACGGAATGGCCCCCAGGTGACCAGCGCCCGGTGCTCGGTGGCGTCGGGATGCAACGTCGCGCCGATGCGCCGAAACAATGCGGCGGCCGAGACCGCCAGCGCGACCCCGATGACGACGAGCGCAATGCCGAGCGGCGCCACCGGCAACTCCGGCGGCTTCCGCCATCCGACGCAGGCGCTGAGGCCGACCGCGATCAGCACGTAGGCAAATGCCCAGATCGGAGGCGGCACTCTCAGCATTGGCGCCGTGCCGCTGCCGGCGCCTCAAGAGTGGCTGTGCGGGACGCCGGCGGCGTGCGCCTGCGCATGGGCGTGCGCCGCGGCGGCGCCATGCGCGTGCCGCGCGTAATGCTGCCGCAGCAGGTCGCGGCCGTAATCGTTGCCGTTCGGCGTCCGCACGACGGTGTGGATATGGTCGCGCGACGGCGTGTCGTTGTCGTAGACGACGCCCGATTGGTGGTCGAACTCGACGAGGATGACCGGCGACAGAATGCGGTAATAGAACGGGCTCGTGTCGTCGAACGGCCCCATCCAGGCGAAATGCGTGTCATCGAAATGACGCTTTGCCTCGGCCCAGCGGATCTCGGCGTGCCCGTGCCGCAGCCGCCCCGTGTACACGCCAAGCAGCGCCTGGAGGCGATCGCGGCCGTCCGGCGATAGGTCGCCGTAGCGGATGCCGGCCGGCTCGATGCGGCGGTTGTCGTTGAACGCCGCGGTCAGCAATTCCCCCGGCAGGTCATGGCCGACCGTCGCCTGCTGCCGCTCCTCGGGCGACAGGATGCGCATCAGCGCATGCCCTTCCTCCTCCTCGGCGGCGAAGACGCGGGTGCCCCGGTATTTGCCGAAGCGCGCCAATACCGGCTCCGACCCCATGAACGTCGGCGTCATGACCAGCTGATCGCCGAGCACGAAGCAATTGACGTTGAGGTGATGGCCGTCGATCTGCCAGCCCCACGGCGCCTTCGCCGACGGGTTGCCGAAGATGCTGACCCAGTAATACCACTCGCTGTATTCTTCGGGCTTGCCGGTGATCTCCAGCGCATGCCCGTTGAGCCGCATCACGTCGCGCGCCAGCTTGTAGCCGGCCTCGCTCATGCTGTCGCGCATCAGCGCCAGCGCCGCCTCGCGCTGGTCGTGGCCGAGATCGGCGAGGCAGACGCCGTGGCGCATCAGCCAGGGATGAATGTTCGACCATTCCCGCCATTCCTCGCTGCCCGGCAGGAACGTCGCGGCGGCGCGCTGCGACGGCGACAGGCCGGCAAGGAACGCGCCCGCCGCCGCGACGACCGGGGCGAGCGGCACGCCGCTTTTCTCGACGGCGAAGATGTCCGGCGCGATCGCGCCGCCGGCGCCGGTGCCGATGCCGCGATAGGGTTCTGCGAGCCCGGCGCGGGCGCGGTCGAGCATCGGCTGCATGCGCGGCGGCAAATCAAACGGCCGGATCGCCGGCGTCGGCGGCCGCAGCCGCAAGCCGAAATGCGCGGATTCTCCTGCCATCGACCGGACCTCCTGAGGATCGCTGCGGCAGCCTAGCGCCGCCGCCCCGCAGCAAACAAGACCGCCCGCCGATATCCTTGCCGCGGCACGGGAAATTCGCCTTGCATCCCGGTCGAACGGGGCGTATCGCGCGGGTGGACGGCCCCGGCGCACGCCGTAACAGGAGCGTGGAGATGGGCGCCACTCTAACGCTGGTCGATCTGGCCGGTTCGGTCGCGCTCCTGCTGTGGGGCGTGCACATGGTGCAAAGCGGCATCCAGCGCGCCTTCGGGCCGCAGCTGCGCCGCGTGATGTCGCGTGCGCTCGGCGATCGGTTTCGCGCATTCGCGGCCGGGCTCGGCGTGACCGCAGTTCTGCAAAGCAGCACCGCCACCGGTCTGATGACCGCGAATTTTGCCGGGCGCGGCCTGCTCGGCCTGGTGCCGGCATTGGCGATCATGCTCGGCGCCAATCTCGGCACGACGCTGATTGTGCAGCTCCTGTCGTTCGACATCAGCGACGTGGCGCCGCTGTTTGTGCTGGTCGGCGTCATCCTGTTCCGCAAGGGCGGCCGATCGCGGCCGCGCGACCTCGGCCGCGCGGCGATCGGCCTCGGCCTGATGCTGCTCGCGCTGACGCAGCTGCTGGCGATCATGCAGCCGTTCGAGGACACGCCGAGCCTCCGGCTGCTGATGGGAGCGGTCGCGACGCAGCCGGTGATCGACGTAATCATCGCGGCGGCGCTGACCTGGGCGGCGCATTCGAGCGTCGCGATCGTGCTGTTCATTGTCGCGCTGTCCGGCACCGGAACGATCCCGCCCGAGGCCGGCTTTGCGCTGGTGCTCGGCGCCAATCTCGGCACCGCGCTCAACCCGTTGCTGGAAAGCGACGGCGCTGACGATCCGGCGTCCCGGCGGGTGCCGGTCGGCAATCTCGTGAACCGTTTGATCGGCTGCGCCCTGGGGCTTGCGCTGCTCCCGTGGATCGGGCCGTTGATGATGCAGCTCGATCCGCATCGGGCACGGGTCATTGCGGATTTCCATACGCTGTTCAACCTCGCGACGGCGCTGCTGTTTCTGCCGCTGCTCGGCCCGTTTTCGCGGCTGCTGATCCGATGGCTGCCGGCGCGGGCGGCGCCGACCGATCCGGGCCGCCCGGTCTATCTCGACGATGCCGAGCGCGAGATGCCGGCGGTCGCGCTGGCCGGCGCGGCGCGCGAAGTCTTGCGCATGGCGGATGTCGTCGAGGCGATGCTGCGTGGCGGGCTTGACGCGCTCGACCGAGGCGATCGCAAGCAGGTCCCCGCGGTCAAGAGCCTCGACACGGTGCTCGACCGGCTCAATGGCGCGATCAAGGCTTACCTGACCGCGCTCGATCCCGACGCGCTCGACGCCGACGACAACGCCCGGCTCGCCGAAATCCTCGCCTTTGCAACGAATCTCGAGCACGCCGGCGACATCATCGAAAAGGGCTTGATGGCGATCGCCGCCAAGCGGCTGAAGCGGGGCCTCGCCTTCTCCGAGGAAGGCCAGGCCGAAATCCGCACGATGCTCGAACGGCTTGCCGGCAACGTGCAGAGTGCCGCGGCAGTCTTTATGACCGGCGATGCGCGGGCGGCGCGCCGGCTGCTCGGCGAAAAGGAGGTGTTTCGCGACCTCGAAGCGCGCGCCACCGAGACGCATTTCGCCCGCATCCGCGCCGGCCGCGTAGAGAGCGTCGAGACGAGCGCGCTGCATCTCGATGTCCTGCGCGACATGAAGCGCGTCAACGCACATCTTGCCGCCGCCGCCTACCCGGTGCTGGAGCATCTCGGCGAATTGCTGCCGAGCCGGCTGGCCCATCGCAGCGACGACGGCGACGCCGAACAGCACCTCGCCAACCTGCCGCCGACGCGTTAACGCGGCTGCCCTGCCAGCGCCGGCGCGAGGCAGCCGCCCATCGCGCCGCGGCGGTCAGCCGAGCGTCACCGGGATCGGCTCGGCGAGCGCCTCCGCGCCGGCACCCTCGGTGACCCGCTCGAGTTGGCCGACCGTCTCCTTGCCGAACAGGAGCGGGATGAAGGCCCCGAGCAGCACGACGACGACGATCGTGCCGAAAAAGGCCAGCGGCGAGCCGGTATGCGGCTCGAGCATGAACGGCGCCAGTACGCCGGCAAAGATGCGCCCGAACGCCTCGCCGAAGATGTTGCCGCGGCCGCGCAGCGCGGTCGGGAACTGTTCCGACAGATAGACGCGCACCGCCGGAAACGACGCGAGCGCCGTCAAGCCCAGCACGATCGCGCCGCCCGTCATCATCAGGCTCGCATAGCGGCCGCCGAGATGCGCCGTCGCCATCAGCACGAGGCCCGGAAACGCGCCCGACAGTGCAAAGGCGATCGTCCCGCGCCGGCCGAGGATCTCCATCAGATAGGCGTTGAGCGCCTTGCCGGGGATCGTCGCGGCGAACACGATCGTGCTGATCGCAAAGCCCGTCGTCACCGCCGCGCCCTGGTCGATCAGCGCCTTCGGCAACAGGATCGCGATCAGGTAATAGGCCGTCCCGGCGCTGATGCTGGTCAGGATGCCGACGGCGGTCCAGCGAATCTGTCCCGGCGCGAACAGCGCGCCGAACGGCGGCAGCTGCTCCCGCGCTTCGTGCACGTTGGGCCCGAGTTCAGCGACGCTCAGCGGCGCAATCCGGTTGCCGCAGCGGCGGATGTACTGGTTTACGGTATCGACCGCCGCTTGAACCTGGCCGCGGCGCAGCTGCCAGCGCGGGCTCTGCGGAATGACGAAATGGACGAGCACCGGCACGACGAAGATCGCCAGGCCGCCGGGCAGCGCGATGAGCCGGAAGCCGTTCGGGTCGTGCGCCAGCATGAAGCCGACGAACGGCAGGAGGGCGAAGGCGCTCGCCAAGCAGATCTCGTAGATCGCGCCGTAGGTGCGGCGGTGCTGCGCCGGCATCAATTCGGCCGCGACCGGAAACGGTGCGGTGATCGCAAAGCCGAGGCCGAGCCCGGTCAACAGGCGCACGATGATCAACTGCTCGGCGGTCTGCACGAACGGGATCATCAGCGTGAAGAAGGTCATGCCGACAACGCCGATCTGGATGATCAGCTTGCGGCTGACATGGTCCGAGATCGCCGAGGCGATAAAGCCGCCGACCACGACAAACATCGTCGCCGCGACAGTCAGCCAGCGGATCTGGTCGGGCGTGATGTGCAGCGGCGCCTTGGCCAGCACGAGCAGCGAGCCGGTCAGCGCCAGATCGTAGCCGTCGACAAAGCCGACGAGACCCAGGACGAGGATCACGGCGACGTGGTAGGGGCTGAACGGTATGCTGTCGAGTTTGCGCCCAAGCGCAAAAATCGCGGTATTGGCAGACGAGCGTGCGGCGTCCGTCATGGCGTTCTCCCAAATTGTTGACCGGGAGGACGCGCGTCGCGATGGCACAGGGAGCCTCTCACCACATGAAGCCGTCGCGTCCCTGCTCCTCGCGACGTGACGGCTCTCCCAAAGGCTTATTCTTGTCATGCACGGCCGGTTCGCCCGACTCGTGTTGCGGGGCCTTGCGGCCCCGCGCGACGTTATCGCCGGACAGGTCCCTCGTCCAGCGGCAAACTCATGCTGCTCGGCGCAGGCTCGGCGCGCCGGTGCGGTTCAGCGCAGCGGGCGCAGCAGGCGGAACGGGCTGGGCAGACGGGAGCGCGCCGTTGCCGCTCGGCGGCGCAGGCCGCCAATACGGTGCATATCGGCAAGACGCCGGTCGATAAAGGCCTGCGTGTCGGCAAATTCGGGCGAGCGGTCGTCGAGCCAATAGAGCGTCGCGGCGGCGCAGATGCCGGCCAGCGTCGCACGCTTCGTGTAAAAGGAGAAATCGGTCGAGCGGTCGCCGACGCCGTGCCAGATCGCATCGACGGTGTCGTAAAGCAGGCGCAGGGCAAGCGGCGCGTTATGCGGCAGCGCCAGCACGGCGAGACCGCGCCGCACCGCCTCCCGCCACGGCAGCAACGCCGCAAAGCGCAGTCGCAGCGCCAGCGCCACCCGCTGCGACAGGCTGAGGGGCTCGACGGACGCCGTCTCAAGGCGCTCCAGCATCTGCCGGTCGGCCCAATGGCTGAACTCGGCGATCAGGTCGGGCGCGCCGCGCGCAAACAGCGCAATCGCCTCGCCCTCCGGCATGCCGATGCGCCGCGCTGCATGGCGCAACGCCCGCCGCGTCCAGCCGTCGAAGGCGATGTCGGGCAGCAATGCCGCGATCAGCCGGTCGCGCTCGCGCTCGGCGAACGGGCTTCTCACCGGGCGACCTTCTCGGCGAGAAACGCCGCGAGATCGATCGGGTGGCGCTGCAATTCTTCGACAAAGACCAGCAGGCGATGGTCGCTCATGCGCTGCGGGTAGAGGATGCCGTCGAGATGGTCGCATTCGTGCTGCACGACGCGGGCGTGAAAGCCGGCCGCCTCGCGCTCGATCGCGGCGCCGTCAAGCCCCATGCCGCGGTAGCGGATGCGCAGATGCCGCGGCACGACCCCGCGCAGCCCCGGCACAGAGAGGCAGCCTTCCCAGCCGAATGCCTGCTCGGCGCCGGCGGGCTCGACGACCGGATTGATCAACACGGTCAGGTCCTGCTCGGTATCGCCCGGCAGGTCGGTCAATCGCTCCGGCCCGACGCGGAAAATGACGAGGCGACAGGGTTTGTGCACCTGCGGCGCGGCAAGCCCGGTGCCGCCGGCGTCTTCCATCGTCTCGATCATGTCGTCGACCAGCCGCCGCACCCACGGCGCGGCGGGATCCTCGATCGCGGCGGCGCGCTGGCGCAGCACCGGGTTGCCCATGCGGGCGATCTTCAACAGAGCCATCGGCTGAATATGTGCGCCCCCCAGGCCGCGGTAAAGCCATGCCCGCCTTCACAGCCGCGCCTTGCGGTGTTAAATAAAGGCGCAGACGGCCGTGCCGCGGCTGTTGCCGGTTTTGGTTCGGTTTTGGCTTCAGAAGGAGTGATCCGCCCGTGCAAGTCCTCGTGCGCGACAACAACGTCGACCAGGCCCTCCGGGCCCTGAAGAAAAAAATGCAGCGCGAAGGCGTGTTCCGGGAGATGAAGCTGCGGCGCAATTACGAGAAGCCGTCGGAGCGGCGCGCCCGTGAAAAGGCCGAGGCGGTGCGCCGCTACCGCAAGCTGCTGCGCAAGCGCATGGAGCGTGAAGGGTATTAGCCGCACCAGACCTGCATCCCGGGCTTGTCCGTGCGCGCTCGTGACGCGGCCGCGCAGCGAGGCGCAGGATCTCGCCGCGGCATTGGCAGAGCACGGCATCGCGGCGCTGATCGAACCGCTGCTCGATATCCATTACCTTGATCCGCCGCCGCCCGAATTGACGAACGTGCAGGCGATTTTGTGCACCAGCGCCAACGGCGTGCGCGCGCTGGCGCGGCGCTGCGGCGGGCGCGGCGTGCCGTTGTTCGCGGTCGGCACGGCCAGCGCGGCGCAGGCGCGGGCCGAAGGATTTGCCTGCGTCTGGAGCGCCAGCGGCAATGCCGGCGATCTCGCGCGGCTGGTCGGCGAACGCCTGTCGCCCGGCGGCGGCGAATTGCTGCATGTCACCGGCCGCGACACTGCCGGCGACCTCGCCGGCGCTCTGCGTGCGCGCGGCTTCGCGGTCACGCAGGCGATGCTCTACGAGGCGCGCGCCGCGGCCGGGTTGAGCGCGGCGACGGTGCGGCATTTCACCTCGCGCTCGGTCGATTTCGCGCTGTTTTTTTCGCCGCGCACCGCCGCCATCTTCGCGCGGCTGGCATCCGAGGCCGGCATCGCGGGCACGATGGCAGGCGTGTCGGCGCTCTCGATCAGCGCCGCCGCGGATGCGCCTCTTGCGTCGCTGCCGTTTCACACCCGCGGCGTTGCCGAGCGGCCCGAGCAGGCGGCGATGCTGGCGGCGCTCGGTCGCCTCGCCGCCGCATGGCGGGCGGCATGAGCGAAGCGCCGGTCGAACAGTCCGAACATGTCGAGGCGCCGGAAGCGGCGCCGGCCGCCCGGCAGCCGCGGCCGACCCCGCCGGCGTGGCGCGCCGCCGCGATCACGCTGGCTGCCGCGCTAGTACTCGTCGTCGCGCTGGTTACAACGGCGCCGTTGTGGGCCGGCCTGCTGCCGTGGGGACCGGCGGCGACAGCGCGCCGCCGCGACGAGGCGCTCGCGGCCCGCATGGACCGCCTGCAAACGGCACAGGACGAGGCGCAGCAGCAGGCGAGCCGAGAGGCAGCCTCGGCAGCCGCGACGTTGCAGCAGATCGCGGCGCGGGTCGCCGCGCTGAAGGCGACGGCTGCGGCACCGGCGGGCGACATCGCCCAATTGCGACGGCAGCAGACGGCGCTGTCGGCCGCCGTCGCCGCTCTCGACAACCGGGTCGGCGCCGCGGAGAAGGCGCTGTCGGCCACCGATGCCGCCGCAACGCAGCGCCGGTTGGCGACGCTGTCGGCCACGGTTGCCGATCTCGGCAACCGGCAGCACGCGCTCGACAAGGCGCTCCAGGCCCGCGTCGCATTCGATGCACGGGGTGCGGCGTTGGCGCTTGCTGTCCTGCAGATCCGCGACGCGGTGGCGGCCGGGCGGCCGTTCGCGGCGCCGTATGCAACGCTCGCCGCGGCGGCGCGCGGCCGGCCCGAACTGGCCGCCGCAGTCAACTCGCTGGCCGGCCCGGCAAAGACGGGGGTGGCGACGCAAGCCGCCCTCGTCGAAGGTCTGCGCCGGCTCGCCGCCACCGGTTCGAGCAGCGACGAGCCGACGCCGGAGACGCGCAGTTGGACGGCTGCGATGCTGGCGCGGCTGCGCGGCCTTGTCAGGATCCAGCGGGTTGACGATTCCGGCGCGACGGCAAGCCCGCCGGGGATGGCGATTGATGCGGCGAGGGCGGATCTCGCCGACGGCGATCTCGCCGGCGCCGTCGCCGCCATCGATGAATTGTCGGGTCCGCCGGCCGCAGCGGCCAAGCCCTGGCTGCAAAAGGCGCGCCAGCGTCTCGCCGTCGACGACGCGCTGCGCCGGGTCGGGAGCGTGGCGACGGCGCAACTCGGGGCGGCTAACGATGCCGGTGCGGCGGCCCCCGCCGGGGCGCCGCGATGATCCGCCTGATTCGCCTTCTCCTTGCGCTGGCGCTGATCGCCGCCGCGGTTGCAGCCGGCGCCTTCTTTGCCGGCAATCCCGGCCAGGTCGACATCGTCTGGCAGGGCTGGCGGATCGACACTTCGGTCGGGGTTCTGCTCGGCGCCGCGGCCCTGATCGGCGTTGCCGTCGCGCTGCTGGCGCTGTTCGTCGCAGCGCTGCGGCGGACGCCGCGCAACGTCCGCCGCCGCCGCGCGGCGCGCCGGCGGCACGCCGGCGAGGCGGCGCTGACCCGCGGCCTCGTCGCGTTGGCGGCAGGCGATGCCGGCGAGGCGCGGCGGCATGGCAGGCGCGCCTCGGCCTTTCTCGCCGATTCGCCGACGGCGCTGCTGCTGGCGGCGGAGGCGGCGCACCGCGAGGGCGATGCCGCGGCCGCGCGGCAGGCTTACACGCTATTGTTGCAACGTCCGGACAGCGAATTTCTCGGGCTGCGTGGCCTGATCGGCCAGGCGCTGCGGGAGGGCGACGATGCTGCCGCTCGGCCGCTGGCCGAACGCGCCAGGCTGCTGCGCCCGGGTGCGCGCTGGCTGGCCGACAGTCTGGTGCTGCTGCAGGCGCGCGCCGGCGACTGGGCGGCGGTGCACGAGACGCTTGCCGCGGCGGCACGGCGCGGCGCCCTGCCCGCCGAGGCGGCGCACCACCACCGTGGCGTCGCGCTGCACGAACTGAGCAGCGCAGCCGAGCGCGATGGCGATCTGCGCAAAGCCGTCGGCTTGGCGGCGAAAGCGCAGGCATTGGCGCCCGACCTTGCCGAACCGGCGCTCCATCACGCCCGTCTGCTCTGCCGTCTCGGACGCCGGCGGGCCGCCGCGAAGGCGGTCGAGCGCGCCTGGCGGGCGGCGCCGCACCGCGAACTGGCGCGCTGTTATGCCGAGATCGATGCCGACGCCGCGCCGTTGGCGCGCGCCGCCGCCGTGCAGAAATTGGCCGCGCACAATCCGCGTTCCGTCGAGAGCCGCCTTGCCGCCGCCGAGGCGGCGCTCGACGCGCGATTGTGGGGCGAGGCGCGTCGCCATCTCGATCCCGACGTTGCGACCGCGGCGGCCTCGGGCGCCGACCGGGAGCAGCCGTCGCGGCGCCTGTGTTTGGCGATGGCGCGGCTCGAAGAGGGCGCCTCGGGCGATCTGGCGGCGGCGCGGCGATGGCTCGACCGTGCGCTCGGCGCGCCGCCGGAGCCGTCTTATATCTGTCGGCGGTGCGGTGCGGCAGCAGCGCAGTGGCAGGCGCTGTGCCAAGCCTGCGGCGCCTACGATACGCTCGCCTGGCAGACGCCGGAAGCCGCGGCGCGGGCGCGGCGCGGCGCGTTGCTGGCGGGGCCGCCGGAGCCGATATTGCCGGCAACCGACGTATCGACGCGGCCGGGCGGGACGCTGCCGGACTTGGCGCCGTCGGTGCAATCGGATAATTAGAGGCGGTTGCCGGCGCCCGGATCGCCCCGATAGCTCAGCGGTAGAGCAACCGCTTCGTAAGCGGTAGGTCGTCTGTTCAAATCAGACTCGGGGCACCACCTCCTTCAAGGACTCTGAGCAATGGACACCCCGGTGTGTTCGGTGACCCGCAACAATCCGCCGCGTCGCTGCTCAGCGGCTACACCCGGCTCATTGTCAAATGCTTCCGGGGACACGAGCGTATTTGGCCCCGCTTGAAGACCGCCGCGCCGCTCGACCGGATCCTCGGCGGAGGCGGACAGAGCGGCCCGGTGGCGCCGCCGGCCCGGGTGATTGGCGCGCTCGGTATTCAGGTGCAAAATGAGAGGAAGCATTGTTTTTAATGCTTCAGCGGCCGGAAGCGATCTGAGATGGCTGACCGAGCGACGATAGAAATCTATACGCGTCTGGCGAAAACCAATCTGGTTATCGCCCGCTCGATGGCGCTCCTCGAAAAAGCCGGGGCCAGGTGCGAAAAGGATCGCAGGGAGTTTACCCGCGATCTGCTTACCTACGTCCGTGGCCAGGAAATCCTGGCCGGATTGGCCGAGCGCCGCCGGCTGGATGCTGTCGCGGTTCAGTGGGGCCTTCCTGAAGAGCACGCGCTCCCCGATGACGCGCTTACGGTTGAACTGGAAGCACACCGGCTGATCAGGCGACACGGTCCGGACGCGGTCGCGATCGCCCGCGAGAACGCGATGGCCGCGGACGAGACCGGTGACATGGTCTCTGCCGAGGCGTGGCGCGATATCGCGGACGAAGCCGAGCGGATCATGCGTTGAGCGAGCGCGGCCAGCGCGATTGACACGGGAACGCACTCTCGGGACCGCCGTTGGCACGCTCGGGATTGTGCGTCGGGCAGCGGGCCCGGCGCCGCAGCGACGGCCCGTCGATTGCCCTCGCGGGTCGCTCGAAAGGTGGGCCCCGTGGATGGCCAACATGACGCGACCGGCGTCTCGTGCAGCGGCGACGCACCGCTGCAACGTCGCGCTGTCCGCCCCAACATTATCGCGATCGGCGGCTCGGCGGGGGCGCTCGATACGATACTCGCCGTCGCCGCCGCGTTCGACGTCGATTTCACCGGCAGCCTCTTTGTCGTCTCGCATGTCGGCGCGAACCGCAGCCGCTTGCCGGAGCTGCTGTCGTCCGCGGGGCCGCTCATCGCGAAGCATCCGACCAATCGCGAGGCGATACGCCCGGCGACCGTTTACGTGGCGCCCCCCGACCGGCACATGATGGTGGAGAACGGCCATATTCGGCTGTCGCGGGGGCCGCGGGAGCATTTTACCCGACCCGCGGTTGACCCGTTGTTTCGATCGGCGGCGCGGGAGTACGGCGCGCGCGTCATCGGCGTGGTGCTGAGCGGCACCGGCAGCGACGGCGCCGCCGGGCTCGACGCAATCAAACGGGCCGGCGGCCTGACCGTCGTTCAGGAGCCGGCCACGACCTTCTATCCAGAGATGCCGACGGCTGCGGCCGCGCTGGTCCGCGTCGACCATGTGGTCACCGGCGAGGAACTGCCGCCGTTGCTGCGGCGGCTGGCGATGCGGATGGTGCAGGTGCCTGCGCCCACAACTACTGCTGAAACGAGCGCCGAGATGGACGAACGCGAACGGCCGATCGCCTTGACCTGTCCCGAATGCGGCGGGGCCATGCGCGAAGACAACAGCAACGGGGTCCAGCAATATCGCTGTCACCTCGGACACCGCTTCAGCCCGGAGGAAGTGGCGACCGGTCAACTGGAAGCCATCGACCATGCCGTCGGCGTCGCCGCCCGCGTGCTCAACGAACGCATCGGGCTGTGTCGCCACATGGCCGAAAATGCCAGGGCCGCCGGGCGAACCCTGGGCGTTGAGCACTGGCAGCGGCTCGAAAAAGAAGCGGAGGACGAACTCGTCGTTTTGCAGCGCTTCTTCAGCCGGCAACCGATAATGCCGACGCCGGAAATCGCTTGAACCGTTTGGCGGTTCGGTTGCTCAGCTGTTTGGCCGGGCGCTGCGGAGAATAACTGTACGGCGGGGCAATCTGCCCGCATGCTGCTGCCCGCGACCCAAAACGCGCCGGGCGTAGCAAGAAAGCAGTACAATGGCGGATCGGTTTCCCATCGTCGGAATCGGCGCCTCGGCCGGCGGGGTCGAGGCATTGCAAGCCTTCTTTGCGCCGATGCCGGGCGAACCCGGCATGGCGTTTGTCGTCGCCACGCATCTCGGCGAACGCCACGAAAGCGCGCTGCCCCAGATCATCGCGCGCACGACAGCCCTGCGGGTCCAGCCGATAAGCAATGGCGCGCTGATCGAGCCGAACCATGTCTATGTTTTATCCGAAGACATGGTGCTGACGGTGCGCCGAGGTCGATTGCGGCTGCGGCCGCATCCGGCGCGCGCGCGGGAGCGCCACGTCATCGACGTATTCCTCGCATCGCTTGCCGAAGATCAAGGCGAACAGGCCGTCGCGGTGATCCTTTCCGGGGTCGGCCATGACGGCTCGCTCGGCGCAAAGGCGATCAAAGAGAAGGGCGGTCTGACGATCGCCCAAGCGGCGGACCACATTACGCCGCGCTACCCGGACATGCCGTTCAACGCGATCGCATCGGGCGCGATCGACCTGTCACTCCCGGTGCAGGAAATGGCCGGCAAGCTGATCGAATATGTGCAGGGTATCGGCACGCTCAACGCCCGAACCGGCGCGAACCTAAACGAGCGGACGCGGCTCGGGCAAGCACGGCAAACGATCTGCGATGTCATGCGCGAGGCGGTCGGGCACGATTTTTCCGGCTACAAGGAGCGCACCTTCCTGCGTCGGATCGAGCGGCGGATGCAGGTTCTCGAATTGCGCGACATCGACCGGTATGTCGATCGGCTGCGCGAAGACCGTCGGGAAGTCGTGCAGCTCTTCCACAACCTGCTGATCGGGGTCACGGCGTTCTTTCGCGACAGGGAAGCGTTCGAGGCGCTGAAACAACAAGTCATCCCGCAGCTGTTCGAAGGAAAAAGCTCGACCGACTCGGTTCGGGTCTGGATTCCCGGCTGCGCCACGGGAGAGGAGGCTTATTCGATCGCCATCCTGCTGCTGGAGCACTTGGCGACCGTCAGGGTGAGGCCAAAGCTTGTCGTGTTCGCCACCGATATCGACGATCCCGCCGTCACGGTCGCGCGCGCGGCGCGCTATCCGGCGGCACTGCTTCAGGATGTCAGCCAGGACCGCCTGGACCGCTTCTTCTCCGGCGATGGCATCAGCTACACGCTGACCAGTGACGTGCGCGATGTCTGCATTTTCTCGTCCCACAGCATCATCCGGGATCCGCCCTTCTCGCGCATCGACCTGATTTCTTGCCGTAATCTCCTGATCTACCTGGACAGGGGACCGCAGCATCAGCTGATTCCGATATTTCATTACGCGCTGCGGCCGGGCGGCTATTTGTTCCTCGGCACTTCCGAGACGCTGACGCAGCACGCGGAACTGTTTGCACCGCTCGACAAGAAGAACCGCATCTTTCAGCGGCGCGAGCAGACCGGGGTCCATCCCGGCCTGCCGCTTCGTGTGCCCTCCCCCCGCCACGGGTTGCTCGAGCCGCGGCCGGTCCTCGGCAACAACGGCACAACACTGCCGCTGCGGCACGTCGTCGAGAGCCGGGTACTCGATCAGTTCGCGCCGGCGCACGTGGTCGTGACGCGGGATGGCGACGTCATTCACTTCTCGAACCGCACCGGCAAGTATCTCGAAAATGCGCCGGGCGCTCCGAACCGCAATGTCATGATGATGGCGCGCCGCGGGTTGCGCGTCGACCTGCGCACTACGCTGGCCGAGGCCGTCGAAAGCCGTCGCTCGATCCGCCGCGCCGGCATCCGCGTTCAGGTCGATGACCGGATCCAGTTCATTGATTTGTCTGTCGAGCCGCTGCCCGACCGCGACGTCGAACCGCTGTTTCTGATCGTTTTCAGCGATCTTGGCAGTCCGCTGACACCGGAGCAGCTGGTACCGCTGGCCGTGCCCGATCAGGCCACCTCGACCGAGCAGATCGAACGCGAGCTGCGCGATACGCGCGAGCGGCTGCAATCGATGGTCGAAGAATACGAGACCGCGCTCGAAGAACTGAAATCAGCCAACGAAGAACTGGTCTCGATCAACGAGGAGCTGCAGTCGAGCAACGAGGAGCTGCAGTCGAGCAACGAGGAGCTGGAAACCTCGCGCGAGGAGGCGCAGTCGGTCAACGAAGAGCTTCACACGGTAAATTCCGAGCTGCAGCGCAAGGTCGAGGAGTTGGATCGCGCCAACGAAAACCTGCGCAGCCTGTTCGACGGGACGGAGATCGCAACCGTCGTTGTCGACCGCAATCTCGTCATCCGCAGCTTCACCCCGGCAATCCGAAGCATTTTCAACCTCATGGAAGTGGATCGCGGGCGACCGCTCACTGACATCGTCAGCGGAATCGTCGACCTCGACCTGCGGCGGGAGGTCGGTCCAGTCCTGGCGACCGGTGAAGGCCACGAGCGGCGCGTCGTTCGCCGCGACGGCAAGGCGCACTATCTGATGCGCGTGCTGCCCTACCATGCCGTCGACAAGAGCCTCGACGGCGCCCTCGTCACGTTCACCGACATCACGCGCATCACCGAAATCGAACAGTACCAGGAGGAGACGGACGCCCGCATCCAGACCATGCTCGATCTTGTGCTCGACACCGGGCGCCGGAGCTTTGCCGGGCACGCGCCGCCGCTCGCCTTTCTGCAGCGCATCGAGACGTTGGCCAGGATTTACCGCCTGATCTGGCGTGCGAGATGGGGCGGTGTGGCGCTTGCCGACCTGACCGCCGTCGAATTGGAGAATTTTGGGATCGGCCGTGAGGGCCGCGTGTCGATCGAGGGCCCGCCGGTGCTGCTCGACGCCAAAGCCGCCATCGGTATCGGCATGGCATTGCACGAGCTGGCAGCCGATGCCGCGACGCATGGCGCATTGTCGGTCCCGCAGGGACGCGTGCATGTCGTATGGCAGATTGAGCGGACCGAAAGCCCCGACGCTCGGCTCCTCGTGCATTGGCGTGAGTCCGATGGCCCGGCAGTGCGGCCGCCCGAAGCCACCGGCTATGGCACGGCGCTGATCGAGGCCGAGCTGATGGCCAGGCTCGGCGCCGCCGGCGCATTAACGTTCGGCCAGGCCGGGGTCTCGGCGGAGCTGGCATTGCCGCTGGCTTCCGGTCTTGTCCTGCTCTCCGACCCGGCGCGGCCCGAGAATGGACCACGGACAAGCGGATGACCGGGGAGGAGTGGAAGGAGCGGACGCATCGATTTCCCGCACCAACGGTTATAACCGGCCCGGCCGGGTCTCTCTCCCGCGATGCTGATCACTGCGAATTTGTACCTTGCGGGACGAGGTGCGGCCAAAGCGGTTCCGGTTGGGTCAGGGCTTTCGCCGGCGGCGCAGCCGCGGGCCTCCGATCGCCCGAATAATTGTAGACGTCCCCCGTCAACGGAGAGACGACAGGGGCGGTAGAGCGTCGCGACGGGAATGCCCCGAGCGACGATAACGGATCGCTGTTCGCCCTCGGGGGCGGCGTCATGTGCGTCAAGTAATTTGGCACGGTCGTCGTTTTCAACGGCAGAGCCGACGTCCCTCCGACGTCCGGTTTGACCTGCGCCGGCACACCCGTCACCGGCACCTGCCAGGCATGGAGCGGCCGAGTATCGATCGACCGCGTCCAATCCTTCGCAAGCGGGTTTCCCCATTGGGACAGGCTCCGGCCGCACGGAACCAACGGCCCGATTGGCTTCCATTCATTGAGTGCGCCCGGAGGCAGCTCCGGTGCGCCCGACTGGTCGTTGCCGAACATGCCCTCAAACACCAGGTATCCGCCGACCGCCGCGACGCCGAGCGCGCCGATCTTCGCCGCGCTCGACCGCGCCAGGCTCGTTAAGACACTCGCCGCCTCCTCGGTCGCGAAGGCGGGGAAATACCGCTTCAGAAAAAGCAGCGAGTCGGCTGCCTCGGCCGTGTTGCTGACGCCGTAGAGTTTGACGCCAAGGCCGGCCAGCCCGCCCCCTTCGCCGAGCTGCTTTACCAGCTCGCTCGAATCCTTCTTCGGGCCGATCACGACGATGGGGCGCGTATCGGCGCAGAAAACGTCCGACGGCTGCGCGCGGGCTGCGGCGGTTATGCCGAACAACGCCGCACCGCAAAGCAGCAGCGAACTGACCCGCTTGCGCATCGCTGCGCCTCCACCGAGACCGGATGGCAGAAAATCCTATCACGTTTTGCTCGCTGCGGTGTGAACCGCTCCACTCCAACGGCTCGCCTCGATCATGACCCGCCGCTTCGCTTCCCGGAGCCGCCGGCGTCAGGCCCGCCGCCGAGGCTCGCCTCGGACCCTCGCAACGGGCGAAAACGGCCGGTCCCGCCGCGCGAGGATCTTGCGCAATTTGGCGGTTCCGCCTACCTAGTGCGCGTCGACCCGTTTGGGTTTCGGCTTCACTGCCGGCGCTCGTCCGAATGCCGGACCGTGTCTCCCGATCCGTTCGAGGTCCGATCCGCCGCGATCTGCGGCGGCCTGCTATCAACTGGAGTTACTGCTAATGGCGACCGGCACGGTCAAATGGTTCAATGCCCAAAAGGGCTACGGGTTTATCCAGCCGACGAGCGGAGGCCCCGATGTTTTCGTCCACATCTCCGCGGTCGAGCGGGCCGGCATGGATGGGCTCAACGAGGGCCAGAAGCTGAGTTACGAACTCGAGCAGGGTCAGCGCGGCCGCGTGTCGGCGGTCAACCTGCGTCCGGCCTAGCCGTCGGTCGCCGCAAGGGGCGCCCGACTCTGATCGCCCAGGCTGCCGCGGCGCCCCTTTCCCTCATCTCTGACGGAGGTGGCCATTGGCCAAGGAAGACCTGATCGAATTCGAGGGCACCGTGCAGGAGCTGCTGCCGGACGCGCGGTTCCGGGTGCGGCTCGACAATGGACATGAGACGCTCGCCTACTCGTCCGGCAAAATGAAGAAGAACCGCATCCGCATTCTCGCCGGCGACCGCGTCACGGTCGAAATGACGCCATACGATCTGAGCAAAGGCCGCATCAACTTTCGCCACAAGGATACGGCGGCGCCGCCCGTCATGCCGCGCCCGCAATTTCGCCGCCGCTGACCGGCGGATCCGCTTGCGGCGAATGCCAAACCTTGCCTTCGACACATAACTGAAACACGAAAAACGTTGACTTTTCGCACCGCATCCCCAATTGACAGTGCGGGCGACTTGCCCCGCTACACCTTCGGTAAGGCAACAACTTCTCAATGAATTTTACTGAACTAGGACTATCGCCTGAGCTTCTTCAGGCGGTCAAAGACGCCGGTTATACCACTCCCACCCCGATCCAGCAGCAAGCCATTCCCGTCGTTGGCCACGGCCGCGACGTGCTCGGCTGCGCCCAGACCGGCACCGGCAAGACCGCGAGCTTCGCTCTGCCGATGATCGACAAGCTGGCGGCCGGCCGCGCTCGCGCCCGCATGCCGCGCTCGCTGGTCCTGGAGCCGACGCGCGAGCTGGCGACCCAGGTCGAGGCGTCGTTCGAGACCTACGGCAAGTATCACCGCTTGTCGACGGCATTGTTGATCGGCGGTGAACGCTTCGGCGACCAGGAACGCAAGCTCGATCGTGGCGTCGATGTGTTGATCGCGACGCCCGGACGCATGCTCGACCTCTACGAGCGCGGCAAGATCCTGCTGTCCGACGTGCGGGTCCTGGTCATCGACGAGGCCGACCGCATGCTCGACATGGGCTTCATTCCGGATGTCGAGCGCATCGTCGGCCTGTTGCCGAAGGCGCGGCAGACGCTGTTCTTTTCGGCGACGATGCCGCCCGAGATCCGCCGCTTGGCCGATGCCTTTCTTGCAGACCCGGTCGAAATCGCGGTAGCGCCTCCGGCCTCGCCGGCCGAAACCGTGGCGCAGTCTCTCGTCGTCGTGTCGCCGGAGGAGAAGCGCGAGGCGCTACGCCAACTGATCGCCGGCGAAGACGTCAAGAATGCGCTGATTTTCTGCAATCGCAAACGCGACGTCGACATTCTACAGCGCTCGCTGGCGCGGCACGGCTTCGACGCGGCGGCGTTGCACGGCGACATGTCGCAACCGAAACGCACCGAGACGCTGGAGCGCTTTAAGAACGGCGAGATCCGCCTTCTCGTCGCCAGCGACGTGGCCGCGCGCGGCCTCGACATCCAGGGCCTCAGCCATGTCTTCTGCTACGACGTACCGTATCACGCCGAAGATTACGTGCACCGCATCGGCCGCACCGGCCGCGCCGGCCGGCCAGGCCGCTCGTTCATGCTGGCCGCCCCTGAGGATGGCAAGGCGGTCGCCGCGATCCAGGAACTGATCGGCAAAGATATTCCGGCAGGCGCGATCGTCGGCATCGATGCCGCGGCGCTCGAGTTCGGCGGCGACGGCAAGCGGCGCGGCCGCGGCCGGGTGCCGGCATCCCGTTCGGCGGCTCGCGCCGAACCGCGCAGCACTCAGGCTGCACGGCGCCGGAAGGCACCGCGGATCGAGCGGCAAAATCACGCCGCCGCGCCATCGCAACCGCCGGCCCGCCCGACGGCGGCGCGGCGGCCGCAAGCGGAACCCAATCATCCGGTCGTCGGCTTTGGCGACGATCTGCCGGCGTTCCTCGCTCGCCCGGCACGGGTCGTCGCCGCCCCACCCAGGCTTCCGGTCCGCGTCTAAGCAGCCGTGAATTCGGCGCGCGGCGGGCCCAGCGTCGCGAGAAACTCGACGAGGTACGGTTTCCACAGCCTGGCGTAGTAATGGCTGAAATGGCCGTGGGTGTCGGGGCCGGCCGGGATCAGTACATAGCGGCCGTGCTTGACGCGTTTCATCGCGCGCTCGACGGTGCCGAGTTCCGGCGGGTTGGCGTGATCCTCGGCGTCGTTGATCAGCATGACCTGCGCCTTGATCTTGTCGAGATTGGGTTCGGGGTTGTAGTCGCGGATCGCCTCGATCGCCCACAACGCGTCGTTGGCATCGCCCTTGGCGGCATTAGCCAGCCGCTCTTCGTAGAGCCTGTCGGCGGCGGCGAGCGTCGGCGCCGTCTCCTGGATTCGGGTCGGGCTTTCGGTGCCGAAATTGCCGGCGGCGCTGTAGATGTAATGGCGCGGCTGCGTCTCGTAGAAGCCGTTATTCCAATCCGGGTCGTGGCGGATCGCCTCGGCGGCGGCGCGGCGGCCGAGCCAGTTGCGGCCGCTGATCTCAATCGGCTGGCAAGACATCGCGATGACGCCGTCCATCAGGTCGGGATACGCCTCGGCCCACATCCAGGCGTGCATGCCGCCCATCGAACTGCCGATGACGAGCCGCAGATGGCCGACGCCGAGATGCTCGGTCAACAGCCGGCAGCCGCTGTCGACCATGTCGCGATAGCGGTAATGCGGGAAGTTTCCCCGCAGCCCGTCCGACGGTTTTGACGAGCCGCCGCGCCCGATCGCGTCCTGCATGATCAGGAAATATTGCCGCGCATCGAGCGGCTGCCCCGGGTGGAAGAGTTCGTCGGAGAGCGTCGGGCGAAGCCAGTTGGCGCCGGTGCCGGTGTTGCCTTGCAGCAGCAGAACGCCATTGATGATTTTTCCGTCCGCATCGCGCCGCGGCACACCCATCGTGCGGTAATGCAGTTTCAGCTCGGGCAAGCGCTCGCCGCTGGCAAAGACGTAATCCTTGATGATGAAGTCGGCCTCGCGAAAGTTCGGCCATTCCGGCGCGGCGGTATTCGTCGGCATCGGCGTTTCTCCTTGGTGGCGGGGCGGCGGCGGCAAGCGCCGCGGCAACGCAGTGCACTTACCGCAGGCCGCCCTCGATTTTCGCCTCGCGCAGCGGCGTGCCGGCATCGGCGAGGCGGCGCAGGAAGTCGGACGGGCGCCAGCGCTCGCCGTAGCGTTGGTGCCAGGCGGCGATCTGGTTGTAGACCTCGCGCACGCCGATGCCGTCGGCCCAGTACATCAGCCCGCCGCGGTAGCGCGGGAAGCCAAAACCGTAGAGCCACATCACGTCGATGTCGCTGGCCCTGAGCGCCTTGCCTTCATCGAGGATCTTGCACGCCTCGTTGACGCTGGCAAACAGCAGCCGCTTCAAGATCTCGTCGTCCGACAGTTCGCGCTGCGGCACCCCCATCTCCGCCGCAGTGTCCTTGATGATTTTCGCGACCTCGGGATCGGGGTGCGGCGTGCGGTCGCCGGGCTCGTAGCGATACCACCCCTTGCCGTTCTTTTGGCCGAGGCGGCCGGCTTCGACGATGCGGTCGGCTATCGGCATCTTGCGATAGTTCGGGTTCTCCTGGGCCCGGCGTTTCCTCACATCGTAGCCGATGTCGAGGCCGGACAGGTCGGAGACCGCGAACGGCCCCAAGGGATAGCCGAAATCGACCATGACCTTATCGACCTGCTCGGGCAGCGCGCCCTCTTCGAGCATGATGATCATCTCGCTCCCGAACGGGCCGCGGCTCCGGTTGGCGACAAACCCGTCGGTGTTGCCGGCCAATGCGCTGACCTTGCCGATCTTGCGGCCCAGGGCCATCGCCGTCGCGACCGCCTCCTTGCTGCTTTTCGTGCCCTGGACGACCTCGAACAGCTTCATCACATTGGCAGGCGCGAAGAAGTGCGTGCCGGCGATGTCCTCGGGCCGTTCCGTCACGTTAGCCATGATGTCGATGTTGATACCCGAAGTATTGGAATAGAGGAGCGCGCCCGGCTTGATCGCGGCGTCGAGCTTTTTCCACACCTCCTCCTTGACCGGGACCTGTTCGAACACCGCTTCGATGATCACGTCGCATCCGGCGAGATCGTCGATCGACGGCACCGGGTGGATGCGGGCAAAGCGGCGCTCCATCTCGTCCTGCGCGAGGCTGCCGCGCTTGACGCTTGTCTCGTAATTGGCGCGGATCCGCGCCATGCCGCGGTCGAGCGCCGCCTGGGTCGCGTCGGTGATCTTCACGTCGAAGCCGTAATCGGCAAAGCTCATCGCGATGCCGCCGCCCATCGTCCCGGCGCCGATGACGCCCGGATCGTCGGTCGAGCGCAGCGGCGTATTGCCGTCGATGCCGGGTATCTTGGCGGCCTCGCGCTCGGCAAAAAACGCATAGCGCAGCGCCTTTGCCTCCTCCGAGTTGACCTGGTCGGCGAAGAGCTGACGCTCTTTCGCGCAGCCTTCGTCGAACGGCAGCGTGCAGGCCGCCTCGACCGCCTCGATGCAGGCATAGGGCGCGCGCTGGTTGCGGGCCCGGCGCGCGATCGATTTGCGCGTCGCCTCGAACAGCGCCGGGGTGCCTTCGGCCAGGCGGTCGTTCTTGTCGCGGATGCGCGGCAGTGGCCGCGTGCCGACGACGCGCCGGGCGAAGGCGAGCGCCGCCGCCTTCAGGTCGCCCTCCGGCATCATCGCGTCGATGATGCCGAGTTCCTTTGCCTCCTCGGCCGGTACGTGGCGGCCGGAGGTGATCAGTTCGACCGCGATCCTCGGGCCGACGAGGCGCGGCAGGCGCTGGGTGCCGCCGGCGCCGGGCAGGATGCCGATCAGCACCTCGGGCAGGCCGACCTTGGCGCTCGGCACTGCGACCCGATAATGGCAGGCGAGCGCCATTTCGAGGCCGCCGCCGAGCGCGAAGCCGTGGATCGCCGCAATCACCGGCTTCACACTGTCGTCGAGCACGTCGTAGGGCCGCCGCGTCGATTGCGGCGCGCCCGAGGATGGCCGGCCGAACTGGCGGATGTCGGCGCCGGCGATAAAGCTGCGGCCGGCGCCGATCAGCACCATCGCCGCAATCGCCGGGTCGGCGTTGCCCTTCTCGAGCGCCGCGACGATGCCCTGCGGCACGCCCGGCGACAGCGCGTTGACGGGCGGGTTGTCGACGGTGATGACGCCGATCTCGCCGTCCCGCTCG
>DATJSO010000111.1:0-7978 GCA_035504075.1 Allostellaceae bacterium | reverse complement strand
GAGAGCCTGGCCCGCGTCAGCGCCTCGCGAAAGGTCCAGATCGTGTTCGCGTCCGGCACCGTGTCGGCCAGACCCAGCCCGAGAAAGCGCATAAACGACAGCCGGTCGCGGATCAGATATTCGGTGCGCTCGTCCGACAGGTTGTGGCTGGTCTGCAGCACCAGCACCTTGAACATCAGCACAGGGTCGAATGCCGGGCGGCCACCTTTGCCCCGGTTTGAGCGCGGCACCGCCCGCTCCAGATCGGCGCGGAACAGCTCGAAATCGACCACCGCGTTCAGCCGCTCCAGGCTGTCGCCCTTGGCCGAGAGTTGCTTCAGCCGCTCGTCGACGTCGAAAAACCCCGCCTGACCCCGCATCTCCGCCCCCCAGCCGAGACCCGGCTGATCGAATCATAAACCGGCCAAAACCGCGAGGTTCTTGGAGGTCTCCAGCTTTCGGGGTGGAACACAGCATGACCAAACCGACGAACGACAACCCGCCGGCCGACCCGGCGCAGCTCAGCTTGGGCGGCATCGTCGCCAGCCTTCCGGCCGTGCGCGCGGCGCGGAAGGCGAACACGCTCAGCCGCGTTCACCGCCGCCTGATCGCGCCGCTTGAGATCGACCAAGACAACGAGGCGCGGCTTTCGTTTCAGCACACGGTGTTTTGTCAAACCGGGTTGCCCTACCGGGGGTCACGACAAGAGCTGTGCGTAGCTGTACGACATTGTAGAACATAGCGGAAACGAGTGGTTCCGCGGGTCAGGCGGCCGCGCTGAATTTTTCTTTGGCCGTGCGGAGCGGCCGGAAGGTGTCTTTGGGTTGGGGCTCGCGCCGCCAGTCGTAGATGCCGGTGAGATTGATGTGCTCCCAGATCTGCGGCGAGATGTGGCGGATCAGGTCATCGGGCAATTCGTGCCCTTCTGCCCGCAAGCTCTCGACGGCACGCGAGAGATAGGCGGTATTCCACAGGACGATGGCACTGACCACCAGGTTGAGGCCGGAGGCGCGGAAAGCCTGGCTTTCGAAGGAGCCGTCGCGGATTTCGCCGCGCTCGTGAAAGAACACCGCCCGGGCCAGCTTGTTGCCGGCCTCGCCCTTGTTCAACCCGACCCGGCAGCGGTCGCGCAGTTCCGGTCTTGAGTACCATTCGATCATGAACAGGGTGCGCTCGATCCGGCCAATCTCACGCAACGCACGCGACACCACGTTCGTCTTCGGCAGGGCGGCGAGCTTCTTGAGGACGGTCGAGGGGGCGAGAACGCGGTCCTCGATCGAGATGCCGATGCGCAATGCCTCGTCCCAGCCCTCGCGGATTGCGGCGGCATCGATGCGCTCGCCGATGTGATGCCTGGGGGTTGTGGTCTTGGGTTCCTTGGGGGGGGGTCAGTGGAACTGGCTGAACAGCGACGGCTCCCGGTAGCGGCCAGCCGCCGTGCGTTCGGTCTGCGGGCGACTGTCGTCGCGCAATTCAAAGAGGGGCGGCTGTTCGGCCCGCCGCGCGGCTTCGCGCTGCTGCTGCCGCAACTGCACGATGTCGCGCCACAGGTAGCGTTTGCCGTCGATGTCGATGAAAGGCGGCGCGCGCATCGCTAGTGCTCGCTCGGCAGGTAGATCGTGTTGTTCTCGAACCACAGCGTCACCGCGTCCGCCGGGAAGTCGGTGAACGGGATCGCCTTCTCAAAGACGGTGTTGCCGTTGCCGTCTTCGCAGACGAGACGCGCCGTGCGGTCGGCGTTGACCTTGAGCGTCCACACCTGAAATTCCTCGGCTGCCACGGCTTTCTCGCCGTGCTGCGCCAACGCGATCTCATCCAACAGCCAGTACGCGCCGCCCGCGTCGGCGACGTATTTCGCGCCGTCGGTAAAGAGGACCTGACGCACCAGCCCGTGCCGGTACCAATGCTCGCTGCCGGTGAACCGGGAGAGTTCCGCTTCGCTGAGTTTCGGGTTGCTCATGGCCTGCCGCCTTTCTTTTGGAGGGTGAGGGTCAGCTGCTGCTGACCCTCTGCCCGTCCGGCGATGGACCGGGGTGTGCAAGCCGCCAGCGCCTTCGCGGGGAACCGAAACGCAACGCCGTCTTCGCCCGCCGCCCGGCTCGGGCGGCCTCGACGGACTCAGATCAACGGGCGAAACGGCGTCTCGCGTTTTGGGCGGAAGGCCGCTGGCGGCGCGCCGAGGGGCAGCGCCCCTAAGCCGGGGCCGCGTCTGCGGCCCGAGAGAGGCTGCGCCGGCAGGCGGGAAAACAGGCTTGCGGCGGCAGCCGCGCTACAGGCTGCGCGACGGATCGTTACCGGATGGCCGCGACGCCGGCTGGCCGGCGGCGCGGCGAGCCCCGCTCAGTTCAGGCAAAGGTTGCGGGGCGAATAGAGCCGGGCCCGCAGGGCGCGCCCAAACTCTCCGCCAAACCAGTCAGACGAGAAAAACCCTAGACCTTTCGCACTTTCAACAGCGACCGGCGCATGAGGGGCGACAGCCCCGTCCCGCCGCCGGATTTTGGCCGGCTGCTGACGGCATAGGACCGTGGCCCGATCGGATTGCGAGCGTCTTCGGCCGTCGGCACCGCGGCGGCGCGTGCGTGCCGGAGTTCCTCCATGGGTCAAGCATGGTTAACAGGGCAAGCCGGATCGGCTTTTCGGCTCGCTCGGTCAAGCGAGCGTGCCTTTGCGCTGCTGCCGCAATAAGCGCGCCCGGCGCCGCCCGTTATGCCGGCGGATCATGCGCCGGCGCCAGGCTTTTGGCGTCATCGCGACAGGCGGCCGGCGGCGACCGGCAGGCTGCAGAGCACCGGTCTCGCCCGGTTGGGGCGCCGCACATGCCAGAGCGCGGCCATAGGCGATTGCATCAAGGAGATCGTCGGTCACGTAAGCCGCCGCCGCGTCGTCGCGGCGGCCGACACAATATTCGCCGGGCCGCGCGGTGAGCCGCACGCCGGCAGCGGCGAGTTCGGCAATGGCGGTCGTAAACAGTGACGGCGGCACTGCGGCATCATCGTTCATCGCTTCCGGCTTGCCCGGACCCGGCCTGCGCGTCAATGCCCCTTCGGGCATTCACCAGGCCCGGCCGTTTGCAAAGCCTTGACCCGGCAACCAATCGACGATTGCAATAACGCCGCCTTTCGCAACGTCGAAGCACAGGGCGTGACATCATGGCTGTCATTTTGGCTGTGGCCGGTGTCCGCGCCGGCCGTCTCGTCGCCCGATGCCGGGGAGCGGGCCGATGAGGTCGGATTTGGCGCCGCACCCATCGGGCAATGTCCAGAGCGCCGAATGGGGCGCGATTTTCGGGCAGACCGGCAACGGCGCCGGGATCCCGCTCGGCACGGCGCGCTGGCTGGCGCCGGAAGCCGCAGCCGGGCGATTCGCGTACGAGGCCTCGCTGTTCAGAGATCGCGTCTGGATCGGCGACGGGTTCGACGCCGCGGCCAGCCCGCTCGGCTATGGCGACGACCGCCATGTCTGCCTGGCGAGCGGCTCGCGCGGCGGCAAGGGCGTCGGCGTCATCGTGCCGAACCTCTGCTTCTGGCCGGGCTCCTGCATCGTCGTCGACCCGAAGGGCGAGAATGCGACGGTCACTGCGCGCCGGCGCGGCGGCGGCTCCGCCTACGCGCATGGCCTCGGCCAAAAGGTCTGCATTCTCGATCCGTTCGGCGAGGTGCAACTGCCGGCGGCGCTGAAGGCCCGCTACAATCCGCTCGATGCGATCGACCCGGAAAGCGAGCTGGCGATCGACGACGCTGCGCGGGTCGCCGCCGCCCTCGTCGTCGTCGAGAACCGCAACGACCCCTATTGGGAGGAGGCGGCGCGCAACCTGATCCGCGGCCTGATCCTGCACGTATTGTCGGCGCCCTATCTGCGCGCGCACCGCAACCTCGTGACGGTGCGGCGGCTGTTGACGCAGGGCGACTGGCTGACGGTCGAGAAAATGGGCGACGCCGGCAACGGCACCGACGACATGCCGTCGGCGTTCGAGGTGCTGTGGACGCGGATGCGGCGCAACCGCGCCTTCAACGGCGTCGTCGCCGGCGCCGGCGAGCAGATGATCGCGATGGCCGACAAGCAGCGCTCGGGCGTGCTGGAGGCGGCGCGCACCAGCACCGAATTTCTCGACAGCATCCCGATGCAGCGGCTGCTCGCGGCGTCGGATTTTGACCTAGCCGAGCTGAAGACCAACGCGCAGGGCCTGACGGTCTACCTGACGCTGCCGCAGCGCTTCATGGAGACGCACTACCGCTGGCTGCGCCTGATGATCGTGCTGGCGATCGGCGAGATGGAGCGCATCAAGGGGCGTCCGGCGACCGGGCATCCGACCCTCTTCCTGCTCGACGAATTTGCCGGGCTGAAGCGCATGGAGGTGATCGAGAACGCCGCGGCGCAGGCCGCCGGCTTCGGCATCAAGTTCCTGTTCGTCGTGCAGAACCTGCCGCAGCTCGAGGACCTCTACGAAAAAAGCTGGGAGACCTTTCTCGGCAATTCCGGCCTCAAGCTGTTCTTCCAGATCGACGACGACTTCACCCGCTCCTATGTCAGCCGCCAGCTCGGCGACCTCGAAACCGTGCGGCGCTCGCAATCGGGTTCGCAATCGCACGGAACCTCGGATTCCGACACCGAGGGCTACAGCCATTCCGACACCGAGGGCCACGCGACCAGCCGGCGGCCGATCCTGCATTTCCGCACCTCAAAGCAGAGTTCGACCGGCCAGACGCGCTCGTGGTCGAGCTCGCGCTCGCGCGGCAGCTCGGCCTCGGCGACGGAAGGGTGGAGCGAGGCGGTGCACAAGCGGCCGCTGCTCAACCCCGACGAGATCGGCCGCCTGCTGGCGCGCATCGACGACCGCCGCCGGCCCGGCTATCCCGGCCTCGTGCTGGCGCTGATTCCGGGCGAGCACCCGCTCCTGGCGCGTCGCGTCAATTATTTCGAGTCGCCGCGCTTCATCGGCTATTTCGATCCGCACCCGAACCACCCGCCGCCGCCGACCCTGGCCGAGCTCGCCGCCGATGCCGCGCGGCGGGCCGCCGAACAGGTGGAGCCGCTGCCGCCGCCGGCGCCGCCGCCAGGCCGGCAGTTGACCGCAGGACAGATCCTCACACGGGTTTTCTGGGCGGGCGTCGCCGCCTTTGTCGTCATCGTCACGCTGATCCACCTCAGCCCCGGCCCTGGCGCAGGCGGCGACACCGCGCCGGCGGACACGTCAGAACCGCCAGCGCAGTCGGCGGCCTACGCGCGAGGCGTCGCCGACTGGAATGCGGTGCAGAAGTGGTTTCTTGCGCAGAGCGGCGACCGCCGCGCCGGTGCCGAGTATTGGGCGGCCAACCGCAGTGTCGGAGAGGGCGGGTCCTGTGCCGACGCGGCCTGGAGCTACAGCGGCGACCAGCGGCTTTTTACCGCCGGCTGCGACGACGCGCGGCGCCTCTTGAAGCAGGTCGACGAAAACCGCGCCAACCCGGAATACCGCGCCGGCTTCAACGACGCGGCGAAGCGCCCGCGCTGAAGGCGCGCCGCGCCGCCTATCGCTCCGGGCCGCCGCGCTCGCGCTCGTGCTGCCGGGCGCGCTCGGCCGCCTCGCGGCGGCGCGCTTCCTCGACCGCAGCGCGGGCTTCCTGCAAGTCGGGGTCGTTCTCGCCGCGGCCCGGCTGCGCAGGCTGTTGCGTCCCCTGCTCCCGGCGCTCCGCGCCGGAATTTTCGCTGCTTGCCATCCTGGCCTCGTGGTTCTGCCGGACCCAGGTGAGTGCGGATTCCTGCTGCGGCACCATGCCGCCGCGGTGCGTCCAGCTGCGCTGTAGGGGCCGGTCGGGGGCCTCCTGTTGCGCCAGCCGGTCGTCATCAACCTGCCGCTGCGCCTGGCGCAGCACGGCATAGTTGCGGGGCTGCGGCGGCAGCGATGGTGCCTCCGGCCGGGCGCCCGGCTGCGCGTCGGCCTCGTATTGCGTCTGCCGCACCGCCTCGTAGTTCCGCGGCTGGCGCGCTATCGGCTCCAGCCGGGTATGCTGCTCATGGACTTGGCGGTGCGTGCCGTGCAGCGCACCGTAGTTGCTCGATTGGGGCAAGACCGCTATCCCGCCAGCCACGATCCGGCGATCGACTATGATCGATGCGCGCGCCGGTTGCTATCGCGATCGCGGCGGATCGAGAGCAATTTCCTATGCCATCCGCTCAGCGGGAGCGCTCCATCCCGCGCGACCGCGACCGGTTCTGGGCATGCTCGCGCCGCCGCGCCTCGGCGACCGCTTCCCTTGCCTCCTGCAGATCGTCGTCGGCGCCGTGCTGGCGGGCCGCACCGCCACCCGACGCGGCTTGCGCCTGCCGCCGCGCAGCGGCTTCCGCGACCGCGGCGCGCCGCGCCGCCAGGTCGGATACGGGCGGTTCCGGATTTTCGACCGCAGCGAACTGCGAGGCCGAGCGGGTGTCATCGATGCGCGCCATCTGCCGGGCCAGCTGGCCGAGATCGCGGGCGGTATGGGTTGCGACAAACAGGTGGACCGCCTCGCGATGCCGGGTCAGCGCGACGTAGCTCGTGGCGCTGCGCCAGTGCTCGCTGTGGTAGAGATAGCTCTGGTCGAGCGTGCGTCCCTGCCCCTTGTAGATCGTTCCGGCATAGCCGTGGCGGAACTGGCCGAATTGGCCGGCCGCGTAGTCGATGCCGGCATCAAACGACACGAGCCGCGCCGGCATGCCCGGTTTGCCGTCGAGCGCGACCGTGACACGGCCGCCCTCGATCGCGCGGATCGTGCCGGCGACGCCGTTGACGATGCCGGCCCGCCGCTCGTCGCCGCGCGATGACGTGCCGGTGAACTGGATACGGTCGCCGGCGGCGAACGAAGCCGGGCCGTCCGCCGTCGTCAGCGTGTGCTCCTGGCCGAGCGCTCCCTGCCCCGCCCGCGCCTGGCGCAGCGCGGCGTTGAGCCGGGCGACGTCGGCATTGGTATAGGCAAAAACGAACCGGCTCTTGTCCGGCGCGTCGCTGCTGTCCCTGCCCCATTGCGCGACCAGATCATCGAACGCTTCCTGCTGCGGCCCGGCCCAGCGGATCGCGCCCCGGCGCGAGAGGATGGAAAGAGCCGGCAGAAACTCGCCGCGATGCATCAGGTTGAAGGCGCGTTGCTGCCCGGCATCCGAAACCCGCACGACCTCGTGCAATTCGGCGCCGCCGTGCCGCTCTTTCAGCGCGCCGAACAGGCCGCCGCGCTCGATGCTGGCGAGCTGCCTGTCGTCGCCGGCGAGGATCAGCTTGGCGCCGGCGGCGCGCGCCTGCGCAGTGACCGCGGCCAGGTGCGTCGTCGCCAGCATGCCGGCCTCGTCGACGATCAGCACGGTGCGGCCGTCCCAGCGGGTGGCGCCGCCGGCGAGGCGGTTGAGCTCGGCGGCGATCGTCGTCGCGTCGCGGAACCCGTCGCGCTGCAGGTTCTGCACGACGGCATTGGTCCACGCCATGCCGATGACCCGGTAGCCGGCCGCCTCGTAGGCGTCGCGCACCGCCGCCAACGTCGTGCTTTTGCCGCTGCCGGCTTCGCCGGCGACGACGGCGAGGCCGCCGTCTCCAACCGCATGCCGGAAGGCGTTCCGCCGCTCGCCGGTGACCAGCGGATGCCGCCTGAGGGCCGCGGCGCCCTGTGCTGCCGTCAAGCCGTAGCCGGTGCTGCCGGCCAATGCCGCGGCGTCGGCCACGACCCTGGCTTCGTCGGCCAAGACCGCCCGCGTCGTGTAGCGCGACACCGGCGCCGCCGCGTTCTCCTTCAGCCCGACGACATCCGGCAGGGCAAGGATCTGATCGGTCAGCCCGGCCCGCACCTGCGCATCGGGGATGACCCTGGCAAGCTCGCGGTTGAGGTCGGCGCGGCTGAAGGTCGAGCGCCGCTGGGTCAGCGCGCCGAGGATGCGCGGCGGGCTCTGCGTGCGGATCGCCGCGCGCAATTCCTCTTCGCGGGCGCGCCGCTCGCGCTCGATCCCGAGGTCGATGATCTCGGCCGACACCCCGGCGCGGTCGGCGCCGAGGCGGTCG
>DATJSO010000110.1:0-2126 GCA_035504075.1 Allostellaceae bacterium | reverse complement strand
CGCCGGTGCTGGCGCCGCTCGCCAAGGCGCAGTTTCCCGTTTCCGGCACCGCCGACATTCGCTTCAACGCGGCCACTGGAGCCGCCGAGAGCGGGCGGCTCGATCTCGGCTTCGGCGCCGGCGAGATCGACACCGACCTCTTGGTGAGCGGCCGGCTGCCGGTGGCGCAAGGCGAGCTGCATGCCGATTACGCGCCGGACACTGCCGAATTGCGCCTCGAAAAGCTGGCGCTCGATTTGCACGGCGGCACGACGCTGGTCGTCACCGGCAAGCTCGTTGGTCTGCAACCGCAGCTCATCAGCACCGGCGCGCTCTGGCCGGCGAGCCTCGCCGGGACGCTCGGCGTCACGTTGACGCATGTCCCGGTCGGCCGGGCCGCCGCGCTGTGGCCGGCGGGGGTCAGCCCCGGCGGGCGGAAATGGGTCGCCGCCAATGTCAGCGAAGGCATGCTCGACGAGATGGCGGTGCGGTTCGGCGTGAAGTTCGACCCGGCGACGTTCGCCGGCGATTTCTCCGACCCACAAGGCACGATGCGCTACCACGACCTGACGGTCGATTATTTCAATCCGTTGCCGCCAGTGAAGAAAGTCAGCGGCACGGCGATGCTCAATGGCCGGCGGCTCGACTTTGCTGTTACCGGCGGCTCGCTCAAATCGCTGAAGGCGACCGGCGGCACGGCCAGCATCACCGATATCGGCGCGCCGGTCGAAACCCTGACCGTCGACGTCGGGCTCGCCGGCGCGCTGCGGGACGCGCTCGACGCTATCGATGCGAAGCCGCTGCACTACGCGCACGAGGCCGGGATCGACCCGGCGCAAATCGGCGGCAAGGTCGATGCGCAGCTGCATTTCAAGCTGCCGCTGCTCGCCGATTTGAAGCTCGCCGATGTCGATTACGGCGCCAAGGCGACGCTGAGCGGCGTTTCCTACCAGAAGGTCGCGTTCGACCGTGCGCTGACCGACGGGAGTTTCGCGGTCGAACTCGGCCATGACGGAGTCCATGCCAAGGGCACCGGCAAGTTCGACGGCACGCCGGCGACGATCGACGGTAACCTCTATTTCCATCCTAAGACCGGCCCGCGCATCCGTTATCGCATCGGCCTCGTGCTCGACGATGCGGCGCGGCAGCATCTCGGCTGGGACTTTGCCGACGACAGAGTGTCCGGCCCGGTTGCACTCGACATCGCGTATACCGTGCCGACGAGCGGCACGAAATCAGAAGTCGACGCGGCGCTCGACCTTACCGACGCGAGCCTTGCGCTCGACGAGGCCGGCTGGAAGAAGCCGCCGCAGGCGCCGGGCAGCGCCAAGCTGGTCGTCGCGCTCGACAATGACGCGGTCGTCGGCATCCCGGAGGCCGACATCAAGACGGCGGGGCTCGATGGCAGGTTCGCAGCGAGCCTGAACCGCGCGGATGGCAGCCTCGACCGCGTCGACATCCGCCGCCTGATCCTCGCCGACGACGATGTCGGCGGCACGGTGAGCCGCCGGCCCGGCGGCGGCTGGCAGGCGGACATCCACGGCGCCCGGCTCGACATTCACCGCATGGCGAAACGCATGCTCGACGGCGACGACAAACCAAGCATGACGCCGTTGGCGGTCAATGCGCATGTCGCGCAACTGGTGCTGGGGCCGCATCGCGAGGCGCGGGATGTGTCGGCGACGCTGCTGCGCGACCATGGCAGCTGGCAGACGATCGGCATCGAGGGCCGCTACGCGAACGGCCGCCGCATTGCGCTCAACCTCGGCGGCGGCAAGCTGCATGTCGAATCCGACGATCTTGGCGCGAGCTTCGCGCTGTTCGGCATCGCCGACAACGTGGTCGGCGGCAAGCTCGCGGTCGACGGCACGGTTAGCGGGGTGGATGGGCATCAGGCGCTGAGCGCGCACCTTGAAGGCCGCGACTACCGGCTGGCGCGCGCGCCAACCCTGGCGCGGCTCCTGTCGCTGACCTCGCTCGACGGCATCGCCGCGATGATGTCGGGTTCGGGGATCCCGTTCACCAATCTGCGCGGCGATGTCGGCTTTTCGCGCGGCGTGATTTCGCTGAAGCGGGTCATCGCCTATGGCGGCGCGCTGGGGGTCAGCGCCAAGGGCTGGCTCAATCCCGGCGAGGACCAGATCGAT
>DATJSO010000109.1:0-5979 GCA_035504075.1 Allostellaceae bacterium | reverse complement strand
GCCGTGGTCCTCCATCTCGTCCTGGTTCCAGCCGCCGCCGATGCCGAACAGGAAGCGGCCGCCCGACACCTGGTCGAGCGAGGCGGCGAGCTTGGCGGTCTGGATCGTGTCGCGCTGGATAATGAGGCAGACGCCGGTGCCGACCTTCAGCGTTTTCGTTGCGGCCGCGGCGGCGGTCAGCGTCACGAACGGGTCCATCGCGTCGTAATACATCTTCGGCAGGTCGCCGCCGCCGGGATACGGCGTCTTGCGCGACAAGGGAATGTGCGAATGCTCCGGGTGCCACACCGATTCAAAGCCGCGCTCTTCCAGCGCCCGGCCGAGTTCGGCCGCCGGAATGCAATAGTCGGTCATGAACATTGCCGCGCCGAAATCCATCGCTCCCTCCACAAACGCAAGCTGCCCGCAGGCGCCCCTATACCACGCCGGCGCTTTTCAGGTTGGCGAATTCGCCGGTGTCGATGCCGAGCCAGCTCTGCAACACATCGGCGCTGTCGGCGCCCAAGGCCGGCGAGCCCTTGAGCTGCACGGTCCTGCCGTCGATGCGCACCGGCCAGCTCGCCATCTTGTAGGGGCCGTTGTGATGCTCGACGGTCTGCAAGATGCCGCGCGCCTCAAAGCTCGGCTCGTTGTAAAGCTCCAGCGTATCGAACACCGCGCCCGACGGCACGCCGACCGCGATCAGCTTTTCCATCGCCTCGCGCTTGTCGTGCCGGCGCGTCCATTCGCCGATGATCGCGTCCAGTTCCTTTTCGTTCTTGACTCGCAGTTCGCCGGTCGCAAAGCGCGGATCGTCGGTCAATTCCTCGCGGCCGATCAATTTCATCAGGCGCGACCAGTGTTCGGGATTGGCGCGGCTCGTCGTCAGATAGACGTAGTCGTTGGGGCCGCCGCCTTTCGCCGGATAGAGACCGGAAGGTGCGTTGTTGCCGCCGCCCGATTTGGCACCGCGCCGCGGCGCCGGCCTGCCGGTGCGCGCCATCGTCGCAAAACAGGTGCGCATGTAGTGGATCATCGCATCCTGCATCGCCAGCTGCAGCCGCCGCCCGTGCCCGGTACGGTTGCGCTCGTGCAGGGCGCCCAGGATCGTTGCCGCCATCAGCATGCCGGTGCCGGTGTCGCCGAAGCTGAGGCCGGGTTTGACGGGCGGCCGGTCGGGTTCGCCGGTGACGCTGATCGGGCCGCCCGCGGCCTGCGCGATCATGTCGAAGGCGAGCCCCTTTTCGTGCGGGCTGCCGTCACCGAACCCCTTGATCTGGCAATAGACGATCCGCGGATTGATTCTTCTGACCGACGCATAGTCGAGACCGAGCCGCTCGATCGTGCCGGGCGCCATGTTCTCGACCGTGACATCGGCCTTCGCCAGCATCTCCTTGACGATCTCCAGCCCGCGCGGCGATTTCAGGTTGATCGCCAACGACTTCTTGTTGACGTTGAACTGGTGGAAATACCAGGGATCGTCATCCGGCTTGCCGGGCCGCAGGCGCCGGCCCGGGTCGCCGCGTCCCGGATTTTCGATCTTGACGACCTCGGCGCCGAACCACGCCAGCACCTCGGTCGCGGTCGTGCCGGCCTCGAACTGCGTGAAATCAACGACCCTGATTCCTTGCAGAAAACCGAAATCCTGGCTGCTCTCGCTCATCTCGTCCTCCCGAACCGCTGCTTTTGCGCAGCCTGCGCCTTCCCGGCTTCGCCCGCAACGCCCTCGGCGCGAGGCTTTCGCCGAGCGCGGCGGGCGGGGTATGTTCGCGCTATGAAGCGGATTCGGGTGCCGGTCGGCATGCGGGCCGAGGCGGCCTGATGGTGGAGTTGCGGTCGCCGGGCGGGCGGCGCCTCATCATCTCGCTGATCGTCGCCTGTGCGCTGTTCATGCAGGCGCTCGATTCGACGATCATTGCGACGGCGCTGCCGACGATCGCGCATTCGATGGGCGAGACCGCGCTCAGGCTCAACGTCGCGATCACGTGTTACCTGTTGAGCCTCGCCGTGTTCATCCCGATCAGCGGCTGGACGGCCGACCGGTTCGGGGCGCGGCGCGTCTTCACGGGCGCCGTCATCGTGTTCACACTCGGCTCGGTCGGCTGCGGGCTGTCGCAATCGTTGTGGATGCTGGTCGTCGCGCGCATCGTGCAGGGCATGGGCGGCGCGATGACGGTGCCGGTCGGCCGCCTGATCCTGCTGCGCACGGTGCCGAAATCCGAGCTGGTGCAGGCGATGAGCTGGGTCAGCGTGCCGGCGCTGACCGGGCCGGTCATCGGGCCGCCGCTCGGCGGCTTTATCGTGACCTATTTCTCGTGGCGCTGGATCTTTTTCATCAACATCCCGATCGGGCTTCTCGGCATCGCGCTGATCAACCTGTTTGTCGAGAATTTGCGCGAAACGACGGTGCGGCGGTTCGACCTGCTCGGGTTCGCGTTGACCGGGATCGGCCTCGCCAGCCTCGCCTTCGGCTTCGAGGCGGGCGGCCGCGGCGCGCTGGCGTGGCCGATGACGGCTGGCCTGCTGGCGGCCGGCGTGGCATTTCTTGTGCTTTATGTTCGCCATGCGCGGCGCGTCGACGATCCGATCATCGCTCTCGCGCTGATGCGGATCCCGACTTACGCGATGGCAACGATCGGCGGCTTCCTGTTTCGCATGGGCCTCGGCGCCCTGCCCTTTCTGATGCCGCTCATGCTGCAGGTCGGTTTCGGCCTGTCGCCGCTGCATTCCGGGCTGATTACGTTCGCTAGCGCACTCGGCGCGATGAGCAACAAGACCGTCGTTGCCCCGATCATCCGCTCGCTCGGGTTTCGCACCGTGCTGATCGGCAATACGGTCGTCAGCGCCGCCTTTCTGTTCGGCTACTCGTTCTTCCGGCCGACGACGCCGCATGCCGTGATCTTTTTCGCATTGCTGGCGGGGGGCTTTTTCCGATCGCTGCAGATGACGAGCCTCAATACGCTGTCTTATGCCGATGTGCCGGCCTCGATGTTGAGCCGCGCGACGAGCTTTTCCAGCATGGTACAGCAGCTTTCGCAGAGTTTCGGGGTCGGCACCGGCGCGGTGCTGCTTTATCTGATGCTGGCGGTGCACGGGCGGGCGGTATCGAGCGCCGCCGATTTCTCGTTCGCGCTCGCAACGGTCGGCGCGATCTCGATGCTGTCGGTGCCGTTCTTTATGAGGATGTCGCGCGACGCCGGCGCCGAAGTGAGCGGCCGCGCCGCAAGTCGCGCCTCGGCCGATTGACGCATTGCGGCTCATTCGGTCGAGCGCCGGAACCGCGGCGCGCTACTCGCGCAGCAGCTTGTCCTGGACCTCCTTCGGAATGTCGTCCTTCCAGTTGCGGCCGGTGTTCCAGCCCCACGCCCGGATCGCGTCGCGTTCCTTGATCAGCGCGTCAATTTCAGCCTTGATCACGCGGCCGTCGCGGCCGCCATTCGCCTGTTCGACATAAAGTTCGTAAAGCCGGTCCCAGATCTTGGTCAGCCGGGCGTTTTCTTCCGGCGTGAACGGAGGAAGTGCGGCGGTCATTACGTACCCTTGGCCCCGATTTCAGCGATTGCGGTGCAGCTTACCACAGCCGATGCTGGAATTGGGCAGAAATACTCCCGCTTTGCGCGCATTTCAGTCGCTGGCCGCGCGCAGCGGCGCCGTCGCGGCGGCCAATTGGCGGCGGATCAGCCTCGAATACAGCCCGCCCCGCGCGATCAGTTCGGTGTGCGGGCCGAATTCGACGAGGCAGCCGCGGTCAAGCACGGCGATCAGGTCGGCGTCGCGCACGGTCGACAGGCGGTGGGCGATGACGATCGTCGTGCGGTCGCGCATCAGGGCCGCCAGCGCGCCGCGTACCTGCGCTTCGCTTACCGCGTCGAGATGCGAGGTCGCCTCGTCGAGGATCAGCGTCGGCGCATTCTTCAGAAAGGCGCGGGCGATTGCGACGCGCTGGCGCTGCCCGCCCGAGAGCTGTACGCCGCGCTCACCGACCGGCGTGTCGAGCCCGGCCGGCAGGCTGTCGACAAAATCGCCAAGCGCGGCCTGGACGAGGGCGCGCTGCACCGCGCACTCGTCGGCGTCGGGCCGCGCCAGCGCGACATTGGCACGCAATGTGTCGTTGTAGTGGTAGGTATCCTGCGATACGAGCGAAATGCGGCGGCGCAGGTGATCGAGCTCGAAATCGCGCAGATCGACGCTGTCGATCAGGATCCGGCCGGCGTCCGGATCCCAGAAGCGCAGCAGCAGGCTGGCGACCGTCGTCTTGCCGGCGCCGGAAGGCCCGACGATCGCGACCGTCGCGCCGGCGGGGACCGCCAGATCAACGCCGCGCAGTGCCGGCCGCGCGGCGCCGGGATAGGCGAAACCGACATCCGCGAAACGGATCGCCGAACCGCCGAGCGGCGCCGGCGGGCGCGCCGGCCCGTCGCGCACGGCGGCTTCCTCGTGGTGCACGGCGTAGAGCCGCCGGGTCGAGGCGATCGTATCGGCAAGCTGGCGGCTGACCTGGGCAATCTCGGAGATCGGCAGGAACGAGGCGACCGCAAGCAGGATCAGCAGCGGCAACGTCGTCGCGGCAAGCTGGTGGCCGGCGACGAGCGACGCCCCGACGACGGCGACCGCCAGCCCGCCTAGGCCGGTTGCGATTTCGAGCTGCGCCGTCTGCGACGACAGGTCGGCGAGCAGCGTCATCCGGGTTTTCCGGTAACCGGCGACCGACGCCATAAAGCCGGCGCGGCGCCGGCCGACCGCCTGGAACGCGACGAGGTCGGAGAGGCCCTGGATCGTTTCGGTAACGTAGGCGCCGAGCAGGCCCAGAGACTCGCGCGCCGCAGCGCCGAGCCGATCGATGCGGGCGCGCCGCAATACCGGCGCCAGCCCGGCAAACAGCACGAACGGCAACAGCGCCAGTGCGAGCGGCCACGCCACGATCGCCAATACCGCGAGCACCGCGCTCGGCACCAGCGCGGCGACCAGCGCCGGCGCGACCGTATGCGCAAAGAAATATTCGATCGTCTCGATGTCCTGGCTGGCGAGCGCGATCAGGTCGCCGGAGCGGCGGCGCACGAGATAGGCCGGCGCCAGCTGATCGAGCTTGTTGTAGAGACCGACGCGCAACTCGGCCAGCAGCCGATACGCGATGTCGTGCGCCAGCCACGATTCGAGCCAATGCAACAGGCCAGCGAGCGGGGCCAGCAGCGCCAATGCGATCAGCAATGCGCCGAACGGCGCGCCCGTCTTGACCGCGGCGACCGCCAGCGCGCCGGCGACGCCGACCCCGATGAACGCCGCGACGCGCGCGACGCCCGACGCGACGACGACGCCGAACCGCCGGCGCCACGGCCGGATGACGGCGAAGAGCGTCGCCAGCGTCGCCGCCGCACCGACCTGCGCCGCGGCTCGCTCTGCGGCTTCGGGCGCCGCTTCGCCCCATGCCATCGGCGCCGCAACCTCGCTCGGCGCTACGCGCACCTCGTCGATCGCGAAATCGAGGTCGCCGGCGCGCTCCGCCGCCTGCGCCCCCATCAGCCGATGATAGGGGCCGTCGCGGCGGATCAACTCGGCGTGGCGACCATCTTCGACGACGCGGCCATGATCGAGTACGAGGATGCGGTCGGCGCCGATGACGCTGGACAGGCGATGCGCCAGGACGAGGCTCGTGCGGCCGCGCGCCAGCCGATCGAGCGCCTGCTGGATCACCGCCTCGTTCTCGGCATCGACCGACGACAAGGCTTCGTCGAGGATCAGGATCGGCGCGTCGCGCAGCAGCGCACGGGCGATCGCCAGCCGCTGGCGCTGGCCGCCCGACAGCATGACCCCGCGCTCGCCGATGACGGTCTGCCAGCCCTGCGGCAATGCCAGGATAAAGGTGAGCGCGTTGGCGTCGCGCGCCGCGGCTTCGAGCTCGGCCTGGCTGGCGTCGGGCCGCCCCAGCCGCAGATTTTCTTCGACCGTGCCGTGAAACAGGTACGTGTCCTGATGCACGATCGCGATCTGCGACCGTAAAGT
>DATJSO010000108.1:0-51674 GCA_035504075.1 Allostellaceae bacterium | reverse complement strand
CGGCGCCTATCAGGCCGGCGGCTACGCGGCGCTGGAGAGTTGCGGCGCCCGGCCCAACTGGCTCGCCGGCACCGCGATCGGCGCCGTCAACGCCGCGATTATCGCGGGCAACCTGCCGCACGAGCGCACCTTTCGGCTGCGCCAGTTCTGGCATGAGCTGAGCCGGGCCATCGCCCGCCGGCACGGCGGCGCGATGCCGCAGCGGCTGCGGCATTGGCTCGGGCGCCGCGCGCCGGTGCCGCGCGAGACGGCTGCGGCCGGCGCTCCGGCCGAGGCGCCGCTGCTGCCGCCGGCCGAATTGGAAGCGCTGGTGCGCGGCGCCATCGATTTCGGCCGGATCAACTCCGGCGCGGTGCGGCTGGTTCTCGGCGCCGTCAATCGCGCGACCGGAGCGGAGACCTATTTCGACAACGACCGGCATGTCCTGGGCCCCGAGCATGTGCTCGCGAGCACGGCGCTGGCGGGGATGCCGGCCACTGTCGTCGACGGCCAACTCTATGGCGGCAGCGCGGTGTCGGTGGCCGCGCTCGACGAGGCGCGCCCGGCCGACACGCTGTGTTTTGTCATCGACGGTTACGACCCGGTTCCCGGCGGCAAGGGCGGCGTCGGCCGCTCGGCGCGGGAGATCGCAGCGCTGCGGCGCAACCACGACCTGCGGCGGATGATCGCGCTGATGGGCGAGGGCCTGCCGGCGGCGCTGCGCCGCGACCCGGAGATCCGCAAATGCCTCGGCGAAGCAAGCCGGGCAACGATGACGATCCTGCACCTTGTGCATGAGGGCAATGCCGACGGTCTCGCCGCCAAGATGGCGGATTTCTCGGCGCCGACGGTGCAGCGGCGCTGGCGCGCGGGCGAGACCGACGTGGCGACGAGCCTGGCGCATCCGCTTTGGCTGGCGCCGCCGCCGCGGCGGCTCGGAGTCGTCGTGCACGAGCTGCGCGGCGGGGTCGCCGCCCCGCCGCGCTGATCACACCCCGCCGGCGGCGGCCGCGGTTCGCGCATTTCGCGACAGCCTATTGAAATTCGGCGCGTCTTACGATCGGATCGGGCGCTTCAATGGGGTCGCGCGCGCGACAGCGTTGCGCACCCCACATGCCACTGCGGGTTTTGACATGACGTTAGTGTATTAGATACATCATAAGCCGACCGTGCCATTCTGCGCGGCGGCGCAACGTCGAGGATCGATGCTCTACTACGCTTATCAAGCACAATGCGATGCGCTGGCGCCGCTGCGGCTGCTGGCGGAGACGACGGGCACTCTGCTGGCGGCCAAATGGCAGCCGTGGTTCGGCGAACTGCCGTTTGTACGCGGCGCCGCCGCTGCGCTCGACCTGTTCTCGCACAGTGGATTGACGCACGAGCGGCCGGCCTTCGGCATCGCGCGCGTCAAGGCCGGCGATGTCGAGGTGCCGGTTGAGGAAGCGGTCGTGCTGACGCACCCGTTCTGCCGCCTCGTGCATTTCCGCAAGGCAATCGACATCGCGCAACCGAAATTGCTGATCGTCGCGCCGCTCTCCGGGCATTTCGCGACGTTGCTGCGCGGCACCGTCGCGACCGCCTTGCCCGACCACGACGTCTACCTGACCGACTGGATCAACGCGCGCAACGTGCCGGTTCAGCAGGGCCGCTTCGGCCTCGACGAAATGATCGACCTCGTCGCCGACATGATCCGCCACCTGGGGCCCGGCTGTCACGTCATGGCGGTGTGCCAACCCGCCGTACCGGTATTGGCGGCGGTGTCGCTGATGGCGGCGGCGAGCGACCCCTGCCGGCCAGCGTCGATGGTCCTGATGGGCGGCCCGATCGACCCCGGCGCCAATCCGACCGAAGTGAACCGCTTCGCGTCGTCGCATTCGCTCGGCTGGTTCGAACACATGGTCATCACGACCGTGCCGGCGCGCTATCCCGGTGCGTTCCGGCGCGTCTACCCCGGCTTTCTGCAGTTGGCCGGCTTCATCAGCATGAATTTCGACCGGCATGTCGAGGCGCACTGGAAAATGTTCCGCCAGCTCGCCGAGGGCGATGGCGACAGCGCCGCGGCGACCCGCGCCTTCTACGACGAATACAGCGCGGTCATGGACCTACCGGCCGATTTCTATCTGCAGACGATCGACCGCGTGTTCCAGCGCCATGATCTGGCGCGGGGGTGCTTTCGCGTGCACGGCGAAGCGGTCGACCCCGGCGCGATCGAGAACACTGCGCTGATGACCGTAGAGGGCGAGCGCGACGACATCTGCGCCGTCGGCCAGACGGTTGCGGCGCACGGCCTGTGCCGCAATCTGCCGCCGGCCAACCACGCGCATCATCTGCAGCTCGGCGTTGGGCATTACGGCGTCTTCCACGGCCGCCGCTGGCAGAACGAGACCTACCCGAAAGTCGCCCAGTTCATCCGCGACCATAGCTGACGCAGCGCCGGCATTCCCCGGTGCGGTCCGCGTCAGGCAGTTGACGGGCGGCGTCGCTTCGGTCTTTTTAACGGGCAATTCCGCGGAGACTTTGCGCGCCGATGGTCGTCGATCAGCGCCTGTGTGCCTGCGGCAGCGGGCTGCGCGCGGCGCGCTGCTGCGCGATGGATTTCACGTTCGTGCCGCCGCCGGAAGCGGGGCGGCCGGTATTGCCGGTTGTCGAGCGCGCCGGCGAACTGCACCGCCAGGGCGCCGTCGCCGAGGCCGAGCGGCTCGTCCTCGAAGCCCTCGAACTCGTGCCGTCGCAAGCCGACGCGCTGTCATTGCTGTACCAGATCCGCAAGGCGGCGAACGAGGAGCGCGCCGCCGACGTGCTGCTGCGCCGCATCGTGCAGCTGCACCCCAACACGTTCTGGGCGACCAATCAGCTCGCTTTGGCGCTGTTCAACAAGGGGGCCATTCTCGAAGCCGAGGTGCATGCCCGCAACGCGGTGCGCATCGCGCCGGAAAACCCGCAATCGCATTACCTGATGGGTATGATCATGACCGAGGCCAACCGGCCTCGCGTCGGCGAATACCATTACCGCAAGGCGCTGGAGCTGAGCCGCGCGCGCGACCCGATCCTGATTGCCAACCTTGCGTGGAACCTGAAGAACCAGGGGCGCATGGGCGAAGCCCGCTCGCTGTACGAAGAATCGGTCGGGCAGGCGCCCGAGGTGTTGCAGACATTGCTCGGCTGGGCGCGGCTCGAAGAGGCCGACCGCGACCTCGGCGCCGCCGATGCGCTGCTCGACCGGGCTGAGCGGCTTTCGCCGGGCAATCCCAGCGTGCTGCTGGCCCGCGCCGTCGTCGCCGGACGCAGACGGCGCTACAGCGAGGCTTTGCACATTCTCGACGCCGCCGCCGCGCACAACCCGGGCGGCGGGCTCGGCTCGAACGAGCTGCTGGAAAAGGGCCGCCTGCTCGACCGCATCGGACGTTACGAAGAGGCGTTTGCGGCGTTCGCGGAAGGCAAGCGCCTGTGCCGCGAGCAGAGCGGCCTTGCCTATATGGCCGATGCCGCCCGCCAGCAGGCCGAGCGGTTGCGCAACTTCTTCACCGAGGGGCGGCTGGCGATCCTGCCGCGGGCCGCGCCACGCGAGGACATGCCGCAGCCGATCTTCATCCTCGGCTTCCCGCGCTCCGGCACGACCCTCGTCGAACAGACGCTGTCAGCGCATCCGAAGATCGTCGCCGGCGACGAGTTGCCGTTCGTCAACGAGATCACCGGCGCGATGGTCCGCGTCTTGAACAGCCCGATGGCCTATCCCGAAGCGCTTGCCGAATTGTGGATGGGCGACCGCCGCGAGGGTCTCGACGAATTGCGCGACTATTACCTCGCCGGGGTGCGCCGGCTCGGCATTCTCGAAGCGGGTGCCGCCTGGTTCACCGACAAGATGCCGTTGAACGAGATGCATCTCGGCCTGATCGCGCTGATGTTTCCGCGCGCACCCTTGATCCATGTGGTGCGGCATCCGCTCGACGTCGTGCTTTCGACATTTTCCAACCATCTGACGCACGGATTTTATTGCTCGTACGCGCTGGAAAGCGCGGCGCGCCACTATGTGCTGACCATGGAACTCGTCGAGCATTACCGCGGCCAGATGCTGCTCCGCTACCTGCCGGTCCGCTATGAGGATCTGGTGGACGATCTGGAGGGCGGCGCAAGGCGGATGCTCGACTTCATCGGCGAGGAATTCGATGCGCGCTGCGTCAATTTTCACGAAAACCGGCGCTATGCACGCACCGCCAGCTACGCCCAGGTGACGGAGCCGCTGTATGAGCACTCGCGCTGGCGCCACCGCCATTACATGAAGCAGCTGGCGCCGGTGATCCCGATCCTGGCGCCGGTCATCGAGCGGCTGGGCTACCTCGTTGGCTGACCCACCGCCGATTCCTGCGCCGGTTCCCGAACTGGCGCCTGAGGCGGGAGCCGCGCCCGGCGGTCAGCCCGGCGCGCAGTTTCCGCCGGAAGCCGCCGCTGGCGCACCCTCGGCGGCGGAGCGGCTCGACCGGCTCGTTGCGGCGGCAACCGAGCACGAGCAAGCCGGCCGGCTCGATCCGGCCGAAGCCATCCTGCGCCAGGTCATCGCCGAGGCGCCGGAGCGACACGGCGCGGTCGAGCTGCTCGGCATCGTGTGCTTCCGCAAGGGCCGCATCGCGGAAGCCGCCCAGCTCATGGAGCGGGCGCTGGCGCAGGCGCCGCGAATGGCGCTCTATCACCGCAACATCTGCGAGGTCTACCGCACGCTCGGCCGCTTTGACGAGGCACTGGCCGCCGGCCGCCGCGCCGCTTCGCTGGCGCCCAACGACGCGCATTGCTACCACAACCTCAGCGTCCTCCATTACCATCGGCTCGAACTCGACGAGGCGATCGCCGCCGCCGAGCGGGCGGTGGCGCTCGATGCGAATTTTCCCGGCGCGCATTTCGGCATCGCCGAGGCCGCGCTGCTGCGCGCCGATTTCGCCCGCGGCTGGGAGGAATACGAGTGGCGCTTCAAACTCGGCAACGCGCCGCCGCTGATGCCGCCGACCGATCGGCCGCAATGGGACGGCAGCCCGCTGCCGGACCAGCGGCTGCTGCTGATCGCCGACCAGGGCTACGGCGACGTGATCCAGTTTGCCCGCTACGTCCCATGGGCAAAAGCGCGCTGCGCCGACATCGCGCTGGCGTGCAGCGCCGAGATCGAGCCGCTCGTGCAGCAATTGTCCGGCCTCGGCAGCACGTTCTCGCACTGGGAACACAAGCCCGATTTTGCCGCATTCTGCGCATTGTCGAGCCTGCCGCGGCTGGCCGGCACCCGCCTGGAAACAATCCCCGCCGACATCGTGCCGTATTTGCGCGCCGACCCCGACCGACGGGCCGCCTGGGGCGCGCGGCTCGCCGCTGTCGCCCCGGCGGGCCATCGCCGCATCGGCATCGCCTGGGCCGGGCGGCCGAGCCACCACAACGATCGCAACCGCTCGACCGGACTTGCGGCATTCGCGCCGCTCGCCGCGTTGCCCAGGACGACGCTGCTGTCGCTGCAGAAGGGCGGCCCGCAGGCACAGATCGGCACGTATTGGGGAAGCGCGCCGCTCGTCAATCTCGGCCCCGAGATCCGCGATTTCGCCGATACGATGGCGATCATCGACAACCTCGACCTCGTGGTCAGCGTCGACACCTCGATTGTCCATCTCGCCGGCGCGATGGGCCGCCCGGTATGGGCAATGCTGCCTTATGCGCCCGATTGGCGCTGGCTGCTGGGCCGCGGCGACAGCCCCTGGTACCCCAGCCTGCGGCTCTTTCGCCAGGGCAAGGACCGTTCCTTTGCCCCGGTCATCGCCGACATCGCCGGGGAACTGGGCGCCGGCCACTGATCGCTGCGGCGCCTTGTCGGCGCGGTTGCCGGTTCGTCTAAGCCTCGGCCAACAGCCGATCCTTCAACCGCAGGAACTCCTCGCCCATTTTGCCCAGCGTTGCGGCATCGAACTGCCGCCGCGCCCAGGCGAAGCCGGCGCGTTCCTCGACCGCGGCATGATGGCTCACAAGCTCGCGCAGCACCGTCGCCTGTGCGCTCCACTGCTCGCTGATCTTGTTGTGGGCATGCCACATCTGCTGCAGCTGGTGCTCGACAATCTGGTGCTCGTTTTCGCCTTCATAGGCAAAGTTGCGAGCTTCCTCGTAACCGGATTTCTCCAGTCTCGCGTACAGCACGTCCTGCTCCGCATGCTGATGCGCGAGCAACTTGTGCAGCAGCTCCTCAAACAGCAGCGTGCGGTCTTTCGCCGCGTCACTGCGCAGGGTCCGCTCGATCAGCTCGATAAATTCTTGGTGATCCTGGCGAAGATCTTCAAGGATACCGTCCGGCATGGCGAGAACTCGTTGGTTTGGTTGATCCTTTATTCGACGCAGCGGCGCCGTCATGCACATGCAACACCGCGAGCAGTGCCGGAATCCCGGTTCGGGCCGCGGCGAAATCGCCCGGTCATGCCGCCGGTCGCCGCCGATCCGGCGCCTGTTCGAGGCGGCGCCAAGCTGTGCCCGGCGCCCGGCCGCAGCCGGGCCGCGACATGACCGCTCACCGCGCCGGCGCCGAAGATGACTATCTTTAGCGCAGCCATTCCCGACCGTCGTTGCGCCCGATGCCCAATGCCTTGACGTTCCGCTTCGGCCACGCGCTTGCCGCCGGCCTGATCTTGCTGTTCACGGCAGCGTCGCCGGCCGCCGCGTTCGACCTGTTTGCGCGGCACGAGGTCACCGTGCAGTTCGCCACACCGGCGGGCAAGCCGCTGGCCCACGCCGAAGTGCGCGTGTTCTCCCCGGGGCAGGACGCCCAGCCGACGCTGACCGGCCGCACCGACAGCCAGGGCAAATTCGAATTTCCCGCCGACGTGGACGGGTTCTGGAGCGCCGAGGCGCGTTCCGGCCAGGAGATTGCGCGCATCATGGTGCGCGTCGGCGAGCAGCAGCGGGAGGAGAAGCCGCCGTCTCCCTACTGGGTTTTCGCCGGTCTTGGTCTAATGCTGGTCCTCGCGGTCGCGTTTCGCATCCTGCGCGCCCGCGCCCGCCGGCCGCGCCCATGACCACGGCGGCGCCAACGCGAGGATGCGCGAGTGGACCGGGCAATCCTGGGCATGTGCCCCCGGCAGATAGCCGAGGCTCATCAGGAATTCGTGGACGATCAGCCCGCCGGTAAAGCGGAAGTTGCGCCGGAACAGCCGCGTCCATTCGTCGAGCGGCCGCGGATGATGGGCTTCAAGCCAGGCGTCAAACGAGCCGTGCGAGGCGCGCAGTTCCTGGATGCGGCGGGCATTGGCGATGACCGCCTCGATCTTGGCGCGGTTGCGGACGATGGCGGCATCGGCAAGCAGCCGCTCGATGTCGGCGGGGCCGAACGCGGCGACGCGATCGACGGCGAAATCGGCGAACGCCGCCCGGAAGGCCGCGCGCTTTTTCAGCACGGTCAGCCATGACAGACCGGCCTGGTTGATCTCCAGCACGAGGCGTTCGAACAGCACGGCCTCGTCATGCGCCGGAAATCCGTATTCGCTGTCGTGATAGGGCCCGTGCAACGGATGGCCGGGGGCGATCGTGCAATAGCCGCTCATCGCGTCGGATCATCGCGGATCGCCGCGCCCGACGCCAGCCTACTCACGGTTCAGATCGGGCCATGGAAGTCGATCCCCGACCGGTGCAGCAACACGAACACGCCGAGCCAGACGATCGCCGCGAGCAGCGTGTTCCAGGCCAGCTTGCGGCCGAGCAGCGGCCGTTGCGGCGCGCCGGCCTGGTGGCCCGGTTCGCCCGGCTCGGACGGCGTAACCCACAGTGGCAGCATGATGAACAGCGTCAGCCACCAGATCACAAAATACCCGGTGACGGCGACAAACCAGTTCATGTCGCTAACGGACGCTCTCGGGCGGCGGAATAACGCCACGCATCACACCTGTTCCAGTTCAATCAGTGTGCCGCAGAAATCCTTCGGGTGGAGAAACAGCACCGGCTTGTCGTGCGCGCCGAGGCGCGGCTCGCCGTCGCCCAGCACGCGCGCGCCGGCGGCCTGCAGCCGGTCGCGGGCGGCAACGATGTCGGCGACCTCGTAGCACAGATGGTGCATGCCGCCGGCCGGGTTGCGCTCGAGAAAACCGCGCACCGGCGACTCCGCCCCGAGCGGCTCCAGGAGTTCGATCTTGCTGTTGGGCAATTCGACAAAAACGACGGTGACGCCATGCGCCGGCAACCGGTGCGGCGGCGAGACGCGGGCGCCGAGCACATCGCGATAAAGCGCCGCAGCAGCGCCGAGATCGGGCACGACGATCGCAACGTGATTGAGCCGGCCGATCATGCCGTCGCCGTCGTCAAATCGGCCCGCGGGTACGCCGGGACCGGGATGGCGCGCTGGTTGTACATGCGCTTCCGGATCGCGGCGCGCTCCGCCTCGGACAGCGAGGCGGGATCGGGCGGCAGGTTGGTGCCGGCCGCCATGCCGCGCTGCACCGCCGGGCGCGCCGAGATCTCGTCAAACCAGCGCTTGAAATGCTTGAACTCGCCGATGTCCTGGCCTTGCGCCTGCCAATTGACGGTCCACGGATAGCAGATCATGTCGGCGATCGTGTATTCGTCGCCCGCGACATAACGGCTCTTGTATAGCCGGTTGTTGAGGACGCCGTAGAGCCGGTTGGCTTCGTCGGTGAAGCGGCGGACCGCGTAGGTAAGATCGCCCGCCTCCGGGCCGGCGCGGCGGAAATGGCCGCATTCGCCGAGCTTTGGCCCCTGGTTCGCCATCTGCCAGATGACCCATTCGGTCACCGCGTATTTGCCCCGCAGATCCTGCGGCCAGAAGCGGCCGGCCTTCTCGGCGATGTACATCATGATCGCGCCCGATTCGAAGACGACGATCGGCGCGCCGCCGCCTTTCGGATCATGGTCGACCATGACCGGCATGCGGTGGTTGGGGTTCATCGCCAGAAACTCAGGCGTAAACTGATCGCCGCGCTGGATGTTGCAGGGGACGATCTTGTATTCGAGGCTGCATTCTTCGAGCAGGATCGTGACCTTCTTGCCGTTCGGGGTCGGCCAGTAATGCAGATCGATCATCCGGTGCCTCCTCGGGATGGAGCGCGGCCGAACCGCGCCACGGCGGAGCGGCGCGACACTAACGCAGCCGCCTGTCGCTGCCTAGCCCGTGCGCACCTCGCGGATGCGTAGCGCCCTGTTTTTGTGTAATCAACCAATGGCTTTAGGGCGGTGCGGACGATAGCCATGGCGGCGGATGAGCCGGCGGCGGCAGTGCACGAAACGGGGCAGGAAAGCGCGCGCGCGGCGCCCGCGCCCGCGCTCAGGGTCGGCGTCCTCGTCGATCTGCCGTTGACGCCCGGCGCCGGCGGCCATGTGAAGTGCTGGCAACGCCTCGCCGAAGCGGCGGTCGACCATCCCGACCGTCTCGACCTTACCGTGCATTTTCAAGGCGGCGAGCCCGGCGAGATCACGCTGTCGCCGTCGGTGCGATACAGACTGCTGCCGCCGGTGCTCAGCAGCGCGCGATTCGTGCCCGACATGCCCGACCACACCGATCTGGCGCGCCGGCATCCGATGTTGGCGCGCGCGCTGACGGGCTACAACGTCATCCACACGACCGATGCGTTCTTCTGCTATGCCCGCACGGCGATGCGGTTTGCCCGCCGGCACGGCGTTCCCGTCGTCAGCTCGATCCACACGAACACGCCGGAATATGCCCGCATCGCGACCGGCAGGCTGATCGACCGCACCCTCGGCACAGGTGTTGCCGGCCATGTCGCGAAGGACGTGCTCCGCATGCCGCACTGGGTGCGCTTCGTGTTGGAGCGCCGCCTGGCGCGGCATCTTGCCTCGGTTACATCGGCGATGGGTAGCTACGCCGCGCCGGCCGGCTTGGCGCAGGGGTATCGGCATTGCGGCATCGCGTTGCGCCGCGGCCTCGACCGCGAGCGTTTCTCGCCGTGCCGGCGCGATCGCCCCTGGTTTGAGCAGCGGTGTTCGCTGCCGGCGGGGCAGCTCATCGCGCTCTACGCCGGCAAGCTCGACGCCCACAAGAACGTGCCGCTGCTGGCGCCGGCGATCGCCGCGGCGCGGCGGGCCGGCGCGCCGGTGCATCTCGTCTGCGCCGGCGACGGCGGCGAGGGGCCGGCGCTGGCAGCGGCGCTCGGCCAGTCGCTGACCTGCCTCGGGTCGCTGCCGCAGGACGAACTGGCGCGCGCCTATGCCTCGGCTGATCTGTTTCTGTTCCCGTCGATGATCGACGAATCGGGCAACGCCGCCGTCGAGGCGCTGGCCGCGGGGCTGCCGGCATTGCTAGCCGCCGGCAGCGGCGTCGCAACCCGCATGGCCGACTGCGCCGGGCTGCGCGTGCTGCCGGGCGACGACCCGGCGGCGTGGGCCGCCGCGATCGTCGAACTGGCCGCCCAGCCCGAGCGCCGGGCCGCGCTGGGCCGGGCGGCGCGCGCCTATGTCGAGGCGCGCGTACCGACGTGGCGCGAGGTCCTCGAACAGGATTTGCTGCCGGTCTGGCAGCACGCCGCCGGACGGCGGCAATGCTGAGCGCTGCCCGCCGCATCCTGATACTCGCGCCGCACCCCGACGACGAAATCGTCGCCTGCGGCATCAGCGCGCAGCGCGCCCGCGTCGCCGGCGCGCAGGTCTTCGTTCTCTATCTGACGAGCGGCGTGCCGGAAGCGGCGGCGCCGCTTCCGTGGCGGCGCTCGAAGCGTCCGACGCGGTCCGCGCGTCGGTATCGGGAGGCACTCGCCGCGGCGGCGCTCTTCGGGCTGGAGACGGTCGGCTTTCGCGGCGGACCGTCGCGCCGGCTGCGCCACGATCTCGACGGTGCCGCCGAGGCGGTCGCCGCAGCAATCGCCGAGTGCCGGCCCGATGCGCTTTGGCTGCCGGCATTCGAGGGCGGCCACCAGGATCATGACGCGGCCAATGCGGTGGCCGCGACCTTCGCCGATCGCCTGCCGGTATGGGAATTCGCTGCATATAATTTCGCCGGCGGCCGCGTCGGGGCCAACCGTTTTGCCGATCTGCGCGGCGGCGAACTGCTGATTGCGCTGACGCCGGACGAGGCCAGGCTGAAACGGCGGGCGCTCGCCTGCTATCGCTCCGAGCGCGGCAACCTGCGCCACATCGGGGTTGCCCAGGAATGCTGCCGTCCGCTGCCGGCGCATGAATACGGGGCGCCGCCGCACGCTGGCCGCTTGTTTCGCGAACGGTTTCGCTGGCTGCCGATCCGGCATCCGCGGATCGATTATGCGCCCTCAGCCGAGGTCTATCGTGACATTGGCGGCTGGCTGGCGGCTCACCGGGCGGCGCTCGGCAATGCCCCAGGCGCAGAGGCCCGGCACCCCGATCGCGAATTCGCGCGCCCGTTTGATGAGGCCCAGCGCCAGCGCGGTGTCCGGCGACAGCCCGGCGACGGCCGCGAGAGCGACGAGCGTCGCCTCCTGCGCGCCCCAGCCGCTCGGGATCAGGAACGCGGCGCTGCGCGCGGTTAGGCTCAGACTTTCGAGCAGCACCGCCTGCGCGAACCCGGTGGCGGCGGCCATCAGGTAAAGCGTCAGCCACACTTCGGCGGCATGTGCGAGGAAGCTCGCAATATGCAGGCACAATGCCGTCAGCAGCACCGCGCGGCTTTGCGCGATCAAACCAAGCGCGCCGTCGAACGCCTGCAGCCTGGCGCCGAGCCGGTCCCGCCCGACCCGCGCCGCCCAGCGTTGCGCGAGGCGGAGCAGGCGGCGGCGGGCCAACAACTCGCGGCACAGGAGCGCGAACAGCACTGCCATCGCGGCAGCGGCGGCCGCCCACCACCAGCCCGACCGCTCGCCGAACCAGGCCAGCAGCACCAGGCCCAGCGCCGTAAACAGGATCTGCGCGAACAGGCTCAGCGCGAAATCGACCGCGACCGTGGCGGCGCCGCGCGCCGGCAGGGGCAGCCGCCGCTGCAGCAGCCGTGCGCGCACGACATCGCCACCGACCTGCGCCACCGGCAGCGTCGTGTTGATCGCCTCGCCGATCCAGCGCAGCGGCACGATGACGGCAAAGCGCGGCCGTTCGCCGCGCGGCAGAAGCAAGCTCCAGGCGCCGGCGTCGATGACGACCGTCGCCGCCCGCGCCGCCAGGATCGCCAAGAACCCCCAGCCGACATGCGCAAAGGCGGCGAGCAGCGCCTCGCTATCAGCATGCGCGACGAGCCAGGCGACGACGCCGGCGCCGAACGCCAGACCGAGGAGGCGCAACGCCAGGGTCACGCCGCCATCATCCGGCATAGCCGATCGCGTCGAGGCAGCCTTGCAGGATGTAGGCGGCGGCGACGCGGTCGACGATTTCGGCGCGGCGTTTCCGGGTCATGTCGGCGGCGATCATTCCGCGCGTCACCGCGGCCGTCGACAGCCGCTCGTCCCAGAACGCTGCCGGCAGGTCGCGCAACGCCAACAGGTTGCGGGCAAATTGCCGCACCGATTGGGTGCGCGGGCCGTCGCCGCCGGCCAGCGTCAGCGGCAGGCCGACGACGAGGCCGCCGATGCCGTGGCGGTCGATCAACGCGAGCAGTTCGGCCGCATCATCGCGCCAGCGGCCGCGGCGGCGAAGCGTTGCGAGCGGGCTGGCGATGACGAGCCGGGTGTCGCTGAGGGCGGTGCCGATCGTCTTTGTGCCGACATCGAGGCCCAACAGGCGCGTGCCGGCCGGCACCTGCGCACGCAATTCGCTGGGGTGGGCCACAAGCATTGCCGATCATAGCGTTTTCGCCGGGGTCGCGGCGCAGTTCCCGTCATTTCTGCATGGCTTCGTCCCGCTCCATGTCGCATAAGCGCACTTCGCCGGTGGAATCGCGTGTTAGAGTGCTTGCCTCGACGGCGAACGGGGCGAGGAGCGCGCGCATGGCTTACGATCTCCTGATCAAGAATGGCCTTGTCGTCGATGGCTCGGGAATGCCCGCGTTCCGCGGCGATGTCGGCGTCAAGGACGGCAGGATCGGCGAGATCGGCAAATTGTCGGGCGTCGCGACCAGGACGATCGACGCCGAGGGCCGCGCCGTCGCGCCCGGCTTTATCGACAACCACTGCCATTACGACGCCCAGGTCACCTGGGACCCGCTCTGCACGTTCTCGCCCGAGCATGGCGCAACGACGGTCATCTTCGGCAACTGCTCCTTGTCGCTGGCGCCGGTTCGCAAGGGCACCGAGGAGCGCCTTGCCGAATTCCTCTCGTATGTCGAAGCGATCCCGATGGACATATTGCGGACGATCGAGTTCGACTGGGAATCGATCCCACAATACATGGAGCGCCTCGACAACCACCTCGGCATCAATATCGGCAACATGATCGGCCATACGGCGGTGCGCCACTACGTAATGGGCGACGACTGCCAGAAGCCCGGCGCCAGCGCCGGGCAGATCGCGGCGATGCAGGAAATCGTGCGCGACGGGCTGAAGGCCGGCGCGCTCGGCCTGTCGATCTCGCGTGAAAAAGGCCATTACGACCCGCAGGGCGTGCCAATCCCGGCGCTGTGGGCCGACGAGGCGGAGATCTTCGCGCTGGGTGACGTGTTGCGCGAACTCGGCACCGGCACGATCCAGGCCGGCGGCGGCCAGTATGTCGAATTGAAGGACGGCATGATCCGCCGGCTCGCCGCGGCAACGGGACGTACCGTCGTCTACAATTCGTTGATGCAGAACGCGCGCCGGCCCGACGAGTGGAAGACGCACATGGCACGGGTCGAAGAGACCGCCGCCTTGGGCATCCGCGCCTATCCGATGTGCACGCCGAACCGCATCACGCAGGACTTCACGATGAAGAACTGCCAGGTGTTCCGCGGCCTCAAGACTTGGCACCCGATTCTGTTGCTGGCGGATGCGGAGAAACTGCGGCTCTACGCCGACCCGGAAATCCGCGAAAAGCTGCACGACGAGGCGGTGGTCAACAAGCCGGACAGTGCGGTCGGCTTCTCGAAGATCTGGTGGAACTACATGTGGGTCAACGAGCCGAAACTGCCGCAGAACGAGTGGATGCGCTTCAAGACGATCGGCCAGATCGCCGACAAGCAGGGCAAACGCGTCATCGACGCGTTCCTCGACCTCGTCGTCGAAGAAGGGCTCGAAACCCGCTTCCTGCTCGCCGAGAACAATATCGACGACGAAGCGCTGTCAAAAATTCTCACGCATCCAAACGCCGTCATCGGTCTCGGCGACGGCGGCGCGCACGTGCAGTTCCACGGCGGCTACGGCTACCTGACGAAGCTGCTCGGCGAATGGGTGCGCGAGAAGCGGGTCATGAGCCTCGAACAGGCGGTGCGGCGCCTGACCTTCGATTCCGCATCGACTTTCGGCCTCTACGACCGCGGCCTGCTGCGCCCAGGCCTCGCCGCCGACATCGCCATCTTCGACCCGGCGACAGTCAATTGCGGCAAGGAGACGGTCGTGCACGACTTCCCGGCCGGCGGCTGGCGCATCAAGGAACCGGCGGAGGGGGTGCACCAGACGATCGTCAATGGCGAGGTACTGATGGATGAAGGCCGCCACACCGGCGCGTTGCCCGGCCGGGTACTGCGCAACACCTGGTGGCACGCGAACCGCTAGAGCGTTATCTTTCGAAATATCCGAAACCGGCGGACGAGAAGGAGAATGACGATGCCGATGCCGCAACGCGTGAAATATGACGATGGGATCGAACCGCTGGTGCAATTCATCGAGGATACGGCGCCGGCCGAGATCGTCGACAAGACACTCGAAAAACTGCGCGCCGGCGTGCCGACGCAGACGATGCTGACCGCTTCGGCATTGGCAGTCACGCGCTCGACCGATATGCCGCCGGGCCATCACGGCGGACCGCTGCATCCGCTCGCCGGCCTCTATGCCGTGACAAAGCTGGTCGAGCGGCTGGATGGCGAAGAAAAATTTGTCCCCGTGCTGCAGCACGTCGCGCTGGTCAACAAGCACATCAACCATCCGGCGATGGGGCCGTATGCGCTGCCCGAGTTCGCGCCATTGAACCCCGGCGGCGTCGAGGGGGCGAAGAAAGCCTTCCTCTCGGCGGTCGATCGCGGCGAGTGGAACCAGTCGGACCACATCTTCCAGTGGCTGTGGCAGAACACGCCGCAGATCGAGGCGTTCGACCTGCTGCTGACGGCGGCATTGCCAAAGAACTTCCACGATGACCATTACTTTATGTTCCCGTCAACGCTGTGGCGCGCGTTTGAAACCGGGGTGCTCGGCAAGCAGTACCTGCCGACCGTCATGCGGCCGGCGGTGCGTTATGTGACGCGCAATCCGGTCGCGCCGAACAACCCGGCGCCGTCGCCGCTGCCGGCGATCGAGGCCTTGATCGAGGAGCACCAGTTGCTGAAGCGCGTATTGCGGCAGCGCTCGGGGGATGACGAGACGGAAACGATCGGCGCACTCGGCGAAGAGATCGGCCGGGTCGATGTGTTCGCCGAGATCCCGAAGCTGGTCGCCCAGGCGTTGGCCGACGGGCTGTCGATCGAGGGCGCCGGCGCGGCCTTGTCGATCGGCGCGGCGGCACTGTTCATGCGCTCCTTGGGTGGCAACCCGATGGATGTGCACCTGCACACGACGATCAATATCCGCCGCTATCTGATCCGGCTCGACGGCGTCAGCCTCAGGAACAAGTTGATGCTGCTGTTGACTTGGCACACCGGCCCGGAGATCCGCTCGACGGCCGGCCGCATGCAGCCGGCGCCGCAACCCGACATGGCAAAGGTGGCCGCGCTGCCGCCGCGCTCGCAAGAGGACCTGCTCGAAACGATCAAGCAGTCGATCTACAACCAGCCGCCGACCGACTGGTCGCAGGTCAGCAATCTCGGCCTGATGCGCGCCGTGCCGGAAGTGCGCGACGTCGTCAACCTGGCGACCCGCTACATGCAGGACGGCTACGATCCGCAGGCGTTCATCGCGATGCTCGCCGAGATCGTCTGCCACGACAACTTCACCGAAATGCACGCCTTCAAGCACCACCAGTCGGTCGTCGAGGAGTATTACGCGACGGCAGAAAAGTGGCGCTGGATGCACCTCGTATGCGGCGCCCAGGCGGCGGCGATCTCGTTCGGCAAGAACATGGCGATCTACGAGGAGTATCTCGACCTGCTGCATGCCGCCTGAGCGGCGCAGCGCAAGCGCGAGTGGCCCGCCCCGGCTTCCCCTTTCGAGCGGGAGAGCCGGGGCGAAATCGTTGCCCGGTCGAGTTGCGCGTGGCGCGCTATATGTACGTCGCGGGTCAGCGGAGAACGGATGACGATGGCGAAGGTCGAGATCTATACGACGATGTGGTGCCCCTATTGCGCGCGCGCCCGCGCCTTGCTTGACAAAAAGGGGGTGCCGTATACGAACGTTGATGTCGAGGAAGAGCCGGACCGGCGCGACGAGATGGTCCGCCGGGCGAAGGGGCGCACCAGCGTGCCGCAGATCTTCATCGACGGCGAGCATGTTGGCGGTTGCGACGACATCGTGGCGCTCGATCGCGCGCAACTGCTCGATGCGAAACTGGGAATCGGCGAATGAGCGGCGCCGCGTTCACGGCGGGCTGCATCCAGCATACCGCCGGCCCCGACCCCGACGGTAATCTGCGCATCGTCGCCGATCTCGTTCGGCGTGCGCGCGACCGCGGTGCCGATTTCATCATGACGCCGGAAGCCAGCAACTTCATTGAAACCGGCCGCCGGCGCCGCGACAAAGCCAAGGCCGAGGCGGACGACGCGTTTCTCGGCGGCATGCGCGCACTGGCGCGCGAACTGGGCGTCTGGCTCCTGCTCGGCTCGCTCGTCATCGACCCTGCCGGCGAGCCCGGCTCCGACCCCGGCGAAAGCCGGCTGGCGAACCGCTCGTTTCTGATTGATGCCGCAGGCCGCATCGTCGCGCGCTACGACAAGATCCACATGTTCGACATCGACCTCGCCAACGGCGAGACGTACCGCGAAAGCAACGCCTATCGGCCCGGCCGCGACACGGTCGTCGCCGAGACGCCATGGGGCCGGCTTGGTCTCAGTGTCTGCTATGACGTGCGGTTTCCGCATCTCTATCGCGCCCTGGCGCAGGCCGGCGCCGATTTCCTCAGCGTACCCTCCGTCTTCACGGTGCCGACCGGGCGGGCGCATTGGCACGTGCTGCTGCGGGCGCGGGCGATCGAGAACGGCGCTTTCGTGTTCGCGCCCGCGCAATGGGGCGAGCACCCAGCCGGCCGCACAAGCTACGGCCATTCGCTGATCGTCGATCCGTGGGGCGACGTCTTGGCCGATCGCGGCGAGGAGGTCGGCTTTGTGACGGCGCGGATCGACCCCGCGAAAGTCGCCGAGGCACGCGGTTCGGTGCCGTCGCTGCAGCACGACCGGCCGCTCGCGCCGCCGGCGTTTCTCGCGCGCCCGCTCGCCGCCGAGTAGCGCCTGCCGCTCGGCGCTATCGCCGCGGCTGCAGCGCGCTCAGCCAATGCCGGAGCCGACCGGCATCACGCGGGAATGTGCGCTCGATTGTCGTTGTCCGCGCGGCGGCGCGCGCCAAGCGTGGACGGACATTGACACAGATGCCGCGCTCCGCCTCGCACCAGACTGCGAGGTCGGCGCGGCTGTTGCCGACATAGCAGAACGGTTCGCCGCCGATCGTCCGGCGGATCGCGGCGAGCTTGGCACGCCCGGTCAGATTGATCTGCCCGTCGGAGGCGAGCACCGCGTCGAACAGGCCGAGATGCCGCGCCACCGCAACGGCCAACGCCTGATCGGCGCCGGTCGCCAGCAGCAACCGGCGGCCGGCCGCGCGCTCCTCGCGCAAGTAGGTGACGAGATGCTGATTGTACGGCAGATGCGCGGGATCGAGCGCGGCCGCCGCCGCCAGGTTCTGCTTGACCCGCGCCCGGCCGTGACGCCAGTCGAGCAGTGCCCGCAGCAAGGTCCCCGGGCGCCCGAGGAGCATCATCACGCACAGCAGCGAGGTGTCGGCCCACACCAGGCTTCCGTCCATATCGACGACCAGCGGCAAGGCCGCATTACCGCCGCCCTTCACTGACACCTCAAAAGCGGGCGCCTCACACCGAAAAGTATTTTGCTTGCGGGTGGTGGACGACGATCGCAGAAGTCGATTGCTCGGGATCGAGCTGGTCTTCCTCGCTCAGCGTGATGCCGATCTCGTCGGCGCGCAGCAACGCCAGCAACTGCCGCTGGTCGGCGAGGTTCGGGCAGGCGGGATAGCCGAAGGAATAACGGCTGCCCCGGTAGCCTTGCGCCAGCATCTCGTCATGGTCGCGCGCCTCCTCGGCGGCAAAGCCTAACTCGCCGCGAATGCGCCTGTGCAGATACTCGGCGAACGCCTCGGCCATCTCGACCGACAGCCCGTGCAGGTAGAGATAATCCTGATACCGGTTATCGGCGAACCATTCGCGCGCCGCGTCCGACGCGCGCCGCCCCATCGTGACGACCTGCAGGCCGATCACGTCGCGCTGCGGATCGTCGATGTCGCGGAAGAAGTCGGCGATGCACAGGCCGCCGTCCTTGCCCTGCCGTGGGAACGAAAAGCGCGCCACCTCGCGCCGGCCATCCTCGGCGAACAGGATCACATCGTTGCCCTCGGCGGCGCAACGCCAGTAGCCGTAGGCCGCCTGCGGCATCAGGATATTCTCGCGGATCGCAATGTCGGCGATGCGCGCCAGCACCGGACGCAACTCGCGCCGCGCCCATTCCTTGTATTCGGCAAGCGAGCGGCCATCCTTCCGGTAGCCCCACTGAAACTGGTAGAGCATCCGCTCGTTGAGATAGGGCACGATCGCCTTGACCGGCACGCGGGCGATCGTCTGCGGGCCCCAAAACGGCGGCACCGGCACGCGTACGTCGCGGTTGAGTTCGCCGCGGCGCAGCCGGATTTCCTCGACATCAACCGGCCGCTGCGGCCGCACCTCGGCGCCGGCGCGGCCGAGTGTGCGCTTCTCGTTGACCGGACGGCCGGCGTTTCTGCGCCGGACCTCGGCGAGATGGAAATCGAAATCGTTGCCGACGATGCGATCCATCAAGGCAAGGCCGTCAAAGGCATCGCGGGCATAGGCGACGCGGCCGCAGGCGTAGGATTTGACGCAATCCTCCTCGACATAGCGGCGGGTCAGCGCGGCGCCGCCGAGCATGACCGGGACGTCGAGGCCCTGCCGGCTCATCTCTTCCAGGTTCTCGCGCATGACGACGGTCGATTTGACCAAGAGGCCCGACATGCCGATCGCATGCGCGCGGTATTCCCTCGCCGCTTCGAGGATCGCACTGATCGGCTGCTTGATGCCGAGATTGACGACGCGGTAGCCGTTGTTGGTCAGGATGATATCGACAAGGTTCTTGCCGATGTCGTGCACGTCGCCGCGCACGGTCGCGAGCACGACCGTGCCCTTTTCCTGCCCCTCGACCCGCTCCATGAACGGTTCGAGATGGCGCACCGCCGTCTTCATCGTCTCGGCCGATTGCAGCACGAAGGGAAGCTGCATCTTGCCGGCGCCAAACAGTTCGCCGACGGTCTTCATGCCGGCCAGCAGGATGTCGTTGATGATGTCGAGCGGCCGGTAGCTCTGCATCGCCGTTGCGAGATCGGCTTCGAGCCCCTGCCGGTCGCCGTCGACGATGCGCTGCGCGAGACGATCTTCGAGCTTTTCGGGCCGACCCTTCCGTTCGCTCTGTTCGCCCGTGCGCCCTTGGAACAACGCGATGATCGCCTGCAGCGGATCGTATCGGTCCTCCGGGCCGTCACGCCGCCGGTCAAAAATCAGATCCTCGGCGATCCGCACCTCCTCTGCGGGAATGCGGTGCAGCGGCAGGATTTTCGAGAAATGCACGATCGCGCCGGTCAGCCCGCGGTCGAGCGCGTGCTGCAGGAACACCGAGTTCAGCAGCTGCCGCGCCGGCGGGTTGAGGCCGAAGGATATGTTGGAAAGGCCGAGAATGATCTGGCACTCCGGCATCCGTTCGCGGATGTGTGCGATGGCGTCGAGCGTCTCGATGCCGAGCCTGCGGTCGTCCTCGTTGCCGGTGCAGATCGTGAAGGTCAGGGGGTCGAACAACAGGTCCGACGGCGGCAGGCCGTGCCGATTGACGGCAAAATCGTAGAGCCGCTCGGCGATGCGCAGTTTGCCGGCGGCGTCCTTCGCCATGCCCTGCTCGTCGATCGTCAACGCGATGACGGCAGCGCCAAAGCGGCGGGCGAGTTTCAGCCGCTGGTCGGCCGCCTCTTCGCCGTCCTCGAAATTGATCGAGTTGATGATCGGCTTGCCACCGTAGAGCTTCAGCGCAGCTTCCAGCACCGGATATTCGGTCGAGTCGATGACGAGCGGCGCGTTTACCGCGCCGCGCATGCGGCCGACGACTTCGCACATCTCGGCCACCTCGTCGCGGCCGACAAACGCAGTGCACAGATCGAGCGTGTGCGAGCCTTCCTTGACCTGCTCGCGCCCCATCTCGACGCATCCCTCCCAGTCGCCCTGTTCCTGCAGGCGGCGGAAGGCACGCGAGCCGTTGGCGTTGCAGCGTTCGCCGATCGACAAATAGGCGTTTTCCTGGCGCAACGGCACTTGGCTGTATAGCGAGGCGATCGATGGCGTCCAGACGGCTCTGCGGGTCTTCGGCAGCGGTCTCGGGCGGGTCCGGCCGATGCGGCGCAGCATGTCGTCGAGCGCCGCGATGTGGCGGGCCTCGGTGCCGCAGCAGCCGCCGATAATGCCGACGCCGTCTTCGACGACAAAGCGCTCGAGCCATTGCGCCAGTTCCTTCGGGCTGAGCGGATAGCGCGCTTCGCCACCGATCAATTCGGGCAGGCCGGCATTGGGCTGTACCGAAATCGTACCCGGCCAGTTCTCGCCGAGCCATTTGACGTGCTCGGCCATCTCGCGCGGCCCGGTCGCGCAGTTGAGGCCGATGACCGGCACGTTGAGCGCCTGCACGATCGTCGCCGCGGCCGCGATGTCGGCGCCGACCAGCAATGTGCCGGTCGTCTCGACCGTCAGCTGCACGAAGATCGGCAGGTCGAACCTGCCGGCGTCGGCGCGCGCCCGCTTGGCGCCGTTGACCGCGGCCTTCACTTGCAGCGGATCCTGGCAAGTCTCGATCAGGATCGCATCGACGCCGCCGGCGACGAGCCCGGCGCACTGGATCGTCAATGCGTCTTCGAGTTCCTGGTAACCGATGTGGCCGAGCGAGGGCAGCCGCGTGCCCGGCCCGAGCGAGCCGAACACAAAGCGGGTGCGGCCGTCATGCGCGAACTCGGCAATCGCCTCGTGCGCCAGCTCGGCCGAGCGGCGGTTGAGGTCGAACGCCTTCTCGGCGATACCGAACTCGCCCAATGTGATCGGCGAGCCGCCGAAGCTGTTGGTCTGAACCGCGTCCGCGCCGGCGGCAAGATAGCCGCGATGCACGTCGCGGACAAAATCCGGCCGGCTCTCGCACAGGATTTCGGTGCAATTCTCGTAGCCGTGAAAATCCTCGACGATGCGGAAATTGCGCGCCTGCGCCTGAGTCCCCATGGCGCCGTCGCACAGCAATACCCGGTCGGCGAGATAGTCGAGAAGATGGGTCATCGGCCTTCAGGCGACAGCGGTGACGGGCTTTGGAGCGCGGACGCCGAGGAGGTGGCAGATCGCGACGAGGAGGTCGGCACGGTTCAGCGTGTAGAAATGGAACTCGGCGACGCCGTTAGCCTGCAGCCGGCGGCATTGCTCGGCGGTTAACGAGGCGGCGACGAGGCGGCGCGTGTCGGGATCATCGTCGAGCCCGTCGAAATGCGCGCCCATCCAGGCCGGGATCGTGGCGCCGCAGGCCGCCGCCATGCGCTTTAATTGCGCGAAGTTGGTGACCGGCAGCAGGCCCGGAACAAGCGGGCACTCGATGCCGGCCGCTCTGACGCGGTCGCGGAACCGGAGAAACACGTCGGCATCAAAAAAGAATTGCGTGATCGCGCGGCTGGCGCCGGCGTCGAGCTTGGCCTTCAGATTGTCGAGGTCGTGGCCGGGGCTCTTCGCCGCCGGATGGGTTTCCGGATAGGCAGCGACGCTGATTTCAAAATCGGCGACGCGTTTCAGCCCGGCGACGAGATCGGCGGCATAGGCGTAACCTTCGGGATGCGGCGCATAGCCGGTGCCGATGCCGCTTGGCGGGTCGCCGCGCAACGCGACGATGTGGCGGATTCCGGCGCCCCAATAATCGCGCGCGACCGCGTCGATCTCGTCGCGCGTGGCGGCGACGCAGGTCAGGTGCGCCGCCGGCTCCAGCGCGGTTTCCTGGCGGATGCGCCGTACTGTCGCATGCGTGCGCTCGCGCGTCGAGCCGCCGGCACCGTAGGTCACCGACACAAAGCGGGGCCGCAGCGGCTCCAGCCGCCTGATCGCGGCCCATAGCCGCTCCTCCATGTCGGGCGTCTTCGGCGGAAAAAACTCAAACGAGATGCGCGGCGGGCCGGCGTCAAAGTCGCTGACCGGGTCGGCGGCGAGCAGGCCGCGCGCCGCGGTCCCCGAGGATAGGGAGTTCATCGCGGCAGGACTCGCTCGACGGCGCCGGCGGCTCCGCTGGAGACCGCCCGGCCCGGCGCTGCGAGACGGCCGTCGGACGGCGCCGGTCGCTGCGCCGCCCAGATCACGACGGTCAGCGGATCGCCCGGCAAGCGGCGCGGCGCGGCCGGGATAAGGCCGGCGGCGAGACACCATTGCGCGACATCTGCATCGGCAAAACCAAGGCGGCGGTGCGCCTGCTCGTCGCGCAGAAATTCGAGGCCGTGCGGCGCAAAGTCGACAATGAGCAGAACGCCGTCGGGGCGCAGGACCCGCGCCGCCTCGGCAATCGCCTCGGCCGGCCGATCGGCGTAATGCAACACCTGATGAATGACGACCGCATTAAACGAGGCGTCGGCGAGCGGCAGCTGATACATGTCGCCAAGACGAACCATGCTGTTGGCAAGCCCGGCGCGTTCGAGATTGACGCGGGCGACGGCGAGCATCTCGCGCGATTGGTCGATACCGAGCGCATTGCCGACATGCGGCGCCAGTATTTCGAGCATCCGCCCGGTGCCGGTGCCGATATCCAGCAGGTCGCGGGGCGCCGCACCGGCGACGATCTCGACCAGCGCCGCCTCGACCTCGCGCTCGTCGACATAGAGCGAGCGGATCCGGTGCCATCGCGCGGCATTGTTCCCGAAATACGCGGCCGCCGATTCGGCGCGCTGGCGCTTGATCGCCGCCAACCGCTGCAGGTCGAGCGCGATCGTCTCGTCCGATTCGTCGCAGGCGGCAACGAGATGGCGCGACAGCGCCGCCGCCGCGCTGCCGGCGCTGAGCCGGTAGAAAACCCAGCTCCCCTCGCGAAAGCGGTCCAGCAAACCGGCTTCGCACAACAGCTTCAGATGGCGCGACACGCGCGGCTGGCTCTGGGCGAGGATCTGGGCCAGTTCGCTGACCGTCAATTCGCCGCCGGCGCACAGCACGAGGAGACGCAGCCGGGACGGCTCGGCGACGGCGCGCAAGACAGCGAGCAATTCGTCGAGTGAAGCGGCGGTCGCGATGTCATGCCTCATGCCTAAACATATAAACATATCTTTATGTCGTCAAGGGCCAATCGCATGTGCGCGGCTCGCGCCGGTATTGCCTGCGGTTAAATCAGCCCGTCGGCAAGGATCGCTTGCCGAGATTGCGCGTTTTTCGTCATTATCCCGCGCCGCCATCGCGCGGCAGACGATCCTTCGAGGCTCGCTGATGCATTCTCGCATTTTGCCGCTGATGTTGCCTGCGCTCCTGGTCGCCGCCTTCAGCATGGCGGGTTGCGCCGCCCCGGCAACCGGCGGCGGGCCGCAACCGCAACTCCTCGACCAGTCCGGCAGCGACCCGTTCGAGGAGACCAATCGCGCCGTCTTCCGGTTCAACAACGCGTTTTATCACGACGTGATGTTCCCCGTTGCCAAGGGCTACCGCACCGTGCTGCCGCCGCCGGTGCGCAAATCGGTGCACAATTTTCTCCAGAATCTTAACGGCCCGGACATTTTCGCCAACGACGTGCTGCAGGGACGCCCCGACCTGGCCAGCAACACGTTCGGACGCCTCCTGGTCAATACGACCTTCGGGGTGGGAGGCATGTTCGATGTCGCCAGCCTGATGGGCATCCCCTACCACACCAATGATTTCGGCATCACGCTCGCGACCTGGGGCGTGTATTCGGGGCCTTACCTTGTCGTCCCGGTGCTCGGTCCCGCCAACCCGCGACAGCTTGTCGGGCAGGTGGCCGACAGTTTCGGCGATCCCGGCGACTACGTCGCCAGCCAGCACGGCTATCTGTGGGCGGCGGTGGTGCGCGAGGCCGTTGCCGGCATCGACACGATGTCGCGCAATCTCGACAGCCTCGAGGACATCGAGAAGACCTCGCTCGACTACTATGCGACCATCCGCTCGCTCTATTGGCAGCGCCGCGCCGCCGAGATCCGCCACGAGAATTCGAACCTGCCGAACCCGTCGCCGGTGACGGGTGGGGATTAGCACCCGGCATCCGGCATATCCTACTTGACGGCGCAGCCCGCCACTGCCGCGAGAACCCGGTGCCATGATCAGACGCTTTGCTCTTCCAGCCGCCTTCGTCGCCGCGGCGCTGCTGACCATGCTGCCGCGCGGCGCGGCAGCGCAGAGCGCGCAGGCCGTTATCAGCTCCCTCGGCAACGAGGCGATCCAGGTATTGGGCCCGGGCGTGCCGGAGGCGCAGCGGCTGGCGCGCTTCCGCGAACTGTTCCGCGACGATTTCGACCTGCCCGAGATCGGCCGCTTCGTGCTGGGGCGCTATTGGCGGACGGCGAGCCCGGATGAACAGCAGGAGTTCCTCCGGCTCTTCCAGGAGTACATCGTGCGGGCCTACAGCGCTCGTCTCGGGCAATACGCCGGGGAGCCGTTTCGCGTGCTGGGCGCTCGCCCGGATAACGGCGAGACCGTCGTGACCAGCCAGATCGTCCAGCAGAACGGTCAACCGATTTCCGTCGATTGGTATCTGCTTGCGACGCCGGCCGGCTACAAGATCACTGATGTCTATGTCGGCGGCGTCAGCATGGCAGTCACCGAGCGCGATGAGTTTGCTTCGGTGATCGAGCGCAGCGGCGGTGTCGCCGGCCTGCTTGCGGAATTGCGCCAGAAGCTCTCGGCCGGCTGACGCCGCGCCGGTAAGGGTGCGGGCGGGAAGCCGCGTGCTGTATGCCGCCGGTGTGCCCGCCATTTGACGGAAATTTTCCGAAAAACTGTGGCGCAGTTCACAGGCGATCCGCCGCCGCCGCGATATGGTCCCGGCACGCGATCGACCGGAGCCTGACGACACTTTCCGGGCCGATCGGCGGGATCCGGCGCCAGAGGCCGGCGACGACGCGGCAATCGCCGCAGAGGTTGGAAGGAGAGATCAAAATGTCGGACAACAACATCATCGGCAAGACCGGACGCGGCTTTGCATTGGCCGGAGCGCTCGTCGGTGCGATCGCGCTCGCGGCAACGCCGCAGCCCGCCGCCGCCCATTGGGGGGCCGGCCCGGCGATCGGCCTCGGTCTCGGTGCGTTCGCGCTCGGCGCGGCGGTCGGTGTGGCGGCGCATCCGTATTACGCGTATCCGTACGGTTATTATTACTACCCGGCGCCGGCATATTATTATGGGCCGGCTTATTATTATCGCCCGTACTGAGGCTGACGCGATGCGGCGGCCGGCACTGCCGGTCGCTGCATCCGCCGGTGTCAACTGGCGATCGGGTGCGGCCGCGGCCGAGAGCCGTCGGCGAAGCGCGACAGGCGGAACGGTGCGGGATCGACGAGCGGCGGCGCGCCGCTCGCCAGATCCGCGGCCAGGCGGCCCGCCGCCGGACCGATCCCGAAGCCATGCCCGGAAAACCCGGTCGCGATGAAGAACCCGGGCACCGTATCGACCGCCGAGATGACCGGGATTGCGTCGGGCATCACGTCGATCATGCCGCCCCAGCTATCGGCCACCCGGATGTCGCGGAACGCTGGAAAAGCCCTGGCCATCGAGGCGCGGGCGCGTTCCAGCACATAGGGATCGGCGGCCGGATCCAGCACGCGGGTGGCCTCGAACGGCGACGCCTCGTCGAGCGCCCAGCGGCGCGGCCGCCGCCATTCCTCGACAAACGGACGCCCCAGCCGAAAGCGCAATTTCTTCCAGTGCAGTCGGATGCTCGGCAGGTATTGCGGCAGCAGCCGAAAACCGTCCGGCACCAGATCGATCGTGCGCACGCCCAGTGTCGCGATCGTATAGCCGCCGTCCATGCGCTTGCGATACCCGAAGAGGTCGCCGGAGGCGGAAATCTCCGGTCCGCCGTCGAGCTTCTCGGTGCGCATGACCGAGCCCAGCACTTTCAGCTGCGGCAGATCAACGCCGAGATTGCCGCAGAACAGCCTGGACCAGGCGCCGCCGGCCAGGATGACGGACTGGCAGGCGATGCGGCCCTGTTCGGTGACGATCGCGGCAACCCGTCCGCCGGCAGTTTCGATGCCGCGCGCCGCGCACCCATCGACAACCACTGCGCCACGCCGCCGCGCCGCCGCGGCGATCGCCGGCGCCGCCTTCTGCGGCTCGGCCTTGCCATCGCTCGGCGTATAGAGCGCGCCGGCCCAGGATTTCGCCGATCCGGGCAACAGGCCCGCCACTTCGGTGCCGCCCACAAGGCGCGTATCGAGCTGGTATGCGCGGGCGTCCTCGAGCCAGGCGGCGAGTTGCGCCAGTTCCGCGTCGCTGTCGGCAAGATACATGATGCCGCAGGTGCGAAAGCCGGTTTCGGCCTCAACCCGCGCGTTCATGCCCTGCCATAATCTGAGGCTTTCGATGATCAGCGGTAATTCGCGCGGATCGCGCGCCATCTTGCGGCACCAGCCCCAGTTGCGGCTCGACTGCTCGCCGGCGATGCGGCCCTTTTCGACGAGCGCCACCGAGACGCCGCGCTCGGCCAGCGTCAGCGCGGCGCTGGTGCCGATGATGCCGCCGCCGATGACGACGACATCGGTGCGGGGCGGCACGCTGTCGTCGGTGACGACCGGATCGATGCGCGGCGCAGCCATCCCGCTCCCCTTCTGACGATCGCACAGGCGCTCCCGGTGGGCATTCTAGGCGCGGCCGGCCGGCGCGTATACCGACAGGGAGTCGTCGCCGTCGCACGCTGTTCTGCGCTAGTGTCTTGCTTGGGCCGGCAAGGTCGAACGGAGGCGGACGGCGTGGCCACGGAGCGACGGCTCGAAGCGAAGGATGTCGAGGCGATCTTCCGCGCCTTCGCCGAGGTCATGCGCGAATTGCCGCCCGATACCGAGGCTGGCTGGCTCGACGCGGCCGGCGATCTGCGCCTCGCGCCGGATATCGGCCGCAAACTGCGCACCGCCCGCGGGGTGCGCGACGTGCTGCGCCAGATCCGCCTGTCGCGGAACGAGCGCGAGCCGGATTAGCGCCGCAGGCTTGACCGGCAGGCGAGCTTAATGCGCCTGGTCCCAGCTCTGGGCCCAGCCGGTCTCGACGACGAGCGGCACCGAGAGTTCACAGCGCGGCGCGCAGGCACCTTCCATGACCGCCTTGACGAGCGCGGCGGTGGCCTCGACATCGTTCTCGGCCGTCTCGAACAACAGCTCGTCATGCACCTGCAGCAGCATGCGGGCCTTGACCCCGGCCTTCTCCAGTGCTGCCGGCAGGCGGTGCATCGCCCGCCTGATGATGTCGGCGGCCGAGCCTTGCAGCGGCGCATTGATCGCCTGCCGCTCGGCGCCGGCGCGCCGCGCCGGGTTCGCGTCGCGGATGCCGGGAATGAAGCATTTGCGGCCGAAGATCGTCTCGACATAGCCGGTGCGCCGGGCGTCGGCCTTGATCCGCTCCATATAGGCGCGGATTGCCGGAAAACGGTCGAAATAAGCGCGGATATAGGCCGCCGCTTCGCCCTGCGGCACGCCGATCTGGTTGCCGAGCCCGAACGCGCTGATGCCGTAGATGATGCCGAAATTGATCGCCTTGGCGCGCCGCCGGGTCAGCGGGTCCATGCGGTCGAGCGGCACGCCGAAGACTTCGCTGGCGGTCAGCGCGTGGATGTCCTTGCCCTCCTGAAACGCCCGCTTCAATTCGACGACATCGCCGACATGCGCGGCGAGGCGCAGTTCGATCTGGCTGTAATCGGCCGACAGCAGCAGGTGTCCCTTCTCGGCGACGAAGGCGCGGCGGATCTTGCGCCCCTCTTCGGTACGGATCGGGATGTTCTGGATGTTGGGTTCGGACGAGGAGAGCCGCCCGGTCGCCGTCGCAGCCAGCGCAAATGTCGTGTGTACCCGGCCGGTCTGGCCGTCGATCTCGTCGCCGAGCGCGTCGGCATAGGTCGATTTGAGCTTGGTGAGCTGCCGCCATTCCAAGACCTGCGCCGGCACCGGATGCAGCGGCGCCAGCGTTTCGAGAATGCCGGCATCGGTGCCGTAGGCGCCCGTCTTGCCCTTCTTGCCGCCGGGCAATTGCAGCTTCTCAAACAGCACCTCGCCCAATTGCTTCGGCGAACCTATGTTGAATTCGCTGCCGACATCGCGCCAGATGGCCTGCTCGAGTTCGCCGATACGGTGCGCGAAATCCAGCGACAATTCGGCCAGCGCCTGGCGATCGACCTTGACCCCGGCGTCTTCCATCGCCGCGACGACCGGCGCGAGCGGCCGCTCGATCGTCTCATAGAACGCCGTCATGTGTTCTGCGACGAGCCGCGCCTTCAGGATCATGTGCAGGCGCAAGGCCGCGTCGGCGCGCTCGCAGGCAAAATCGCGCGCTGCCTGCGTCGCGACCTCGGCATAGCAGATGAGGCTCTTGCCGGTGCCAAGGATCTCCTTCGCCGGGGTCAGCGCGTGGCTCAGCGTGCGCTGCGTCAAGGCTTCAAGGTCGTGGTCTTCCTGTCCGCCGTCGAGCACGTAGGACATCAGCATCGTGCAGTCATGGGCATGCAGCGCGATGCCGTGCCGCAGCAGCAGATGCGCCGCGGCCTTCATGTCGTGGCCGATCTTCAGCGTACCCCGATCCTCGAACAGCCGCTGCAGATGCGCCAACGCGATATCGCGGGTCAGGGTGCCGGCGGGTTCGTCGAGCAGCCCCGCGGCGCGGTGGCCGAACGGGACATAGGCGGCGCGGCCCGGCCCCGTTGCCAGCGCAAGGCCGCAGAATTCCGGCCGGCTGCCGGCGACCGCGCTCGGCGCCGGCCAGATTGCGACCTCACCGGCCTGCATCGCCGCCTCGATCCAATGGTCGAGGCCGTCCGCCGTATCGACGACGCCGTAGGCATGCGGGGCCGAGAATGGCGGCACTTCGGGAATAGCCGGCTCGCTCGGCCCCGTGGCAGCAACAGGCGCTGCGATCGCCAGGCGCTTCTCAATGCGCGACTTCAGAGCGCGCAATTCCATCTCGTCGAGAAACGTAAACAGCTTGCCGGTGTCGTATGGCTTGACCCGCAGGTCCGGGAGCGGGCAGGGCAACGGGACGTTATCGTCGAGCCTGACCAGTTCTTTCGACAGCCGCGCCTTGGCCTCGTTTTCGATCAACGCCTCGCGCCGTTTCGGCTGCTTGATCTCGCTCGCATGGGCGAGCAGGGTTTCGAGGTCGCCGTAAGTGTTGATCAATTCAGCCGCGGTCTTGACGCCGATGCCGGGCACGCCCGGCACATTGTCGGTCGAATCGCCGCACAGCGCCTGGACCTCGATGACCTTGTCCGGCCCGACGCCAAACTTCTCGCGTACCTCGGCCTCGCCGATCGGGCGGTCGGTCATCGGGTCGCGCATCATGACCCGCCCGTCCTGCACGAGCTGCATCATGTCTTTGTCGGAGGACAGGATCGTGACATTGGCGCCGGCCTCGACGGCGTGTCGCGCGTATGTCGCGATCAGGTCGTCGGCCTCGAAGTTCTCCATTTCGATGTGGCACACGCCGAATGCATCGGCCGCACGCCGCACATGCTCCAGTTGCGGCGCAAGGTCGTCGGGCATCTCTCGGCGGTTCGCCTTGTACTGGTCGTAGATCTGGTTGCGGAAGCTGCGGCCGGACGCGTCGAAAATCACCGCGATGTGGTCGGCGTCGGTCTCGCGCAGGTATTTGTCCAGCATGTTGCTGAAGATCATCACGACTTCGGTCGCCATGCCGTCCGACTTGCGCTGAAACCGCTCCGCTTTCGGGTCCTTCGCGCGAGCGAAATAGGCGCGGAAAATGAAACCCGACCCGTCGATCAGGAAAACGTGGTGCGGGGCCGCGGAAGGCGGCGTCTCGGCCGCTAGCGGGCGCTCGGCAACGACGGCGCCGACGATGTCATCCATTTTCGCCTCCCGCAGCGATATCGCCGACTTGCCGCGGCGCCGGGCTCTCGTCGAGATGTTCCTGGCCCGGCCCCTCGCTCGACGGCATCGCGACACCCGCCTCGGCCGCGACGCCGCCGGCCCGCCTGACTGCCGGGTTGACGAAGAGGCGCGAACAATACGGGCACTCGATCTGGCCGAGCGGCGCCAGGTTCAAATAGACCCGCGGATGGCCGAGCGGGCCGCCGCCGCCGTTGCAGGCCACGATCATCTGATCGGTCTCGAGCGTCTCGAAAATGGGCATTCTCTGTCCGGAACGAAAGTGGGCGCGGCCGATGCGGCCGCCGGTCAGTTGACCGCGGAGCGGCCGCGATGATACGCCTCGGCCGGAAACACGCAATGATGCGCTCCCCCGCTAATGCCGGCCGGCGGCGCGCGCCACGGCAGCCGCGCCGGTGGCGCATTGCCGTCATGGTGCCGCTGGCGCTGTTGGCGCCGCTGGTCCTGCTGCTGTCGACGTGCGGCCCGCCGGGCGATGTCGGCGTGCAGCTTGCGGCGTTCGCGCCGCGGCGGCCATTGCCGGCGCCGCAGGTGCCGGCGCATTTCACCGATGATGCCTTTATCGCCGCCGACGGCGCCCGCCTGCCGCTGCGCAAATGGCTGCCGCGCGGACCGGTCAGGGCGGTGATTCTGGCGCTGCACGGGTTCGGCGATTACAGCCACGGTTTTGCGATCCCGGCAAAACGCTGGGCGAATTACGGCATCGCCACCTACGCCTATGACCAGCGCGGCTTCGGCGCCGCCCCTGACCGCGGCTTGTGGGCCGGCGAAGGACAGCTTGTCGTGGATGCGATCGTCGCCGACCGCATCCTGCGGCGGATGTATCCAGACACGCCGCTCTACATTGCCGGCGAGAGCATGGGCGGAGCGGTCGCGATCCTGGCGATGAGCGGCGCCGAAAAGGGCGTTATTCCCGGCCCGGGCGGCGTCGTGCCGCGGGCCGACGCCGACGGCGTCATCCTGGGTGCGCCGGCGGTCTGGGGGCGCGCGACGATGGATTTTTGGCCGCGGGCGGCGCTGTTCATCGCGGCGCGGCTGGTTCCCGATATGGTGCTGACCGGCCGCGGGCTGCATGTTCTCGCATCCGACAACATCCCGATGTTGCGCGCTTTGGCGAAGGACCCGCTGGTCGAGAAAGGGGCGCGCGTCGATACGATCTACGGCCTCGTCGATCTGATGGACGACGCGCTTTCCGCCGCACCGCGGCTCGCGGCGCCGATGCTGCTGATGTATGGCGCGAACGACCAGATCGTGCCGAAGATCGCGATCCGCGATTTCACCGCGCATCTGACCCAGGCGGCGCGCGCGCGCGACACGCTGGCTTATTACCCGCATGGCTACCATCTGTTGTTCCGTGACCTCGACGGCGCCATCGTCGCCCGCGATGTGGCGAGCTGGATCTTCGATCGCGGTTCGGCGCTGCCGTCGTACGCCGATCGCGCCGAGGACGCGCGCGTGTGGCCGCCGCCCGGCGCCGCACCGGCGCTGGCGCACAGGGCGATGCCGCTTGCGTCGGCCGCCGGGGGGCGGTAAGCAGCATCGTCACCGGGACCCGTAGCTCAGCTGGATAGAGCGCTGCCCTCCGAAGGCAGAGGTCGTGAGTTCGAATCTCGCCGGGTCCGCCAGATTTTCAACAACTGGCGGGGAGAGTTTGCGGATCTTGCCACCTGCGCGGCGCTCCTACCGCCGCGCTGCTGCCGAACAGCGACCTTTTTCCCGTTGTTGCATCGGACGGCGGCATGCCGAGCCGTGACGCGCTCTTTCGCGCCGTCGTCGGGGCCACACTCGACCCGATCGTCGTCATCAATCGCACCGGGGAGATCCGCTCGGCCAATCGGGCGACTGAGCGCGTGTTCGGCTATGCCGCGGCCGAGCTGGTCGGCAGGAACGTCAAGATGCTGATGCCCGAACCCTACGCCGGCGAGCACGATGTCTATCTCGCCAATTACCTTCGCACGGGCGAGAAACGGATCATCGGGGTCGGCCGCGACGTATCCGGGCTGCGCAAGGACGGCAGCGAGTTCCCGATGTATCTGGCGGTCGGCGAGGCAGAACTCGACGGCGAGCCGATCTTCGTCGGCATCCTGCGCGATATCAGCGAGCGCAAGGCGGCCGAGTCGGCGCTGCGCGCAAGCGAATTACGCCTGCGCTCGATCATCGACACAGTCCCCGACGGCATCATCGTCATCGACGAGAATGGCGCGATCCAGTCGTTCAGCCCGGCGGCGGAGCGCCTGTTCGGCTTTGCCGAGAGCGAGGTTGCGGGTCACAATGTTAAGGTATTGATGCCGTCGCCCTACAGGGAGGCGCATGACCGTTATCTCAATCGCTACATGCATACCGGCGAGCGTCATATCATCGGCGTCGGCCGCGTCGTTGTCGGCCAGCGCAAGAGCGGCGAGACGTTCCCGATGGAATTGCAGGTCGGCGAGTTCCGCCTCGATGGCGGCCGCTTTTTTACCGGCTTTGTCCGCGACCTGACAGAGGTGCAAGAGGCCAAGCGGCGCATCCACGACTTGCAGGCGGAGCTCCTACACGCCTCGCGCCTCAGCGTCATGGGACAGATGGCCTCAACAATGGCGCATGAGCTAAACCAGCCATTGACCGCGGTCGTCAATTATCTCGAAGCGGCGCGCCACCTTCTGGCAAGCGGCCCCGAGGCGCTGGAGCAGGTCGGCGGCCTGATGGGCCGCGCGGTGGGCCAGGCCGAGCGCGCCGGCGAGGTCATTCGCAACCTGCGCCAGTTTGTCGGCAAAGGCGAGACCGACCGGCGCGTCGAAAGCCTCAACAAGCTGGTCGAAGAGGCGCTGGCGTTGGCGCTTGTCGGCGCGCGGCAGTCGGGAGTGCGGGTAACGCTCGATCTCGACCGCACGTTGCCGCCGGTGCTCGTCGATGGCGTGCAGATCCAGCAGGTCGTGCTGAACCTGGTGCGCAACGCGATCGAGGCGATGGAGGCGGTCGAGCGGCGCGAATTGACGATCGCGACGCGTGTACTAACGCCGCGCGGCGTGGCCGAGGTCGAGATCGCCGACAGCGGCCCGGGGATCGCGCCGGAAGCGGCCGATCGGCTGTTCCAGCCCTTTTTTACAACCAAGAAGACGGGCATGGGGTTGGGGCTGTCGATCTGCCGCGAAATCGTCGAGGCGCACCACGGCCGGCTGACGGCGGCGGCCAACCCGACGGGCGGCGCGATTTTCCGCGTGACCCTGCCGATGCCGCCGGCTGACGAGCGGCGTGAGGAGGCCGAGGATGGCCGATGATGAGACGGCGGGCCGGCGCGTCTATGTCGTCGATGACGACGAGGCGGTGCGCGAGTCGCTGGCGGCGCTGCTCGAGGCGCGTTCCTATACGGTGCGCACATTCGAGCTTGCACGCGACTTTTTGATCGCCGCGCCGACGCTCCAGCCCGGCTGCCTTGTCGCCGACATCCGCATGCCCGGCATGGACGGGCTCGAGCTGCAGCAAAAGCTGAACGAGCGTTCGTTCAATTTTCCGCTGATAGTCATCACCGGCCACGGCGATGTACCGCTGGCGGTGCGTGCGATGAAAGCAGGGGCGCTCGATTTCATCGAGAAGCCGTTCGCCGCCGATGCGATCATCGGCAGCGTCGATGCCGCGCTGCAGCGCTCGACGGCGTCAAGCGGCGCCGGGTCCGACGCGCTCGCCGCCAGCGCCGTGGCGGGGCTGGCGCTGCTCTCGCCGCGCGAGCGCGAGGTGCTGCAAGGCCTGCTGGCCGGGCTGCCCAACAAATCGATCGCCTACGATCTGGCGATCAGCCCGCGTACCGTCGAGATCCACCGTGCCCGCGTAATGGACAAAATGGGCGCCAAGAGCCTCCCGGAACTGATCCGCAAATCCCTCGCCGCCGGCGTGCGGCCGCGCGGCTGAACTCGAAATCGCTCCGACGATGCGACCGCGCACCGTTGCCTTTGTCGCTGGCGTCCTTTGTTGCGCTGCCGGGTCCGCCGCCTCGCCGTCGGCGACCGCGCAGCCGCGCGACTATGGGCAGATCACGTGCGGCGCGTTCCTTGCCTCGGGCGAGACCAACATGGGATACCTGCTGTGGTGGCTGCGCGGCTATCACGCCGGCAGACGGGGGGTTCCGGTGTTTGATCCCGCCGATGCCTATGCCGCCCGGCTCGGCTATTATTGCCGCGACCACCCACGCGCCAAGCTGATCGACGCCTCGGAGCGTATCCTGTCAAGTCTGGATCGCGGTCTCTGACCCGACCTCGACACGACGCCAAGAGCGGTGAGCACTGGTGGGCGATGAGGGACTCGAACCCCCGACCCCCTCGGTGTAAACGAGATGCTCTGCCAGCTGAGCTAATCGCCCCGCGCCGAACCCCCGATTGCCCAGCGCGTCCCCCGGTCTGCTGTCAGGAATTGGCCGCCGCCTAATTTAGTTCGTCGCGCAGCCGCTTCCCGGGCTTGAATTTTGCCTGCTTTGATGCCGCGATCTTGATTTTTTCGCCGGTGCGCGGGTTGCGCCCTTCCGAGGCCGCGCGCGCCGCCACCGAAAATGTACCAAAACCGACAAGACGAACCTCGCCACCCCCCTTCAATGCGTCGGTAATCGAGTCAAACACTGCATCGACCGCTTTGTTCGCCGCCGATTTCGAAAGCTCGGCCTTGCCGGCGACGGCATCGACGAGTTCGTTTCTGTTCACGTGTTGCCCCCTAAAGCCAGATACGGAACGTTGATGGGAACTGCGTCGAGGAGTGTAGAGCGGCCTCCAGGACGGGTCAACGCCACTGCATCCAGCGAAACCGTTATTTTCCAAGCATTATGGCCCGTTTGCAGCACGCCGGCGCGGGCGCGCCGGCGATGGCGGCAACAGGGGCAAGGCCAATCAATGCGTTAGCAAGCCGGGCCGCTCTTCGCTTGTCGCGGGAATGACGGGGGCCACCGCTTCCTCGTCCCATTCGATCGGCGTCAGCTCACTCGCCAACGCGTGGTGCAGCAACTCCTCCACCGTACGCACCGGAACGATCTTCAGCCCGCGCTTGACGTTGTCGGGGATCTCGGCGAGGTCCTTCTCGTTCTCGGCCGGGATCAGCACCGTCTTCAGGCCGCCGCGCAAGGCCGCGAGAAGCTTTTCCTTGAGGCCGCCGATCGGCAGTACCCGGCCGCGCAGCGTGATTTCGCCGGTCATCGCGATGTCGCGGCGCACCGGGATTCCCGTCAGTACCGAGACGATCGAGGTCACCATGCCGACCCCGGCCGACGGCCCGTCCTTCGGCGTTGCGCCTTCCGGGACGTGGACGTGGATGTCCTTTTTCTCAAAAATCGTCGGCTTGATGCCGTAAGCATGGCTGCGTGACTTGACAAAGCTTTCGGCCGCCTGGACCGACTCCTTCATGACGTCGCCGAGCTTGCCGGTGGCGGTCACGCGTCCTTTGCCGGGCACCGTCACCGCCTCGATCGTTAATAACTCTCCGCCGACCTCGGTCCATGCCAATCCGGTCGTGACCCCGACGAGATCTTCGCTCTCCGCCTCGCCGAAACGGAACTTGCGCACCCCGGCGTATTTTTCGAGGTTGCGGCGCGTGACGGCGACGCGCTCCGCCTTTTTCATCAGGATGTCTTTGATCGCCTTGCGCGTCAGGTTGGCGATCTCGCGCTCGAGGTTGCGCACGCCTGCTTCGCGCGTGTAGTAGCGGCAGAGGTCGCGCAACGCGTCCTCGCTGATGCTCCATTCGGCCTTCCTCAGGCCGTGCGCCTTGACCTGTTTCGGGATCAGGTGCCGCTTGGCGATCTCGACCTTCTCGTCCTCGGTGTAGCCGGGCAGCCGGATGATCTCCATGCGGTCCATCAGCGGCTGCGGCATGCGCAGCGTGTTGGCGGTCGTGATGAACAGCACGTCCGACAGGTCGTAATCGACCTCGAGGTAGTGGTCGTTGAATGTCGAGTTCTGCTCGGGGTCGAGCACCTCGAGCAGCGCCGACGAGGGATCGCCGCGCCAATCGGCGCCGAGCTTGTCAACCTCGTCCAACAGGAACAGCGGGTTCGACGATTTCGCCTTCTTCATGCCCTGGATGACCTTGCCGGGCATCGAGCCGATATAGGTGCGGCGATGGCCGCGGATCTCCGCTTCGTCGCGCACGCCGCCCAGCGACATGCGGACGAAGTTGCGGCCCGTCGCGCGCGCCACCGACTTCCCGAGAGAGGTCTTGCCGACCCCCGGCGGGCCGACCAGGCACAGGATCGGACCCTTCATCTTCTTGATCCGCTGCTGGACGGCCAAGTATTCGAGAATGCGTTCCTTGACCTTTTCCAAGCCGAAATGGTCGGCGTCAAGCACGCGCTCGGCACCCTTGATGTCGCGCTTCACTTTGGTGCGTTTCTGCCACGGGATCGACAGCAGCCAGTCGAGATAGTTGCGGACAACCGTCGCCTCGGCCGACATCGGGCTCATGCTGCGCAGCTTTTTCAGCTCAGCAACGGCCTTGTCGTGCGCTTCTTTCGTGAATTTCGTCTTGTTGATGCGATCCTCGAGTTCGGCCATCTCGTCCTTGCCGTCCTCACCCTCGCCCAATTCCTTCTGGATCGCCTTCAGTTGCTCGTTGAGGTAATACTCGCGCTGGGTTTTCTCCATCTGCCGCTTGACGCGGTTGCGGATGCGCTTTTCGACCTGCAGGACGCCGATCTCGCCCTCCATGTAGCCGAACACCTTCTCCAACCGCTCGGAAACCGTCTCGGTCTCCAGCAATTCCTGCTTTTCCGGGATTTTCAGCGTCAGGTGCGAGGCAACCGTGTCGGCGAGTTTGCCGGGTTCGTCGATCTGGTTGATCGAGACCAGCACCTCGGGCGGAATCTTCTTGTTCAGCTTGATGTACTGCTCGAACTGCGCGACAACGGTGCGGCCGAGCGCCTCGATCTCCTGATGCGCACCCGGCTTTTCGCCGATCACTTCGGCGTGCGCCTGAAAGAACGCCTCGTTCTCGGCGAAGCGCACGATCCGGGCCCGCTGGCCGCCCTCCACCAGCACCTTGACGGTGCCGTCCGGCAGCTTCAGCAATTGCAGAACCGTGCCGATCGTGCCGATCGTGTAGATGTCGGAAGTCGACGGATCATCCTGCGCCGCGTTTTTTTGCGTGACGAGGAGGATCTGCTTGTCATCCTTCATGACATCCTCGAGCGCCCGCACCGACTTTTCGCGGCCGACAAACAGCGGCACGATCATATGCGGAAACACGACGATGTCGCGGAGCGGCAGGACAGGATAGAGGGCGGCGCGCGCGGTTTCGAACATAGGCCTCTCATTTGACACAAGGCCGCTCGCCCGGAGGACAAGGCGGTCGATAGACAAGCCGTGCTAAGGTTGGCCTCCCGGACCCTGCCGTCAAGGCATCGGATCGGGATGCCGGCTATTCGCTCGCCGCCGGCGGTCGGCCGCGCGCGGCTCGCGTCATGCTACCCGTTCCCGCAACGGCGGCCGTGAGCGAGATCAATCGCCGGCCCCGACATCGCCGCGGCGGTCGGAATAGATGTGCAAAGGCTTCGCCCGCCCCTCAACGACCTCGCGGTTGATGACGACCTCGCTGACCCCGGCGAGGCTCGGCAGATCGAACATCGAGTCGAGCAGGATCGCCTCCATGATCGAGCGCAGGCCGCGGGCGCCGGTCTTGCGTGCGATCGCCTTCTGGGCAATGCCGCGCAACGCCTCCTCGGAAAGTTCGAGGCGCACATCCTCCATCTCGAACAGCCGCTGATACTGCTTGACGAGCGCATTCTTCGGCTTCGTCAGGATGTCGACGAGCGCGTTCTCGTCGAGGTCGTCGAGCGTCGCGACGACCGGCAGGCGGCCGACGAACTCCGGAATGAGGCCGAATTTCAGCAGGTCCTCCGGTTCGAGGTCCTTCAGGATCTCGCCGGTCTTGCGTTCGTCGGGGCCGCGCACCTCGGCGCCGAAACCGATCGAGGTGCCCTGGCGGCGCTGCGCGATGATCTTTTCGAGACCGGAGAAGGCGCCACCGCAGACGAACAGGATATTGGTCGTATCGACCTGGAGGAACTCCTGCTGCGGGTGCTTGCGGCCGCCCTGCGGCGGCACCGAGGCGATCGTCCCCTCCATGATCTTGAGCAGCGCCTGCTGCACGCCTTCGCCCGACACGTCGCGCGTGATCGAGGGGTTGTCCGATTTGCGCGAGATCTTGTCCACTTCGTCGATGTAGACGATGCCGCGCTGCGCCCGCTCGACGTTGTAATCGGCCGCCTGGAGCAGCTTCAGGATGATGTTCTCGACATCTTCGCCGACATAGCCCGCTTCGGTCAGCGTCGTCGCGTCCGCCATCGTGAACGGCACGTCGATGATGCGCGCCAGCGTCTGTGCCAGCAGCGTCTTGCCCGAACCGGTCGGACCGACGAGCAGAATGTTCGATTTGGCCAGTTCGACGTCGTTGTTTTTCGCGCCATGCGCGAGACGTTTGTAATGATTGTGCACCGCGACCGAGAGCACGCGCTTGGCGTAGTCCTGGCCGATCACATAGTCATCGAGCACGCGGCAGATGTCGCGCGGCCCCGGCACCCCGTCGCGCGATTTGACCAGCGTCGTCTTGTGCTCCTCACGGATGATATCCATGCAGAGCTCGACGCACTCGTCGCAGATGAAGACCGTCGGGCCGGCAATCAGCTTCCTGACTTCGTGCTGGCTCTTGCCGCAGAAGGAACAGTAGAGCGTGTTTTTCGAGTCGCCGCCGCTGGACTTTGTCATCGCTACTCCGTTACCGCGTCCGGCAGACGGCCTGCCGCACCGAGCCCGCCGCGCCGTCCCGTGCAGGCGGGACGACCGGCCGGGGCGGGGCGCTTGCCCGCACCGGGCCGGCAGCCCCGGCACGGCACCAAGTATATGTGCTCCTGACGGATCAACAACTAGTTAAATCCGCCGCTCCCGGCGCCGTTCGGTTTCTTCCGGCGCAGCGGGAGGCGGCGACCCGCGGGCAGCGCTTGCACGCGAGCGGCCGGAGGCGCCGCCGCCGTCCGTTATGGGCGGGTCAGGCGCGGAAGCCGCGTTCTTCCTCCTTGCTCGGGCGGGCTTCGACCACTTCGTCGATCAGCCCGAATTCCTTGGCCTCCAACGGCGACAGGAACTTGTCGCGTTCGAGCGCGGTCTGGATCGCCTCCAGCGGCTGGCCGGTGTGCTTGACGTAGATCTCGTTGAGCCGGGCGCGCAGCGCCAGGATTTCGCGCGCCTGTATCTCGATGTCGGTCGCCTGGCCCTGGGCGCCGCCCGACGGCTGATGGATCATGATGCGCGAATTGGGCAGCGAGAAGCGCTTGCCTTTGGCGCCGGCGCACAGCAGCAGCGAGCCGGCCGAGGCGGCCTGGCCGATGCACACGGTCGAGACCGGCGAGCGGATGTACTGCATCGTGTCGTACATCGCCAGGCTGGAAGTCACGACGCCGCCCGGCGAATTGATGTAGAACGCGATGTCCTTGTTCGGGTTCTCCGCTTCGAGAAACAACAGCTGGGCGCAGATCAGGCTCGAAACGGCGTCGTGGATCGGCCCGACGAGAAAGATGATCCGTTCCTTCAGCAGACGCGAATAGATGTCGTAGGCGCGTTCGCCGCGATTGGTCTGCTCGACCACCATCGGGACCAGCGTGTTCATATAGTACTCGTAGGGATCAGACATGTCCTTCTCCTGAAGCCCGCCCGCCGGCCGGGGCCGCGCGTCCGGGGCGCGTTGCCGGCGCCGGCGTCATGCCGGCGCGGCGCGTTCCTCATCGTCCGGCTCTTCGCCGGCCAGCAACTCCTGCGGCGTCACCCGGCGGTCGGCCGGTTTCGCCAACTCGACGATAAAATCGACAACCTTGTCCTCGAAGATCGGCGCCCGCAGCCGGTTCAGCGCGTCCGGGTTTTTGCGATAGTAATCGACCACTTGACGTTCATAGCCGCGGTGCCGCCGCGCCTCTTGCACCAGCGCCTGGTTCAGCTCTTCCTGGCTGACCGTGATATTGTTGTTGCGGCCGACCTCCGCAAGCAGGAGGCCGAGCCGCACGCGGCGCTCGGCGATATGGCGAAGTTCGGCGCGCCTCTTCCCCTCGTCTTCTTCGTCTCCGGCGGGCGCGGGCGGTTCGCTGTCGGAAGCGCCTTCGAGCGCGGTTTCCTCCGGCGCGACAAGCGCGGCGGCGTCGAGCGGCTCGTCGGCCGCGCCCGGATGCGACACCTCGTGCCCGGCGGCGAGATGCTCGCCGTGCGGCTCGCTTTTCGCCGCCTCCGCGCTGGCCGGCGCCCGCTCCGACCCGCCTTCCAGCGCGGTCTCCTCGGGGGCGACCAGCGCCGCCGCATCGAGCGGCCCGTCGGGCGGGGCCAGCCCCGCGGCCTGGCCGGCGCGTTGCGCGTCGATCTGCCGGCGCGCCTCCTTCTCGCCTTCGTATTGCGACCAGATCGACTCGAATTCCATGTCGACCATGCCGGACGGCACCGGGAAATCGTAGCGCTCGGCGAGTTTGTCAAGCAGCGCCCGCTTCAGCCGCTGGCGCGCGACGGCGTTGTAGTCGCGCTGCATGCTTTGCCGCATCTCCTGACGCAATTCACCGAGATTTTCGAGCGCCATCGCCTCGGCCAGCGTGTCATCGATCGCCGCCGGCCGGCGCTCCTGCACCTCCTTCACCGCGACCTCGAACAGCGCCTGCTTGCCGGCCATCTCGGGGTCGCCGTAATCCTCCGGGAAGCTCACCTGCACGGCGCGCGTGTCGCCGGCGCTGGCGCCGACCAGCTGCTCGGAGAAGCCGGGCAGCAGGCCCTCTTCGCCAAGGCGGATCTGGCGGCCTTCGCCGCGGCTGCCGGGGATTTCCGTGTCGCCGATCCGGCCGACCGCATCGGCAACGATAATGTCGCCGAGCTGGGCCGGCCGCTCGACGGTCTCGGCCTTGCGCTGCGCCTCGGCGAGGCGTTCGATCGCCTTGTCGATTTCCGCCTCGGGCACGTCGACGACGAGCCGTTCGAGGTCGAGCCCGGCGAAATCGGGTTCCGGCATGTCGGGCAACAGCTCGACCGACATCGTATATTCGAGATCGGACCCCTCGGCCGCGGCGACGATCTCGACCTTGGGCGGCATCGCCGGGCGCAGATTGTGTTCGCGCATGGCCTCGGCGGAACTGTCCTGTACCGCGCTCTCCAGGACCTCGCCGCGCACCGCCGGGCCGAAGCGCTTCTTCAGCAGCGGCAGCGGCACCTTGCCGGGGCGAAAGCCGGGGATGCGCACCGCGCGGCCGATCTCGCCGAGGCGCTTTGTTACCTGGTCTTCCACTTCGCTGGCAGGGATCGTGATTCTGAATTGGCGCTTCAGCCCGTCGGCGCTGGTCTCGGTCACATTCATGTCTTCGCGCTCACATCCGTTTCTTCAGCTTGTCGCCGCGTGCGTCCCGCATCACCGGAAGGTGGTGCGGGCGGGGGGATTTGAACCCCCACGATTTGCATCGCTGGATCCTAAGTCCAGTGCGTCTGCCAGTTCCGCCACGCCCGCATTCCGCCGCCTGCCCTTCCCCGCGGGGCGGGGCGAACAGCCGGCAGCGGCAAGGCGGCGTCATTAGCACAGACGCGCCGGAGAACCTATCCTGCCGGTCGCCATGATAACACGGCGGCGGTATAGTCTTGCGGGCGAATGGCGAGGAGCGGCGGCGATGAAGAACGGCTTTCGCATCTATGATGTCGATACCCACATCAATCCGGGTGCCGAGGTGCTCGACAAATACGTCGATCCGGCGTTCCGCCCGCGCCTGCCGGAACTGGCGCCCTATCGCGTCGCGATCGCCTCGCGCGAGCAGGGCGGCGGGCAGCGCTCGCTCTACCGCTTTGACGAGAAGACCTATGAGCGCACGCTCGGCGAAGCCGAGCCGCGCAAAGGCTCGCGCGACGGCCGGGTGTGGCGCGGCCGGCTGCGCCCGTCGCCGGGCGTGCAGGACGACAACGCCGCCAATCGCGTGCACGACATGGATGTCGAGGGGGCCGACCGCCATTTCCTCGTGCCCTCGGCGTGGACCGCCTGCGTCGGTCATCCCGATGTTTCGATCGAGGTCAACCTGATCCGTGCCTATCACCGCCACATGCACGAGTTCTGCGGCACCGCCCCCGACCGGCTCAAGGGCCCGATCGTCGCCTCGACCCGCGATGTCGCGGAGGCGGTGCGCGAGATCCGCGAATGGGGCCGCTCGAAATGGGCCGTTGCGGTGCAGCCGCTCCTGGACAACGACCGGCCGGTCGATCACCCCGACCTCGAGCCGATCTGGCAGGCGGCCGAGGAGCACGATCTGGCAATCGCGCATCACTCCTTCGCGTGGAACCCGCCCTATTTTCCCGGCTACCGCGACATGTGGGAGAATGTCTACATCGCGCGGCTGTGCTCGCATCCGTGGGGCGCGATGCGCTTTATGGCCGGCTTTCTTGCCGGCGGCGTGCTCGACCGCCATCCGGGGTTGCGCCTCGCCGTGCTCGAATGCGGCTTCGGCTGGCTGCCGTTCTGGGTGCGCCGCATGGACGAGCAGGTCAGCTACGTCGGCCGCACCGCGCCGTTGAAGATGCTGCCGAGCGAGCAGTTCCAGGCGGGACGCGTGTTCTGCAACATCGAGGCGCACGAGCACGAGCCGATGTTCGAGATGGTCACCAAGGCGCTGGGCGACGGCGTGTTGATGTACGCCTCCGACTACCCGCACTACGAAAGCTGGTTTCCCGACTCGGTCGACAAGATCCTCGCCTGGCAGAGCGTCACGGGGGATCTCGCGCAAAAGCTCTTCTGGGAGAACGCCAACCGCTGCTTCAAGCAGACGTAAGGCGGCGGGGCGGGTTTTTGGCTCGGCCGCGCCGGCGCGCAGATCACCGTGCGCCGGCCGGCGGGCAGGCGGCCGCGGGAGACGGAATGTGGCGATCGACTATCAAAAGCACGACGGCGTCGCCTACATCACGCTGAACAATCCAGAAAAGGCCAACATCCTCGACAAGCCGACCGCGGATGCGATCTCCGAAGCATGGATCGATCTGTGGGAGGACCGGGAGGTCCGCTGCGCGATCGTGACCGGCAGCGGCGAGCGGCATTTCTGCGGCGGCCACAACCTCGCGCCGCGCGAGAACGTCACCGAGGAAGAGCGCGAATATCTGCGCACCCAGCGCATCTTCTGGCCATTGGCGGGCACCGTGCACGGCCAGAAGACCGGCGTCGACGGCCGCATGGGCGACCATTACCCGCGCGTCTGGAAGCCGGTCATCGCCGCCGTCAACGGCTGGGCGGCGGGCGCCGGGCTTTACCTGTTGCTCGCCTCGACCGACATCCGCATCGCCAGCCGCGAGCACGCCCGCTTCAAATTCGCGCTGACGAGCCAGGGCTGGCTTGGCCACGGCCCCGGCGCGGCTCTTTTGATCAAGCAGCTGCGCTACATTGACGCGATGAAGATATTGCTGACCGACGATCCGGTCGATGCCGCGGAGGCGCTGCGCATCGGCCTCGTCAACGAGGTCGTGCCGCATGCCGAATTGCTGCAGCGGGCCGAGACGATCGCCCGCCACATCGTCGAGATGCCGCCCGTCGCGCTGCGCATGATGAAGGAATTTGTCGTGCGTTTCGGCGACCTGCCGACCGATCAGGCCTGGCACGTGCAGAACCTGATCAACAACTTGTTGATCCAGGTCACAGCGGATGGCGAAGAAGGCCGCCGCGCCTTCAATGACAAGCGCAAGCCCAACTTTACCGGCGCGCTGCGCCGCCGCGGCGAGGTCTGGGATGAACCGACCGAGGACGACCGGCAGCGGCTCGACGACGCGTATCGCAGCGGCGAATTTTAGCTAATACAAATGGCAGGCGACCGTGTGACCCGGCGCGAGCCGCTTCGCCGGCGGGATCTCGGCCGCGCAAATCGGCATCGCCGCCGGGCATCGGGGGTGGAAATGACAGCCCGGCGGCGGATGGATCGGGTTCGGTACGTCGCCCTGCAGGCGGATGCGCTGCCGCTTCATCGTCGGATCGGGGATCGGCACCGCTGACAGCAGCGCCTGCGTGTAGGGGTGCTTCGGCGTCGCGTAGAGGTCGTGCGCCGACGCCAACTCGACGATCCGGCCCAGATACATGACCGCGACGCGGTTCGAAATGTGCTCGACGACCGACAGATCGTGCGCGATGAACAGGTAGGTCAGGCCGAATTTCTGCTGCAGGTCCTCCAGGAGATTGATGACCTGGGCCTGGATCGACACGTCGAGGGCCGACACCGGCTCGTCGCAGACGATCAGCTTCGGCGACACGGCGAGCGCGCGCGCGATGCCGATGCGCTGACGCTGGCCGCCCGAAAACTCGTGCGGATAGCGCCGGACATGATCGGCGCCGAGGCCGACCGTTTCGAGCAGCTCGACGACCCTCGCGGCAAATTCGCGGCGGGTCCGCGTCAGCCGGTGGATGATCAGCGCTTCGCCGATGATGGCGCCGACCGTCATGCGCGGATTGAGCGAGGCGTACGGATCCTGGAAGATGATCTGCACGTCGCGCGCAAGCGACCGCAACGCCGCGCGCGACAGCATTCCGACGTCGCGGCCGGCGAAGTGGATCTCGCCCGAAGTCGGCTCGACGAGGCGCAGGATGCACCGCCCGGTCGTCGATTTGCCGCAGCCCGATTCACCGACGAGCCCCAGGGTCTCGCCCGCGGCGATGTCGAAGCTGACGTGATCGACCGCGTGCACCTGTTCGGCGGCGCGCGACAGGAAGCCGCCGTTGAGCGGGAAATTCTTGACCAGGTCGCGGACCGACAGCAGCGGCTCTCCGGCCAGGGGTGGTTGTCCGCCGTCCATCACAACAGGCACGCCACCTTGTGGCCCGGCGCGACCTCGCGCAGGCGCGGCGCATCGGCGACGCAGGCCGCCGTGGCAAAGCCGCAGCGCGGCGCGAAGCGGCAGCCGGGCGGCGGCGGCGCAAGGCTCGGCACGACGCCCGGGATTGCGGCCAGGCGCGTCTTCTCGCCGGCCCGGTCGAGGCGCGGGATCGAGCGACTGAGGCCTTGCGTATAGGGGTGATGCGGCCGGGCGAACAACTCCTCGACCGGCGCCTCCTCGACGACCCGGCCGGCATACATGACAACGACGCGCTGGGCGACCTCGGCGACAACCCCCATCGCATGGGTGATCAGCATGATCGCCATGCCGAGCCGGTCCTTGATCTCGGCCAGGAGATCGAGAATCTGGGCCTGGATCGTCACGTCGAGCGCGGTTGTCGGCTCGTCGGCGATCAGCAGCTGCGGGCTGCATGACAACGCCATCGCGATCATGACCCGCTGCCGCATGCCGCCCGAAAACTGGTGCGGGTAATCGTGCGCCCGCCGCTCGGGGTCCGGAATATGCACGAGGTGCAGCATCTCGACCGCACGCGCGAATGCCGCCTGGCGCGACACCTTTTCGTGTTCGCCAACCATCTCGGCGATCTGGGCGCCGACCGTATAGACCGGGTTCAGCGAGGTCATCGGCTCCTGGAAGACGATGCCGATCTCCTTGCCGCGGATGCGCCGCATGCCGCTTTGGCCGAGCGGCACAAGATCGCGGCCCCGCCACAGGATTTCGCCGCCGGCGATGCGGCCGGGCGGCATCGCGATCAATTTCAGCACGGTCAGCGCGGTGACGGTCTTGCCGCAGCCCGACTCGCCAACAATCCCCAGCGTCTCGGCGCGATCGACCCTGAGATCGATGCCGTCGACCGCGTGCACGACCCCGTCATCGGTGTCGAAATACGTCTTCAGGCCGCGGATCTCGAGCAGTGCTTGGCTGCATTCCGCCGCCACGTCAGATCACCTTGCGCGGGTCGAGCGCGTCGCGCAGCCCGTCGCCGATGTAATTGATCGCCATGACGGTCAGAAAGATCGCGCCACCGGCAAACAACGCCCAGTGCGGCGCAATGTCGAGATAATCCTTCGCGTCGTAGAGCAGGCGTCCCCAGCTCGGGACGTCGGGCGGAAAACCAAGGCCGAGAAACGACAGCGTCGACTCGGCGATAATCGCGTTCGCCACCTCGATCGTCGCCGCGACGATGACCGGCCCCAGCGCGTTTGGCAGGATGTGGCGCACGACCTGACGCAATCGCGACGCGCCGAGCGCCCGCGCCGCCTCGACGAATTCCTTTTCCCGCAGCGAGAAGAACTGGGCGCGCACGAGGCGCGCAACCGACATCCAGCGAAAACCGCCGATCACGACGACGATCAGCAGGAACATGCCGACCTGCGCGCCGACCATCGCCCTCAGCCCGTCGCGGAACAGATAGATCAGCAGCAGCAGCAGCGGCAGTTGCGGCAGCGACAGGAACAGATCGATGAGCCAGACGAGGCCGCTGTCGACATAACCGCGCGACATGCCGGCAATCGCACCGACGATCGTGCCGACGATGATCGCGACGAGCATTGCGGCCAGGCCGACCGCCAGCGAAATCCGCCCGCCGTAAAGCATGCGCGCCAGCAGGTCCTGCCCGAGATCATCGGTGCCGAGCGGATGCGCCAGGCTCGGCCCTTGCAGGTGGGCGGCGAAATCGATGTCGTTGATCGGCACGCGCCAAAGCAATGGCCCAAAGGCCACTGCCGCAATCATCAACAGCAACGCGACCGCGCTGACGACCGCCAGCCGGTGCCGCCGGAAGCGGCGCCACGCTTCGCCGCCGAGCGTCCGGCGCCGCGCCGGCGCCGCCGTCGCGAGCGGCGCGGCGGCGGCCGGGCCGACATCAACGGTAAGAGATGCGCGGGTCGAGCCAGCCATAAAGCAGGTCCGCAATCAGGTTGAACAGGATCACCAGGCAGGCAAAGACGAATGTCACCGCCATGATGACCGGCGTATCGTTGGCCAGGATCGCACTGATCAGCAGGGAGCCGATGCCCGGCACGCGAAAGATCTGTTCGGTGATGATCGCGCCGCCGAATACGATCGGCATCTGCAGCGCGATCAGCGTCACGACCGGGATCATCGCGTTGCGCACGATGTGCCGCAAAATCACGCTGCGCTCGGCGAGACCCTTGGCGCGCGCCGTCGTGACGTAATCGAGCCGGATGACGTCGAGCACGGCGGCGCGCACGAAGCGGGTCCAGGTGGCGCCCTGGAACAGGCCAAGAACGGCAACCGGCATGATCGCCTGGCGGATATGCTGCCAATACCAGTCGAGACCGATGCCGCCGACATCGCTGCGATAGACAAAGGGCAGCCAGTCGAGGGTGATGCTGAACACCAGAATGAAGACGAGGCCGGTGAAAAACGTCGGCAGGGAAAAGCCGATCAGGGCGAGCGTGCTGGCGATCTGGTCGCCGAGCGAGTAGGGGCGGACGCCGGCATAGACGCCGACCGGCAGCGCGACGCAGAGCGCCAGAACCTGCGAGGCGCCGAGCACGAACAGTGTCGTCGGCAGGCGCTGCAGGATCAGCGTCGCGACATCCATGCGGCTGGCGAACGAAAATCCCCACTCGCCGTGCAGCATCGCGACGAGCCAGTGGAGATAGCGCAGGTAGATCGGGTCATCGAGGCCGAACTTGGCGCGCAGCGCCGCCGCCACCGAGGGTGGGATCGACGGGTCGGTGGCAAGCGCGCTAAACGGGTCGCCGGGCGCCAGCGCCAACACCGTGAACAGGATGACGCTGATCCCGAGCAGGCTCGGGATCGCGATCAACAGGCGCTTGACGATGTAGCGGCTCATGGCGCGCGGCGCGCGGCGCGCGGCGCCCCCCGATCAAACATTGGTGCGGTACCAGTCCTGCAATGCCCACAAATCGCTGTCCCATCCGCTGACCGGCGCATTCAGCCCGTTGGCGATCCCCGACACGGTCGGCCGGTAGATCTCCGGGATGACAACGACGTTATCGACGACGAGGTCGTTCATCTTGATGAACAGCGCCGCCCGTTTTACCGGATCGAGTTCGCTCTCGGAGGCATGGAACAGCGCGTCATAGGCGGGGTTGCGCCAGCGGGTGATGTTCCGGCCCTGCCATTTGTTCGCCTTCTGTGCTACTTCCGTCGACAGGAACTGGCGCATGAACAGCCCGGGGTCGGGCTGTGTCATCGTCGTCGTGAACATCTGCATGTCGCTGTAGAACTTGGCGTAGGTATCCGGGTTGCCGATGTCGGACGAAAAGAACACCGATGCCAGGACCGCCTTCAGGTCCATGCCGATGCCGGCCTTCTGGCACGCCTCTTTGATGATTTCCTGGTTTTTCTGGCGCGGCGCGTTGACCGAGGTCTGGAATACGACCTTGAGCTTCACGCCGTTCTTTTCGCGGATGCCGTCGGACCCCGGCTTCCAGCCCGCCTTGTCGAGCAGCGCGGTCGCCTTTTGGATGTTGAATTCGTAGTGCGTGTCGGACGAACGGAAGCGCTTGGGGTTGTTGATGAAGTTGGCGGTCGCGACGCCGGTGCGGCCGTAGATGTATTTCTGCACCGACAGCCGGTCAACCAACAGGTTCAGCGCCTGGCGCACCGCCGGATCGCTGAAGAACGGGTGTTTCGTTTTGATGCTGGAGCGCTCGCCGTCGACCGTCGTCCATGGATCGGTCGCATTCAATTCGATATGTTCGATGTTGCCGGTCGGGGTGATCTCGATATGGCCGCGGCCGCCCTGTTCCAGTCGTTTCAGTATCTCGTCTTCGACCTGCAGGTTCCATGCGAAATCGTATTCGCCGGTCTGCAATACCGCACGCGCCGCCGACACGGCCTCGCCGCCGCCCTTCATTTCGACCATGTCGAAATAGGGTCGGTTCGGCATGTGGTAATTCGGGTTGCGCTTGCCGCGGACGAGATCGCCCGGCTTGAAATCGACGAACATGTAGGGCCCGGTGCCGACCGGCGCGAGGTTGCCCGGCGCGTCTCGCGACGTGCCGCCCTTGTACTTTTCGAACAGGTGCTTCGGGATGACCATGCCGCGCACGCCGACAAAGGCGCTGGCCCAGAAGGGCGTCGGCTTCGGGAAGATGACCTTGATCGTATGGTCGTCCACCTTTGTGACCTTCAGGTCCTTGTAGTCGCCGATCGTCGTGGCCGCCGTGGCCGGGTCGGAAGCATATTGCCAATTGAACACGCAGTCGTCGGCGGTGAAGGGCTGGCCGTCGTGCCATCTGACGCCCTGCTTCAGCTTCCAGGTGACCGTCGTGCCGTCGCTTGAAACCGTGCCCTTTTTGGCGTCAGGAAGCTCGGCGGCAAGTACCGGGACGAGGTTGCCTTCCGCATCCCAGCCGGCGAGCGGCTCGTAGAAGATGCGCGAGCCGTCCTGGTCCTTCGTGCCGACCGCGAAATGCGGATTGAGCAGCGTCGGCCCTTCCCACCACAGGAGCTTCAGCGTGCCGCCGCCGCCCGCCTTCGTCGGCTTGTAGGCGAACGGCGCCGGCTCGGCCGCCACCCCTTCATGCGCCAGCATCATATTGACGAACGGGGCACTGAGGCCCAGCGCCGCCATCCGCCGGACAAACCCGCGGCGCGACAGCCAGCCTGCCCTGACAGCTCCGATCAGCGCCCGCAACTCGTATTCGGTCATGATCCCCCTCCCTGCTCCGCATCGGCGCCGAACGCGCGGCCAGCGGTGCAGATGTTATGCCAGTGCGATGCCGATTTGCCAAAAGGAGCCGCTCGTCGCGGCCGGGAGCCGCGGCTGGCCGCAGTCAGCGCGCCGCCGCGCGGATCGGCGCTATACCGGCGCGCGAAAATCGGAAAACGTGATCCCGCAAAGGATGATATCGACCGATTCGCCGTCGTCCGACAGCGGCAGGAAGCATGCCTCGAAATCCCGGTAGCTTTTGTTGGGCTGCCAGTGCGCCTTGCCGGCGCGAAATTTCGGCGTTTTTTCGCTCGCCACGGCATCGAGTATTTCGTTCAATATCGCGGCCGCGCGGGGCGGCATGATCGCGCCGGCCGGTTCTCCGGTCGCGTTACGGCCGGCAAAGTTTACGACCTCTTCGCCAACGAGGCGAATTGTGTAAACGCGGGGCTGCACGCGCGTATACATCACGATGTACGGCAGCAGTTTCGGGATCGCCGTCGGATCGACCTCGGCGCGCCGCGGCATCGGGCGTGCCCCGCACAGACCCCGCCAGTACTCGTAAAGGCGGCGCAGCAGCGGATCGCGAGGCTCGGCGAGGAAAATCGGCTCGGTTACGATGCGGTCCCGATCATTCATCGCATGCCACATTCGTTTCCAGCGCAGCCGGCAAGGAGCCTATCATCCGGACATCGCCGGCGACAGGGGCGTCGCGGCGAGATTGCTTGTGGATCGGCTAAAGGGGCCGCGCTCGGGTCCCACCAAAGCGGCGGCGACCCGAATCGTCGCGCCTTTTATGCAATTCTCGGTGCGGCCTCGACGGAATTCCGGCTCAGCCGCCAACTGCGCCTTGAGTGTTGACATAGACGGCGTAGAGCGAATGGCTTGCCGCCATGAACAGGCGGTTGCGCTTGACGCCGCCGAAACAGAGGTTGGCGCAGCGCTCGGGTAACGCGATGCGGCCGATCATCGTGCCGTCGGGGGCGAACACCGCGACGCCGTTCAATTCCGGCGTGCCGCCCCAGCCGCACCACAGATTGCCCTCGACATCGCAACGGAAGCCGTCGGGCGAGCCGTCGCCGAGATCGGCGAAATTGCGCGGGTTGGCGAGCCCGGCGCCGTCATCGACGACATCGTAGACGCGGATCGCGCGCGGTTGCGCCCGCGACTCGACGATGTAGATGCGCGACTCGTCGGGCGAAAAGCACAGGCCGTTCGGGAAGTTTATGCCCTCGGCCACAACCGTTGCGCGGCCGCTGCGGCCATCGACGCGATAGACGTTGGTCGGCAATTCCGGCGTCGCCTTGTTGCCCTCGTAATTACCGAGAATGCCGAACGCCGGATCGGTAAACCAGATCGACCCGTCCGACTTGACGACGACATCGTTCGGCGAGTTGAGCGGCTTGTGGTCGTAGCGGTCGCAGATGACCGTGATCGTGCCGTCGTGTTCGGTGCGGGTCACCCGCCGCATGCCGTGTTCACAGGTGACGAGGCGGCCCTGGCGATCGCGGGTATTGCCGTTGGCGTTGTTGGACGGCCGGCGGAAGACCGAAGCCTCGCCGGTCTCTTCATCCCATTTCAGGATGCGGTTGTTGGGGATGTCGCTCCACAACACGACGCGCAGATCGCCGAACCATACCGGCCCTTCGCTCCAGCGGCAACCGGTGTAGAGCCGTTCGACCGCCGCGTTCATCGGCGGCCGGACCGCGGCAAAACGCGGGTCGAGGGTAATGATGGCCGGATCGGGATAAGATTGGGCCGGCTGCCATCCACTCGTCATGGCGGCGCTCCATCAAGGGCGGGTCGGACCGGCCGCAGCGGCCGGCGCGATCGAGCATGGAGCTTTTCGAGCGGCGGCTCAAGGGGTGGAACGGCGCCTCGGCGGCGCCGTCACAACCCGTTGCCGACTTCGGTAAAGAA
>DATJSO010000107.1:0-6963 GCA_035504075.1 Allostellaceae bacterium | reverse complement strand
GCGATCTATACGATCACCGGCGACAGCCTCGATCTGTTGCGGAAAAGCCCGCAGCTCGAAGGGTTCCGCGCGCGCGGCGTCGAAGTATTGCTGCTGACCGATCCGATCGACGAATTCTGGGTTTCTGCCGTCGGCTCGTACAACGAAAAGCCGTTCAAATCGGCGACCCGCGGCGGCCTCGATCTCGACAAGATCGCCGCGCCCGAAGACAAGGAGGCGGCCGACGCGCCCGCGCCGCCGGCAAAGCTCGCCAGCCTCATTGCGATCTTCAAGCTGGCGCTCGGCGATGCAGTCAAGGACGTGCGCAGTTCGGCGCGGCTGACCGACAGCGCGGTGTGTCTTGTCGCCGACGAGGGCGACCTCGACATGCACTTGGAACGCCTGCTGAAGCAGCATCGCCAGCTCGACAGCGCCGCCAAGCGCATCCTCGAGCTCAACCCGCGTCACCGGCTCATCGAACGGTTGGCTGCCGCGGTCGGCGAGGCCGGCGGTTCCGAGCAGCTTTCGGATTTCGCGTGGCTGCTGCTCGATCAGGCGCGCATCGTCGAAGGCGAGCAGCTGCCCGACCCGCCGGCCTTCGCCCGGCGCCTCGCCGCCCTGCTCGAACGCGGCCTGCCGGCGCCGGCCTGAGCGCTCAGCGTTATAAGCCGGCTTCGGCCATCAACCGCCCGACGACCGCTGTGGCGGCAAAGCAATCGCCGGCGATCTGCCGGGCGGCGCGGCTGTGGCGCCCGTAATCGGCGGCGATCGCATCGAGCGCTTCCAGCGCCTCCTCGTGCGTCGCGTATTCGAACAGGCCCTCGCCGACCGGACAATAGCTCGAAAAGCCGGTGCGCATCGTCACGACCGGCCGGCCGCTCGCCAGGTAGCAGACGGTGCGGTCGCTGAACCAGCCGCTGTTCGGTCGCACATAGATGTCCTTGGCGACCGTGAACTCGCCGCGCGAGCCGGCGATGAACCGCCGGTAACTCTCCATATCGGCCGAGACGGGGCGCGCGTCGAGCAGGCGCCAGCCGGCGGCCTCGACCCGTTGGCGCACCGCCTCCGGCTGCGGCGGCATCGCCGCCTCAAAGCAGGTTTGGGGGCGCCGCGTTGCGATGTCGAGAAACCGCACGAAATTGACGTGCTTCGACCAGAGATACCGATTTCCGGCGAAGTCGATGTTTTTACCCTTGTTTTCCCAGGTCGCGATCGTCGTGAAGCATGATCCGGCGTCGGGCGCCCGCGGCCAGAGGTCGAGATCGACCGGCGGCCGGGTCGGGCGCCAGGCCACACCGCAAAGCGGGATCGCGCACAAGTTGCTGCCGAGATTGGCGCCGTAGGTAAAGAAATGCGTATGCGCATCGATGTAGGCGCGGCTCGCCGGATCACCCTTGGCGTATCTGATCTGCTCGTAGACCGGGTCGGTGTCGATCATGATGCGGGTGGGACAGCGCATGTGTTCGTCGCCGAGCCGGGCCGCGCCGCACAGGTTGATCAGCGCGTCGGCTTCGCGATACAGCGCATGCGCCCGCTCCCGGGGCAATCCGTGCCAGACGTCGTTGATCGCATCCCAGTATGCCCACCGGCCGGCCAACCCACAGCTCTCCATCGCGGCGCGCAGATAGGCGACGTTGTAGCGGCAATCCATCGCCACGCTGTCGATGCGCGGATCGTAGGGGTTGGTGCCGTGGTCCTCGACATACCACGCCTCAAACCCCAGCTTTTCGAGAGCGGCGAGGTAATTCACCGCCTGCCAGGCGATGCCGGCCATCGGCATCTGGCCGACGAAGTGAAGGAGCACGATTTTCCCGCGTTTGCCCACGCCAAACTCCGCATCCCGGCGATCCGCCGGCATGACAACGGGTCGAACGGGCGCGCGCTTCCGCGAAACGGCGGGGCCTGCGCAGGCTTGCCGAGCGCCCGGACGCATGCTAGGGGACGGCGGGCCTTTTCCTGCCGGCGACGGCGCGGCCACCCTGTATCGATGCCGTGCGAAGCCGGCCCGAACCCGAGGAAGAACCCGACGCCATGACCTACGTTGTCACCGAAGCATGTATCCGCTGCAAATACATGGATTGCGTTGAGGTGTGCCCGGTGGATTGCTTCTACGAAGGCGAGAACATGCTCGTCATCCACCCGGATGAATGCATCGATTGCGGCGTCTGCGAGCCCGAATGCCCGGCCGAAGCGATCATCCCGGACAGCGAGCCGACTGCCGAACGCTGGCTCGGGCTCAATCGCGAATACGCCGCCAACTGGCCGAACATCACACGCAAAAAACCCTATCCGGAAGACGCCGACGAGTGGAAGGGCGTCGAGGACAAGTACGAAAAGTTCTTCAGCACGAAACCCGGAGGATAGAACAGCTTCGGTTTGCACGTACATCTTGCACAACGCCCGTCATCGCCGGGTCTGATCCACGGCTGTTTGGTTCCGCCGAATGGGTTGTGTGCAATTATGTTGCGCGCTCAATTCAAAGGACCCCGTGGCCGCACGTGATCCGGCCACCCGCGTCATTCCGGGCGGCTTGTTCGATAATTCGCAGACGTGGACGGCCTGGCCCGGCAGGCCGTGGGCCTGACCCGGCCACTCCAGACCCGCGGGTCAAGCCGGCGGGACACTGCGTTAGCGCCGTCCGGCTTCGGCGGGCGCGCAGATCGCCGGGCCGTTCCGGCCGGGTTTGCCGGCCGGACATGGCTGACCTGCTGGTCCCCGCCGACGCTTCGTGATATATTGATGACCGGCGCTAACGACGCCTCCCCCTTCGGTTTCCGCGCTCGTCGTTGTGGTGTGGACGGGTCGCCGCGCAGCTGAGCGCGGTCGGCGGCCCCCGGAAGCCCATCGCGTTGCGCCAGTCGGGTCGATTGCGTGAGAAACGAATATGACGGCCGAGAAGATGTCATTCGCGACAGGCGATCTGGTGGTCTATCCCACTCACGGTGTGGGCAAGATCACCGCCATCGAGACGCAGGAAATCGCCGGCCATACGCTCAGCGTCTTCGTCGTCATTTTCGACAAGGACCGCATGACGCTGCGGGTGCCGCTGGCTAAAGCCAAGGTGTCGGGTCTGCGCAGGCTGTCGAGCCGCAAGGAGATGGATGCGGCGCTGGCGAAACTGCGCGGCCGTTCGCGCGCCAAGCGCACGATGTGGAGCCGCCGCGCCCAGGAATACCAAGCCAAGATCGCCTCCGGCGATCCCGCCTCGATTGCGGAGGTCGTACGCGACCTGTTCCGCAACACGGGGCAACCCGAGCAGTCCTACAGCGAGCGCCAGATCTACCAGGCGGCGCTCGACCGGCTGGTGCGCGAGTTTGCCGCAGTCGAGCGGATCGACGAGTCGACGGCGACCCAGCGCGTTGAGCAGTTGCTGTCGGCCTGAGCTTCGGCTCGCGCGCACGGCCGCGCCGGATCCCCTGACATTGAACGACGCCGCAGCGGCAAAATTCGCCTGGTTGAGTTCCGCGCGGCGAGTGTGGGCGGTTGCCAGCGTGCATGGCGAGGCGGAGCGGCTGCGGTGCCTGCATGACCTGATCGCCGACCGCATCGCCGATGGCGACCGCATCGTCTATCTCGGCAACTATCTCGGGCGCGGCGCCGCCGTCGCGGCCGCAATCGACGAACTGCTCGATTTCCGCTGCCGTCTCCTGGCGCGGCGGAACGCCTATGCCTGCGACGTCGCGTATCTGCGCGGCGCGCAGGAAGAAATGTGGCAGAAGCTGCTGCAGCTGCAATTCGCCCCCAATCCCGGCGAGGTGCTGGAATGGATGGTGCGCGAAGGCATTGATGCGACGATTGCCGCGTATGGCGGCAATCTGCGTCACGGTTTCGCCGCGACGCGCGACGGCCCGCGGACGATCACCCGTTGGACGAGCGCTTTGCGCGATGCGATGAACGCTTCGCCGGGCCATACGAGGCTGTTTGCCGGGCTGCGCCATGCGGCGCTGACCGGCGAGGGCGGCCTCTTGTTTGTCCATGCCGGGCTCGACCCGTCGCGGCCGCTGGCGGCGCAAGGCGACGCGTTCTGGTGGGGCGGGCGCGACATCCTCGCCCTCGAGGCGCCGTTTGCCGGCTTCCGCCGGGTGATCCGCGGCTTCGACCGGCAGCGGCGCGGCCTCGTCGACGGCGAATTCGCAATCTCGCTCGATGCCGGCGCCGGCCGCGGCGGCCCGCTATTGGCCGCCGCTATCGCTTCGGACGGCACGGTAGAAGACGTGTTGCGGGCGTAATCGGCCGTGTCAGATCGCCGTATAGCCGCCGTCGACGAGGAGGTCGCTGCCCGTCACGAAACTCGCCGCATCGCTGGCGAGAAACACCGCGGCCGCGGCGATCTCGTCCGGCCGTCCGAGGCGGCCCGCCAGGTGCTTTGCGCCAAGCGCGTCGTTGGCCGCGGCGAAAGTGCCGTAGCGCCGCAGCAGCCGCTCGGTCTCGACCGCGCCGGGCGACAGCGTATTCACCCGGATGTTCTGCGCCGCATGGTCGATCGCCATGACCTTGGCGAGCTGGACCAGGGCGCCCTTTGTCGCGCAATAGGCGGCGCGTCCGCCGCTGCCGACGCGACCCAGTTGCGAGGCGATGAAGATGATCGAGCCGCCGCCGCCGGCGATCATCAGCGGCAGCGCCGCGCGCGACAGCAGGAAGGCGCCGGTCAGGTTGATGTCGAGGACGCGCTGCCAATCGCCGAGACCGACATCGAGCACGCTGCCGCTCGGGTCATAGGGCGCGGCGCCGCTGACCAGGATGTCGAGCCGCCCGAACGCACGGCCCGTCGCGGCCGCGGCGGCCAGCGTGTCGGCCTCGCGTGCCACGTCGCATGAACACGACAGAGCCCGCCCGCCCGCCGCTTCGACGAGGCGGGCGGTTTCCGCCGCCGCGGCGGGATCGATATCGGCGCAGGCGACGGCGGCGCCGTCACCGGCAAAGGCGAGCGCAATCGCCCGGCAGATGCCGCCGCCGGCGCCGGCGATCAGTGCCGCTTTGCCCGCCAGCTGCGGCCTCACAGCATCACCGTGCCGCCATCCACCGCGATCGTCTGGCCGGTCACAAAGCCGCTTGCGTCGGAGATGAGCCACATGACGGTGCCGGCGAGGTCTTCCGGCATCAGGTTGCGCTGCAGCGTCTGGCCCAGCTTGATCGTCTCCAGCGCACGCTCCAGCCTGCCGCCGAAAAACTCGCGGGTTCCTTCGGTGACGACGGCGCTCGGCGCCAGCGCATTGACGCGGATGCGGTCGCGCCCCAATTCGCGCGCCAGGCCGCGCGTCAGCCCGATCACCGCCGCCTTCGAGGTCGTGTAGTGCAGCCCGAACGGCATGCCATAGGTCGCGGCGAGCGAGGCGATGTTGATGATGCTGCCCCCGCCCGCCTGGCGCATCGCCGGCACGGCCGCCTTGCAGCAGTTCCAGATGCCCTTGACGTTGACCGCCATCGCCGCATCCCATTCCGCCTCGGCGATTGCGTCGAAGCGGCCGCCATGCAGCGCGCCGTAGAGCGCGGCGTTGTTGATAAGCGCATCGAGCCGGCCGAACGCGTGGAGCGCTTCTGCCACGACTTCCCGGCAGGCAGCGGCGTCGGTCACGTCCAGCCGGGCGGCAATGCCCTGGCCGCCGGCGGCGGTGACGAGATCAACCGTCGCGCGGCAATCGTTGACGTCGGCCGCAATCACCCTGGCCCCGGCCGCGCCAAGGCTGGCGGCAAATTCCTGCCCCAACCCACGCGCCGCCCCGGTGATCGCGACAACCTTGTCCTGCACGTCGATCATTGGCCTGACCTCCAACGCATAGAGATCCGACTACAGCACCTGGTCGGTGCGCGGGTCGATCAGGTGCATATGATTGAGATCGGCGACGAGCGGCATTCTCTCGCCGGCTTTGCCGGCGGCGGCCGGATTGACGCGGCCGCACACTTCAACCCCATCGACGACGAAATAGACCATCGTCTCCATGCCCATCGGCTCGACGACGTCGAGCAGCACCTCAAAAGCGGCGCAGCCGGCCGGCAAATCGGCGCTGCGCTTTTCGATGAGGTCTTCCGGGCGCAAGCCGAAATTCAACTCGCGGCCGACATGCGCCCGGTAGCGATCGGTGCGGTCCGTCGGCACCGGCAGGTTCAGCGTTTCGGACAGGCGAACCGCCAGGCCGCTGCCGTTGGCGAGGAGCCGGCAGGGTAGAAAATTCATCGCCGGCGAGCCGATAAAGCCGGCAACAAATCGCGTCTTCGGCGCATGGTAGACTTCGAAAGGGCTGCCGATCTGCTCGATCTTGCCGCCGTTCATGACGACGACCCGATCGGCGAGCGTCATCGCCTCGATCTGGTCGTGGGTCACATAGACGGTTGTCGTCGTCACCTTCTGATGAACTTTCTTGATCTCCGTGCGCATCTGGACGCGCAGTTTGGCATCGAGGTTCGACAGCGGCTCGTCGAACAGGAACACCTTCGGGTGACGCACGATCGCCCGGCCCATCGCCACCCGCTGGCGCTGGCCGCCCGACAGCTGCTTCGGCTGGCGATGCAGCAGATCCGTGATGTCGAGAATGCGCGCCGCATCTTCGACCCGCGCCTTGATCTCGCTCTTCGGAATGTGCCGCAGCCGCAACCCGAACGACATGTTCTCGAACACCGTCATGTGCGGATAGAGCGCGTAGTTCTGAAACACCATCGCAATGTCGCGGTCCTTCGGCGGCACGTCGTTGACCAGCTGGTCGCCGATGTAAATCTCGCCCGAGGTTGCCTCTTCGAGCCCCGCGACCATCCGCAGCGTCGTCGTCTTGCCGCAGCCGGACGGGCCGACCAGCACGACGAATTCGCGATCGGCGATGTCGAGATCGATCCCCTGAACCGCCGGCGTCTTATCGAACATCTTGACGATCTTGCGCAGCGCGACTTGCGCCATATTTCAGTCCCTTTTCGGCCGGCGCCGCGGCCGGCAATGCGGTTGTCGAACGGCATGCGCAGAGGGGGGCGGTTGCGGCGCCGGCCCCCTCCATC
>DATJSO010000106.1:0-5713 GCA_035504075.1 Allostellaceae bacterium | reverse complement strand
ACTTCGCCGCCTCGGCACGCTGCGCCAAATCCTGGTAGTAGCGGATGTCGGTCAGCGGCAATGACGATGACGCCGGATGCCGCCATGCCGCCTCGTGATGGCCGCGGCCGTGGATGAACAGGTTGAGGTGAAGCTGCCGGGGCATCAGACGCTCGGCTTGGCGGCGAACGGCGTCAGCATCAGTTCGTGCGTCCAGCAGGATTTGTCCTGGCCGTGCAGATACCAGTACGCGTCGGCGATCTTGACCGGGTTGATGACGAGATCGCGGCGGTTCTGGTTGCGCGGCAGGGCGCGGCTGCCGGGCGAATCGATCGAGCCGTCGATGACGATATTGGCGACGTGGACGCCGAACTCGGAATATTCCTCGGTCAACACCTGCGCCAGCGTGCGCATCAGCACGCGCGGGTAATAGAGCGACTGGCCGGTCATCCGCTTTTTGCCGCGCAGCGAACTGGCGTTGTTCGAAAAAAAGAACGACCCGTGGCCGTTCTTGCGCATCGCCGGCAAGACTTCCTGGGCGACCAGGAACGGGCCGCGCGCCGAGACGTGCAGGCCGACATCGAGGATTTCCACCGGCACGAATTCGAGCAATTCCTTTTCCGGCGGCAGGTCGCGGCCTTCGAGATAGCCGGCATTGTAGACGAGCACCTCCGGATCGCCGGCCTCGCGGCGGATCGTCGCGAACGCGGCGGCGATCGAGTCCTGCGAGACGAGATCGAGTTCGACGATCATGCACTCGCCGCCCTGCTCGCGGATCGCCTTGGCGAGTGGTGCGGCATTGGCCTCACGGCGTGTCGTTATGACGGTGAAGAAGCCTTCCTGCGCGAATTTCTGCGCAATCGCGCCGCCGACGCCCCAGCGCACGCCAACCTCGACATCGCTGTCGTCGATCGCATGGCCGTGCGCCAGGACCGTGTTGCGCCCGTCGGCCTGCCATTTCGACGTCGCACCGATGACGACGCAGACATCCTTCCCCTTTGTGTTTACCGGCATTCGTCGATCTCCGTTTGCTTTGATCGTGAGCGGATCGGCGCAGCGTAATCCACCGCAGCGACCGGCGGAATGCGCTTCGCTGTTCCGCCCTCAGATCATCCCGGCCGGATTGCGGCGATCAGCGGCGCGACACTTGCCGCATCGGCGAGATTGCGGATCAACCCGAGACTCGCTTCGATGCGGCCGCCCGAGAGACCGGAGTTGGGCATCAGCGTGCGGTACTTGTTTTCGATGTCGGACCAGTCGATGCCCAGCGCCGCGGCACCTTTCGGCACAAATACCGTATGCGTGATGCTGCGCCCTGCCTTGCTGCGGATTGTCACGGTCGCGCCCTGGCGGTAGCGCTCGACGTTTCCGGTCGGCGGCGGCCCGACTGTGATCTTGTCGATCAGGCGATGGATGACGGGATCGGCGATCTTTGCGGGCCCGGCATGCTCCCAGCCGAAGCGGCGGTCGGCGACGCCGGCAGCCGCGAAGTATGCCGGGCTGTGCGCCATGTCGATGAGGTCGTTGGGATGCAGCGGCCCGGTAAGCCGCGTCATGCCGGGACGCGACAGGAGGATCGCCTCGACATCGTCGGGGGTCATCTCGCCCTCGCGCGCCGCACTGGCGGCGGCTTCCGCGAAGGCGTGGTAGGGATGCCCGCCGGGCGCCAGTTTCACCGCCATGTCGGTGACGATGTCCCAATCGGCACCCAAGCCTGCGGTGACGGCGGCGGGATCGACGACGATCCCGCCGAATACGCGGAAGAAGCCCCTGTCGTGCTCGAGTATGCCTTCTTCGGCGACGAAGCCGCGGGCCGCGGCCAACGCCGCGTCGATGCCGGAGCGTACGGCAAGGCCGGCGTGATATTCGCGCGCCGTGCTGGTATCGGCCGCGGCCGCCAGCCCGCCGATCGAGGTCGCGGCCAGCGCGATCGCCTGCGCCAGCGGCGCCGGATCGAGCCTGAGCAGCCGCCCAGCGGCGACGCAGGCGGCGAAGGTTGCGAGCAGGCAGCCGTGATGGCCGCGCTCGCGGAATTGCGGGCTGATCGGGTCGCCAATGCGGCCGGCCGCCTCGTAGCCGAGCACGATCGCGGCAAGCACTTCTTCGCCGCTGGTGCCGGTCTGCTCGGCGAGCGCCAGGCTGGCCGCGGTCAGCGGCGTACCGCAGTGCACGATCGCGCGCGCAGGTCGCTGTCGTCCGATGCCGCGGCGTCGCTCATCACCGCATTCACTTGTGCCGCCTCGGCGGCCGGCAAGCGCGGCCCGGCGTCGAACCACAGCGACGATTGCGCCGCCCCGCCGCGCTCGCGCGCCAAATCGCGCAGCACGACCGATGACCAGATCTCCTTGCCGCGGGCCGCGCTCGCCAGCGTGCTGGCGATCAGCATCGCCGCATAGCCCGTCGTTTGCGGCGGCAGGTCGCGGTAATTTGTACGCGCGAAAAACGCCGCGAGATCGCCGGCGACGGTCATTGCGGCGCCCCCTCGCCGGAAAGAAAGTGCACGACGCGTTCGGCAAACGCCCGCGGCTGTTCGAGTTCCGGGTGATGACCGGCCTCTTCGATCAGCGCAAACTGCGCGCCCGGGATCAGCGCCGCATAGCGGCGGCCGTATTCCGGCGCGACGATGCCGTCGCCGGCGCCCCACAATACGAGGGTCGGCACCGCGATGCGGCGCAGCCAGTGCCTCAGCTGCGGATTGTACATGTGCGGCCGCCAGGCATAGAGGCACAGCGCGTCCCAGTTGCGCGCCAGTGCGATAAGATCCGCGTCCTCCACGACGGCATCGATGTCGGCCTGCCACCCGAGGCCATATGCACTCTGCGGGCGGTGCATCGGGTCATGCCACGCGCGGCGCGCCAGTTCGGCCGGCGACGTGTTGAAGAAATGCGTGATGTCGCGCTCCTCGCGGCCGCCGAGCTTGATGCCGACGGGATCGACCAATACCAGCCGGTCGAGCCTTGGATGGCCGGCCGCCGCGACCTCGGCGGCGATCCAGCCGCCGAACGAGAAGCCGATCACGACGGCCTTTTCCGGCAGCGCGTCAAGCACCTCGCGATAGAGATGCACGAGGTCGTACACCGTGTCGAAATCCTCCGGCCGCGGCGACTGGCCAAAGCCGGGATGCGACGGCGCGATGACCTCGCCGTATGCCGCGAGCAGATCGACAAACTTCGCCTTCGGACTGACCGGGTTGGCACCGTGTATGAGCAGGATCGGGCGGCCGCTGCCGCTGCGCCAGGCGTCGAGCTCTAACGGGCCGGCATAAAACCGCTCGCCGGTCATGTGCGCGCCTTTTTCTCGTCGATCCCGGAGGTTCCTTCGCGGCGGGCGAGCTCGGCGGCGACATCGCCGGGCGAAACGCCGGCCGCCGCCCACATGACGAGCAGATGATAAAGCACGTCGGCGCTCTCCATCGCCAGCGCGGCGCGATCGCCGCGAACCCCTTCGATGACCGCCTCGACCGCCTCCTCGCCGAATTTCTGCGCGATCTTGGCCTTGCCGCGGGCAAACAACCGGGCGGTGTAGGATGTCGCCGGGTCGGCGCCGCGCCGCGCTTCGATCGTCCGCCACAAGCGCTGCAACACCTCGCCCAGCTGCGCGCCCGCCGGTTGCGTCATGGCCGCACCGGAATGCCGGCGGCGGCGAGATGCGCCTTTGCCTCGCCGATCCGGAACGTGCCGAAATGAAACACGGAAGCGGCAAGAACCGCCGTCGCATGGCCGTCGCGGATGCCGTCGACGAGGTGATCGAGCGTGCCCACCCCGCCTGACGCGATGACCGGCACCCGCACCGCATCGGCGATCCTGCGGGTCAGCGGAATGTCAAAGCCGGCCTTTGTGCCGTCGCGGTCCATCGAGGTCAGCAGGATCTCGCCGGCGCCGTAGTCGGCCAGCCGGCGGGCCCATTCGACCGCATCGAGGCCGGTCGAACGCCGACCGCCATGCGTGAAGACGCCCCATTCGCCCGCCGCCGTCGCTTTCGCGTCGATCGCCGCGACGATGCACTGGCTGCCGAATTTTCCGGCCGCCTCGCGCACGAATTGGGGGCGCCCGACGGCCGCAGTGTTGATCGAAACCTTGTCGGCGCCGGCCAGCAGGAGTTTGCGGATGTCCTCGACCGTGCGCACGCCGCCGCCGACGGTCAGCGGCATAAAGCACTGCTCGGCGGTGCGGCGCACGACGTCATAGAGGGTATCGCGCTCCTCGTGGCTGGCGGTGATGTCGAGAAAGCACAGCTCGTCGGCGCCCTCGCGATCGTAGATCCGGGCCTGCTCGACCGGGTCGCCGGCGTCCGCTAGATCGACGAAATTGACCCCCTTGACGACCCGCCCGTCCTTGACATCAAGGCACGGGATCACGCGCATCTTCAGCATCCGGCGCCGCCCTCCGACGCCAGCCGCAGCGCTTCGCGCGGATCAAGCCGTCCCTCATAAAGGGCGCGGCCGCAGATCGCGCCGACGATGCCGTCCTGCTCGTGGGCGGCAAGCGCCGCAATATCGCCTGCTCCCCCGATGCCGCCGGCGGCGATGACCGGCATCCCGACCTGCCTGGCAAAGCTGACGACGGATGGGAGATTGATGCCGCTCATCGCGCCGTCGCGGCTGATGTCGGTATAGGCGATGGCTGCGACGCCGGCACCGACAAAACGGCGCGCCAGATCGACGGCGAGGGTCGTGCCGGTTTGGCCCCAGCCGTCGACCGCCGCCCGGCCGTCGCGCGAATCGATGCCGACAACGATGCGGCCCGGATAATCGGTGGCGGCGCGCCGCACCAGTTCGGGCTCGCGCAGCGCCGCCGTGCTCAGGATGACCCGGTCGATGCCGAGGCGCAGCCAGAACTCGATTGCGGCGCGGTCGCGGATGCCGCCGCCGAGCTGGATCCTGCTCGGCACCGCGTCGCGGATCGCCTGCACGACCATGCCGTTCACCGAACGGCCGGCAAAGGCGCCGTCGAGATCCACGACATGCAGCCATTCGAAGCCGAGTTCGGCGAAGCGCTGCGCCTGTCCGGGCGGGTCGTTGCTGAACACCGTGGCGCTCGCCATATCGCCGCGCAACAGGCGTACGCAGGCGCCGCCTTTCAGGTCGATCGCCGGGTAGATGATCACGCCGGCTCCTCGTCCAGGCGCTTATAGTAATAATGGCCGGGAACGACGCCGCCCTCGACCAGGGCATAGGACGGATGCGTGCCCCAGCGCCGATAACCGAGACTTTCGTAAAGCCCGATCGCGGCGCGCTGGGTATCGCGCAGGTCGAGGTTCAACACGACGAGACCGATGTCACGGGCCAGCCGTTCGATCTCTCGGACGATGCCGCGGGCGATGCCGCGGCCGCGTGCCCACGGCGCGACAAACGCGCTCGTGACGGTGCCGGCAAACGCCTGCGCCTCGTTGTTGCGCGGCATGCGCGAGAGCTGCGCCGATCCGGCGATGACGCCGTCGAGCCGGCCGACGACGAGGCGCCGCTCCGGCACCAGCAGCACGCCTTTCCAGTATGCTTCCAGCACGTGGCGCGGCGGCACCTTGAGCCAGCCGAAACCGCCGCCTTCCTCGATCGCGCTTTCGGTCGCCTCGCACAGATCGTCGAGGTCGGTGCCCGCATACTGCGTCAGCTCCCCGACTTCGACCCGTCCCTTTGCCCCCGCCTCGCTCATGGCCGCCATTTGAGAAAATTGGCGATCAGCCGCAACCCGGCCGTCTGACTTTTTTCCGGATGAAACTGCGTACCGATCAGGTT
>DATJSO010000105.1:0-18850 GCA_035504075.1 Allostellaceae bacterium | reverse complement strand
GATTCGATCTTCCTCGCCGACCAACTGGCGCTCGGCGGCGATGTCGCCCAGGCGCCGCGCACCTGGCTCGAACCGGTGACCGTGTTGGCGGCGCTGGCCGTGGCGACGAGCCGGGTCGGGCTCATTGCGACGGCATCGACGACCTACACGGAGCCGTTCAACCTCGCCCGCCAGTTCGCCTCGATCGACCATATGAGCCAAGGCCGCGCCGGCTGGAACATCGTCACCTCGTGGCTCGCGGCGGCGGCCGAGAATTACGGCGGCGCCGGCCAGGTCAGCCACGCCGACCGCTACGCCCGCGGCGAAGAATTCATGGCCGTCGTCAAGGCGCTGTGGGACAGCTGGGCGGAAGACGCGGTCATCGACGATCGCGGCGCCGGTCGATACGCGCGGCCCGAGCGCATCCGCGCGATCGACCATCACGGCCCGTTCTACACGGTGGCGGGGCCACTCAACATGCCGCGCTGCCCGCAGGGACGGCCGGTGCTGGTGCAGGCGGGTTCATCTGATACCGGCCGCCGTTTCGCGGCGCGCCATGCCGAAGCAGTGTTCACCGCCCATATGGCGAAAGAAGCGGCGCAGGATTTTTATGCCGATTTGAAGCGGCTGGCGGCGGAAGAGGGACGCCGCCCGCAACAGGTGCTGATCCTGCCCGGCCTCAGCCCGGTGATCGCCGGCACCGAGGCGCAGGCCCAGCGCCTGGCGCGCGAGGTCAACGAACTGAGCGATCCCGAGGTCGGCCGCAAGCGCCTGTCCGGCCGCTTCGGCGGCCACGACTTTACCCATCTGCCGCTCGACCGGACGCTGTCGCCGGAGGATTTTCCGCCGCCCGAGACGGTCGAGGCTGCGCGCAGCCGCACCGAGGTCATCCTCAACCTCGTCCGGCGCGACAAGCCGACCTTGCGGCAATTGCTGGGCTATCTCGCCGGCGCGCGCGGCCATTACGTGACCGCCGGCACGCCCGAACAGATCGCCGATCTGATCGTCGACTGGTTCCACGACGGTGCCGCCGACGGTTTCAACGTGATGCCGCCGATCCTGCCGGCGCAACTCGACACGTTCGGCGCCGAGGTCATCCCGCTATTGCAGCGCCGCGGCCTGTTCCGCACCGAATACGCCGGCACAACATTGCGCGAGCATTACGGACTGCCGCAACCTCAGAGCCTCTTCGACGACCCGAACTGGGTTCCCGAACAGCGCGAACTCCCCGCCGGCATTTGATCTCGAAGGTCCCTGCGCAGGCAGGGACCCATCTTCCCGCTTGGCTGCGGACTGAACCATGGGTCCCGGCCGTCGCCGGGAGCCAATATTGATTACGCTGCCGCCGGGCGCTTCGCGTCGAGCACGTCGCGGACACCGGCGATGATGCGCCGACGGTCCGGGAACACATGGTTCTCCAGCACCGGGCTATAGGGGATCGGCACCTGCAGCGCACAGACCCGCTTCACCGGCGCCTGCAGCCGCGCAAAACTCGCCGGGTCTTCGCTGACGACGGCGGCGATCTCGGCCGAAAAACCGGCGGTCGGGCCGGCTTCGTCGGCGATAAGAAGGCGGCCTGTTTTCTGCACCGAGCGGCGGATCGTCTCGCTGTCGAGCGGCACCAGCGTGCGCGGATCGACGATCTCGATTGAGACGCCCTCCCTGTCCAATTCCTCGGCGGCGGCGAGCGCTTCGTGCACGAGCCAGGCAAGCGCGACGACGGTCACATCTTTCCCCTCGCGCTTCACGTCGGCCCGGCCGAGCGGGATCGTATAATCCTCCTCCGGCACCGGACCCTTCGTCGCATTGAGCCGGCTCGACTCGAACGAGATGACCGGGCTGTTGTCGCGGATCGCGCTCTTCAGCAAACCTTTCATGTCGCCGGGAGTGGACGGCAGGAACATCTTCAGCCCGGCGACATTCATGAACATCGAATAGGGCGATTGCGAATGTTGCGCGGCGACCTGGCCGCCGCCGCCGACCGCTGCGCGATAGAGGATCGGGAACGCCACCTGACCGCCGAACATGTAATGGATCTTGGCGGCCTGGTTGACGATCTGGTCCATCGCGACAAAGCAGAACGTGACCTGTCGCCAATCGACGATCGGCCGATAGCCGCTTCCGGCCGCGCCGATCGCCATGCCGGTCAACGCCGCCTCGGCGATCGGTGTCGCCCGCACGCGCTCGGGTCCGAATTCCTTCAGCAACGGCGCCAACGCGTCGGTCGCCATGTAAAAAACCCTGGGGTCGCGCCGCATCTCCTCGGCGATCGCCTCAACCGCCGCCTCGTTGTAGGTCAGCTCCCGCATCGCGCCGCTCCTCGGTCCGGACGCCGGCAAACATACAGGCCGGGCGCGCGGCCGCAAACCGCCGGCCGTCGCGCGGAACGGCGACCCGGCTTGACGCAGCGGCAGCCGATCGCAATATTAGCGCGATGCGAAATGCGGCTTCGATCGGCACGACGGCAACCACGACCCTGCTCCGCGGGGTGCCGGGAGGTCGCGCGCGCTGAAGTGAGCGCACTGCCAAGCCCGAGAAACCCCGCCGGCGACGGACGGGGTTTTTTGTTGCGCCCCGACAAAACCGGCATCAGCGACGGAGAACGCCGTACGATGAGCGACAGTCCCGGTCAGGTCATCAATGCGCCACGCGAGCCGGCGCCGGTTGCGGTCGCGCTGCCCGACGGCAGCCGCCGCACGTTCCCGGGCCCCGTGACCGGCGCCGACATCGCGGCGGCGATCGGCCCCGGCCTCGCCAAGGCCGCCATCGCGATCAGGATCGACGGCCGCCTGCGCGACCTCGCAACCTTGATCGACCACGACGCCACCGTCGCGATCATCACCCGCGACATGCCGGAGGGGCTGCAGATCCTGCGCCACGACGCGGCGCATGTGATGGCCGAGGCCGTAAAGGAGCTTTACCCCGAAACGCAGGTCACCTTCGGGCCGGCGACCGACACCGGGTTTTATTACGATTTCGCGCGCGCCGAACCGTTCACCCCCGACGATCTGGCACGCATCGAAGAGCGCATGCGCGAAATCGTCCGGCGCGACGAGGCGATCGGCCGCGAAGTATGGGACCGCACGCAGGCAATCGCCTACTTCGACAAGATCGGCGAGCGGTACAAGGCCGAATATATCGGCGAAATCCCGGCCGATGAGGAGTTGAGCATCTACCGCCAGGGGAACTTTATCGATCTCTGTACGGGGCCGCATTTGCCGTCGACCGGCCGGCTCGGCCAGGCGTTCAAATTGATGAATGTGGCCGGCGCCTACTGGCGCGGCGACCCGAAAAACGCGCAGTTGCAGCGCGTCTACGGTACGGCCTGGCCGAGCCAGAAGGAACTCGAACAATACCTGTTTCAACTCGCCGAAGCCGAGCGCCGCGACCACAGAAAGCTCGGCCGCGAACTCGACCTGTTTCATCTCGGCGAGGAGGCGGTCGGCAGCGTCTTCTGGCATCCGAAGGGCTGGACCCTGTACCGGACAATAGAAGCCTATATGCGCCGCCGCCTCGATCAGGCCGGCTATCAGGAGGTCAAGGGGCCGCTGCTGCTCGACCGCAGCCTTTGGGAAGCAACGGGGCACTGGGAGAACTTTCGCGAGAACATGTTCGTCGCCGAAAGCCGCGACGAGCGGGTGCTCGCGGTCAAGCCGATGAACTGTCCCGGCCACGTGCTGATCTTCAAGAACCGGCTGAGAAGCTACCGCGAACTGCCGCTGCGCCTGGCCGAATTCGGCAGCTGCCACCGCAACGAGCCGTCGGGCGCATTGCACGGCATCATGCGGGTGCGCGGGTTTACGCAGGACGACGCGCACATCTTCTGCACTCAGCAGCAGGTGACCGATGAGGCGATTGCATTCTGCAAGCTGCTGCTGTCGATCTACCGCGATTTCGGTTTCGACGATGTCGCCGTCAAATTTTCAACGCGGCCGGACCAGCGCATGGGCAGCGACGTCTATTGGGATCTTGCCGAACAAGATTTGGAGGCCGCGGTTAAGGCGGCCGGCCTCCCCTACACCCTCAATCCGGGCGAAGGCGCGTTCTACGGCCCGAAGCTCGAATTCGTGTTGCGCGATGCGCTCGGGCGCGATTGGCAATGCGGCACATTGCAGCTCGATTTCCAGATGCCGGAGCGGCTTGGGGCATCGTATGTCGGCGAGGACGGCGCCCGCCATGCGCCGATCATGCTGCACCGCGCGATACTCGGCTCGATGGAGCGCTTCATCGGCATCCTGATCGAGCATTATGCCGGCCATTTCCCGCTGTGGCTGGCGCCACAGCAAGTCGTCGTCGCGTCGATAACCGAGGAGGCGGCGCCCTATGCCTCGGAGGTTGCCGGCAAACTCAACGCCGCCGGGCTGCGCGCCGCAGCCGACGGCGGCAACGAGAAGATCGGCTACAAGGTGCGCGAGCACAGCCTTGCCAAGGTGCCGGTCATCCTCGCGGTGGGCCGCCGCGAAGCGCAGCAACGCGGCGTCTCGCTGCGCCGGCTGGGCAGCACGGCACAGGAAGCCCTTGCGCTGGCCGATGCCGTTGCTAAATTGAAAACTGAGGCGGACCCGCCCGGTTAGTCCAGCAACCAACAAGAGGAGAAGCTACATACCCAGACCACCTTTGAACTTCACCCCGACTCGCGACGGTCCGCGTGTCAATGACGAGATCAACGTCATGCGCGTGCGGCTCGTTGACGAACGCGGTCGGATGGTGGGGATCGTCGGCCGCAATGATGCCATGAACATGGCGGCTGACGCCGGCCTCGACCTGGTCGAGATTGCGCCCAATGCTGATCCGCCGGTGTGCAAGATCCTCGACTATGGCAAGTTCAAGTACGAAGAACAGAAGAAGAAAAACGAGGCGCGCAAAAAGCAGAAGATTATCGAAGTTAAAGAAATAAAATTGCGCCCGAGCATCGATGATCATGACTACGCGGTCAAAATGCGCAGCATGAACAAGTTCATCGAGGAAGGCGACAAGGTCAAGGTAACGATGCGGTTCCGCGGCCGCGAAATGGCGCATCAGGAACTCGGAATGAATGTGCTGATGCGGGTCAGGGACGATCTCGACGGCATCGCCAAGATCGAGCAGATGCCGCGCATGGAAGGCCGCCAGATGACGATGGTCGTCGCCCCGAGATAGCAGCGCGGGACCGCCGCGCCCAGCGGCCCCCGCCGCGCTTTCAAAATCCTTAATCCTTGTGAAGCAGTTCACAAGGGACGCGCCGTCACGCCGGTAACCTGACTGCCACAAAGCAAAAACACGGGCCAACAGCCCGCAGGCAGCAATGTTTCCGCATCGGGCAAGGGAGGGTATCATGGCCGTTACGACGCATGCCGCGGTTCAGGGAAGCGACCGCAAGGCTCAGCCGGGCGCTCGGGCGCTTGGGCCGAGCAATCCAAACAGCACCATCGAGGTGCTGGTCAAGCTCCGACGAAAGAAGGAATTGCCGGATTTGACCGGGCGCCCGGCCAAGGCAATGACGCGCGACGAACTCGCCGCCGATTACGGCGCGTCTCAGAAGGACATCGATGCCGTCGTGCAGGCCTTCGCCAAGTTCGGGTTAACCAAAGTGGCGGCCGACGCGGCGACCCGGACGGTCCGGCTGTCGGGTTCGGTCGCTAAGATGGAGGCGGCATTTCAGGTCAAGCTGTTCGACTATGCGCACCCGAGTGGGAACTATCGCGGGCGGGTCGGGCGCCTGCACGTGCCCATCGAGCTGCACCAGATCGTGCGAGGCGTATTCGGCCTCGACAACCGGCGCGTCGCCCGGCGCCGCCGGCAGCCGGTCAGCGATACCGCGCCCGCGCGGTCGGTCGCGTCGCCGCCCGCGGCGGGCTGGTACATTCCGAGCCAGCTTGCGAGCCATTACAACTTTCCGCCGGGCGACGGCGGCGGCCAGACCGTTGGTATCATCGAGTTCGGCGGCGGTTATTTCCCGGATGACCTGCAGCAATTCTGCAGCATGGCCGGCGTTGCGATGCCGACGGTCAACGTCGCCAGTACCGACGGGATATCGACCAGCCGGAAGGACGGGCAGGAAGGCGAGGTTATGCTGGACATCGAGGTCGTGGCCGGCATCTGCCCGAAAGCGACGATCGCGGTGTATTTTGCCCATTTCACCGAACACGGCTGGATTACCGTCCTCGACGCCACGGTCCAGGACAAGGTCAACAATCCCGGTGCGCTGTCGATCAGCTGGGGCTACGCGGAGGATGCGGATATCTGGACGGCGCAGGCCATGAACGAGGTTAACGAAGCGCTGAAAGAAGCGGCCGTGCTCGGCATCACGGTCTGCGTCGCGGCCGGCGACGACGGGTCGAGCGATGCGATCAGCGACGGCAATGCGCATGTCGATTTCCCATCCTCCAGCCCGTACGCGCTGGCGGTCGGCGGCACCACCATCACTGCCCTCGATGGCTCGCAGGCCGACATCTGCTGGAAGGAGGGTGACGGGCTACGGGCCGACAGCGGCGGCAGCACCGGCGGCGGCGTCAGCGCGGTCTTTGCGCGGCCGAACTGGCAGGAGGCGCTGACGATCCAGTCGGTGAACCCCGGTGCGATGGCGGGGCGCTGCGTGCCCGATTTGGCCGCCGATGCGGATTGGAACGCCTCGCCGTATCTGCTCGTCGTTGACGGCGGTGCACAGCCGAATGGCAGGACCAGCGCCGCCACGCCGCTCATCGCGTCGTTGATCACGTTGATCAATGCGGCGCGGCCGTCCGGCCAGCGGATCGGCTATCTGACGCCGGTGCTGTATCAGCCGGTCAGCGGCGGCGGCATTGGCGCTGTGACAATCGGCCAGACGGGATGTACCGATGTCGTTGCCGGCGATAACACCACCGCGCACGCCGGCGGCTACGCTGCCGGCCCCGGCTATGATGCCGTCTCGGGATGGGGCACGCCCAACGGCCAGAAGCTGCTCGCTGCTCTGCCGGCGCCGTGAGCATGCCGCGCTGATAAGCCGCGGCTTACCGTTTATCGGCGATGAGAAGCCCTCCCCGAAACGCGCTCCCGGGAGGGCTTTTTCCGCGCTTATCCGATGATGTTGGCGGCGCGCAATTCGGCAAGTGCCGCCGGGTCGTAGCCGAGATAGCGCGACAGGATTTCATCGGTGTGCTGTCCCGGCGTCGGCACCGCCGCGACGCGGCCCGGCGTCTTTGACATCTTGATCGTCGCGCCGGGCAGGTACATCTCGCCGGCCAGCGCGTCCGGCATCTTGACGAGCATCTCCCGCTCCCACAGATGCGGATCCTCGGCCACCTGCGGGATCGTCTTGACCGGCGCGACCGGAATTTCCGCCTCGAGCAGGGTTGAGACGATGTGATCGACGGTGTTCTCGGCGCACCATTTGGCGACCGCGAGCTTCCTGGGATCATCCTGGCCGACGCGATTGGTCCAGCCGGCGGTCGAGGCATTGTCGTCGCCCGTCGCCAGCCGCATCAGCCGCGTCGCCATCTCGCGCCCCGAGGCCGAAATGACGACGTAGCCGTCGTTGCATTTATAGGGCGGGCGCCCCGATTCGCCACCTTCCCTGCCGGTCGCGAGATAGTACGAGGTCGGGATCTCGACCATCGTCAGCGCCGAATCGAGCAGGCAGCAATCGACAACCTGCCCCTCGCCGGTTTTGTCGCGGTGGCGCAGCGCCGCCAGTGCGCCGATCGTCGCGTGCAACGACGTATAGCGGTCGACGAGCGAGGTCGCCGCGCCCAAGGGCTGGCCGACCGGCGCGCCGGTCAACGACATCAGCCCGCTCATCGCCTGCCCCAACGGGTCAAAGGCCGGACGATCGCGATAGGGGCCGTACTGCCCGAACCCGGACACCGAAACGAGGATGATGTCGCGCTTCAACTCGCGCAGCCGGTCATAGCCGAACCCCATCCTCTCCATGATGCCGGGGCGGAAATTCTGCAATACGATGTCGGCCTGCGGCACCAGCGCGGCGAAAATCTCCTTGCCGCGCTCCGTGCGCATGTCGAGGCAGAGGCTCTTCTTGCCGCGGTTGTAGACCGCGAAATAGACGCTCTGGCCGCGCACGATCGGCTCTGACCGGCGCGTCTCCTCGCCGCCCAGCTTCTCGATCTTGATGACCTCGGCGCCAAGATCGGACAGGATCATGCCGCCGCGCGGCCCCGCTTGGTAGCGCGCCAGTTCCAACACCACGACGCCGTCCAAGGACCCGCTCATCGCACGCTCCGAAAAGGTGAAGCCGTGACCGGCCGAGGCTGGCATTATTGCGCCGCGGGACGGTGGGAGGGAAGGAGAGGAGCGGCGATGGCCTACGACTGCATCCGCGACGAACGATGTGACGGCGGCGTCGCGCTCATCACGCTGAACCGGCCCGACAAACTCAACGCGCTGAGCTTTGCGCTGATGGCGGAACTCGACGAGGCGCTGTCCGGTTGCGAGGACGACGATACGATCGGCGCCGTGATATTGACCGGCGCCGGCGAGCGGGCGTTTTCCGCCGGCGCCGACATCCACGAGATGGCCGGGCTGTCGTCGGAAGAACTGGCGCAGCGCACGGCGCGGCGCGGCGCCATCGGGTGGCACATCGCGAGTTATCGAAAACCGCTGATCGGCGCGATCAACGGCCTCGCCTATGGCGGCGCGGCGCTGCTGTCCTCGTCGCTCGACCTGCGCATCGGTTGCGAGCGGACGCAGTTCCGCTTTCTCGCCGCCAGCTACGGGCGGGTCAACTCGACCTGGTCGTTGCCGGCGCTGGTCGGCATGCCGAAAGCAAAAGAACTGCTGTACACCGGCCGCGTCGTCGGCGCCGACGAAGCCGAGCGCATCGGCCTGCTGAACCAGGTTGTCGCGTCGGACCGGCTGATCGGAGCGGCAATCGAACTGGGCCGCGCGATCGCCAAAAACGACCCCCGCATGGTGCAGGGTATCAAGCGGCTGTTGCACGAGGGCATGGGGTGCGATTGGCAGGGCCGCTATGAGCTCGAAGACGATGCGCGTGCGACCTGGCTCGCCGCCGGCCACCCGCGCGACGGCTTCAAGGAGTTCCTCGCCCGCAAGCCGCCGCGCTGAAACGGCGGCACGGCGTGCTCTCGCGCCGCGCGGGGATGCGCAGCCCTATTTCGCCAAACCATCAACTTGGTGTTGCCGCAAAGCTCGATTAAAAGCGACGGTGCCATGCGGCAATGTTCCGTTATCGGCATCCCGTTCGCGGGTCGCTGAAACGGAGCGTCGCAACGGTTCGGGGGAAGCCGGTCCGTGAACGGGATCATGTCGAGGATCGCTCGCCTCGCGGTCAGCAAGGCCGCGGCCTTCGGCTATGCCGTCGCCGTCGGGGTCGCCGGCAACATCGCCTTCAATTTCGTCGAGCGGCAGCAGGTGCCGGTCGCCGCGGTCATGCCCGCGCTGCGCCCGAAGCCCAGCGCGGCCGCGGCCGCGCGCACCGCCGCCGTGGCGCCCGTGCCGGCAGCGCAGTCGGCGAGCGCGGTGCAGCCGATGACTCCGGTGGCGCTGCCCGCCGCGCCACTGCCGCAACGGACCCCTCCGACCGCCACGCCGGTCACCCTGCCCGAGCCTGCCTCGGCGGCATTGCCCGGCCCCGATACGCTGCCAGCCCCGACGCTGCAGCCCGCCTCGCTGAAGCCGGCGCTCGAAAAGACCGAAGCGCCCAGCCGGCCCGCGTCAACGCCGGCGCCCGCCCCCGCCCCGAGCGAGACGGCGGCGCCGTCGTCGCATGAAGCAGTATCTCGGCCGGCGACATCGCCGACCGCGCCGGCGGCCGACGCCGCTGCGTCGGGTGCGCAGCCGTCGCCCGCGCTGCCGCCGCTCGGTCCAGCGCTCGTCGTGGCGCCGCCGCCCTCGCCGCCCGTCCCTCCCCCTTCCGCCGCACCGGAAGTTGCATCGCTGCCGCCGCAATCCCACGCTGACGCGCGCCCGCAACGCTCAGACTGGCAGTTCAGCGACATCTGGCATCCGGCCCGCGCTTTGCGCAAAGGGATCGATTGGGCCGGCGACCGGCTGCCGTTCGCCAGCGCGAGCACGCCGGCGCCGTTGCGATTTCCGCAGACCGCGCCGCCCGCGGCGCCGATCCCGCTCGTGCCGCAGGCAAGCGCGACCAAGACCGATGCGAAGGCGGCGACGCCAAAGCTGGCGGCGCCGGGCCCGGGCAGCGGCGGCCTGTATTGACGGCAGCGCCGCCTGCGGTTAACACCGGGCCGATGGTTGATCCGACAACGATCGCGCAGACATATCGCGACAAAGCGGCCCGCTGTCGTCGCCTCGCGCGCCAAACGACCGATCCCCAAATTGCCCAGCGTCTATTAGAGCTTGCGCGCGAATTCGACGAGCAAGCCATCCGGGCAGAAAAAGGAGAGGAATGAAACCCGCGGCGTCTTTCATATGTTTCTTATGTATTATGAAGGACGCTATCGAGTTTCTGCACAAGAGCGCGGAGGAGCTGCGTGAATTGGCCGCCTCTGCTCCCGATATTTCCGACCAGCTGCGGCGGTTGGCCGACGAGATTGACGCGACAGCGGCCGATCTGGCACGCCGCCGCGGCGTCAACCAGTAGCGGGCAGGCGCGGCTGGCATGATTGGCCGGCGGCGGGTGCAAACCAAGGCGACGCGGCGTCACGGCGGCCCGAAGCCCCGGCGGTTGACGAGCGCGATCAGGATCGGCAGCACGAGCAGCCCGGTAATGACCGCCAGGCGGAAACGGACCCGCGCGCGGCGGTTGCGGCGATCGGGGCCGAAATCAAACTCCACCGTCGGCCACAACCGCTCGACCCACCCCACCAGGCTCCTCGCCAATGCCAGCCAGGGCAGGCAAAACAGGATCAGAAAGGTCTCGTACAGCAACAGCCGGTGTTCGCCGAAAAACCGCGCAATCGCAGACGGCGCCGGCTGGCCGTCGGCCGCGGGCAGCAGCAGCTGGACGTTGCGGCTCAAGACAACTGTCCACGAATACGCGATGGCAATGGCAGCGGGGATGATGATGGCCCAGCGCACCCGTGCCAGGATTCGCGACTGCGGACGCACCGCCGCGAACAGCCGCTCGAGCTCGGCAAAGGCCGCATCGACCCAAGCCGCGTCATCGCCGGTGACCGTGAACGCGCTCTTGTGCCACGAGCCGCGGTCTGCCTCCTCGAGCACGACCGATATCCGTTTGGCGCGGTGATCCGAGTAGCGCAGTTCGATGCGCTTGCTGCTCCGGTGATCGACGACGTCGTCGTCGAAAATCGTTGGGTCGTCAGTCTCGGTGATCGCGCCGCCATCGGAGAGGATCGTGATCGTCGGCACAAAACCGGCGCCGTCAGCCGCCGCCCGGCGCCGCAGCACGGCCAGGAGGCTCGACAGGTCGTCCTTTGTCAGCACGACATCGGCGATCGGCTTGTATCGGGTTCGCTTCATGCGTATCGGCGCGCCGCTCGATCGGCTCAGCCCAGCCCGCCTGTTCGCAAGACGCGCTGTGCGATCGACCACCGATGGACCTCCGACGGCCCGTCATAGATGCGGAAAGGCCGCACCTCGCGAAACAGACGCGCCACGATCGTATCGTCGGTAATGCCGAGGCCGCCCAAGATCTGCATCGAGCGGTCGACCACGCGCCAGATCGCTTCCGAGCAGATCACCTTGGCCATGCTCGATTCGTGGCGGGCGCGCTCGGCCTGGTCAAGCAGCCATGCGGCATGCCAGATCACCAAACGGCAGGTATGCAGGTCCATCTCATTGTCGGCGAGCATGAAGCCGACACCCTCGTGCTCGCCCAACGGCTTGCCGAATGCGGTGCGGTGCCGGGCGTAGTCGGTCGCAATGTCGTGCGCTCGCCGCGCCGCGCCGAGCCAGCGCATGCAATGCGTCAGGCGCGCCGGCGCAAGGCGGGCCTGGGCGTAGCGGAAACCCTCGCCGACTCGCCCGAGAACGGCGCTCTCCGGCAGCCGCAGCCCCTCCAGCCGAACGACCGCATGGCCGCCCGTCATGTATTGGTCGAGCGTGTCGAGCAGCCGCTCGACGTGAATGCCGGGCGCGTCCATCCGCGACAGGAACATCGTCGCGCCAGCCGGGCCGAGCCGGTCGTCCTCTGTGCGCGCCATGATGATTGCGAGCCGGGCGCCGACCGCGCCGGTGACCAGCCATTTCGTGCCGTCGATGACAAACTCGCTATCCGCCGCCGCTTTGGTGCGCCGCGCCGTTGTCAGCAGCATCGACGGGTCGGCGCCGGCGCCCGGCGCCGGCTCCGTCATCATAAAGCACGAGCGGATGGCGCCCGACGCCAGCGGCCGTAGCCACTGCTCCTTCTGCTGGCCATCGCCGACCTGTTCCAGCAGGTGCATGTTGGCTTCATCGGGCGCAAAGACGTTCATCGCGATCGTCGCGAGGGGCGCATAGCCGGCCGCTTCGAACACGACCGCCTTGGCGCGGTGGTCGAGGCCGAGCCCGCCCCATTCGCGCCCGACATGCGGCGACAACAGGCCGGCGCGGCGGGCCAGCGCGACCAGATCCAGGCGGAACTCCTCGGTCGGCCCGTGCGCAGTCTGCCGTGGGTCGGCTTCGCGCGGCAGGATGGCGTCACGCACAAAGCGCTCGGTGCGCTCCCGTAGGCGGGCAACCTCGTCGGGGATCGAAAAATCCATGTTCGCGCTCTCCACCCGGCGTCCCGCGATGACCGCGCGCCCCCTCGACATGTCGCGGAATGCGCGGGCCGGGCAGCGCATCGCGACCGGCATCCCCGCCTGCGGTCCTGAAACCCGCGGCCGAGACGGCCGAGCACTGACCCTCCTGCTGCTCAGGGCGGCCCGACGAGGTTCGTAGGCCGCTCCTGATTGGTGCTGGCTGCGAGCCCAGGCGAGCCTTCAGGAGCGCTGCCGCCGCCGAAACGCCCGATATTGCCGAGCAGCTGCTCCATGAAGGTGAGCTCGCGCCCCGGCGCCGGTGTCGCCCCCGGCGCCATCGGCACGTTTTCCGCATCCTGCAGCGTCTTGTGCTCGACGCTGGTGACGATGCCGTTTCCGTCGAAACTGATCACATAAACCTGCTGGTCCAACACATCCGGATCGAAGAATGAAACCTGCTTCGTTTCCCGGCTGATGTAATACCAGTGGTTGGGATCGAATATGCCGGTGCTCGACGGCGAACCGAGCAGCTTGGCCACTTCGGTGCGGGTCGTGGTGCCGGGATGAATCTGCGCAATCTCGCTCCGCTCCGGCAGTTCGCCGCGCTTCTCGATGTCTGGTTCGCAACCGGCAAGGACCGCCGCAACCAGGATTACGGCGAGCGAAAGCGCACGCAAAGCGGCCATGGGGGGTAAACGTAACACCGGCCTGATCGCCTCGCTCGTGTTGAAATACGGATGCAACCGGCCCATGTCTCGTTTTTGACTTTAGCCGAGGAGAGGCTTCTGTCAACGCCCTGCCGGCATCGCTTTTGGTTTTCTCGTCGCCTCCCATGTTCGCCCTGTTCCGTACCGATCCCTCGCAGGCAGCCGCCCGTCACGCCTATGACCGGGTCGTCGAGCAGGCGCGTCGGCCGGGCTTCTTCATCGCCGCCGGCGTCCCCGACACCGTCGCCGGGCGGTTTGAACTGATCTGCTTGCACGCGTTCCTCTATCTGCACCGGCTGAAAAGCGAGCAGCCACAGGCGAAGCCGTTCGGACAGCGGTTTTTCGACGCGATGTTCGCCGATTTTGATCGGTCGCTGCGCGAGATGGGTACGGGCGATCTCAGCGTCGGCCGCGAGGTCCGGTGGATGGCCGAGGCATTTTACGGCCGCATCGCCGCTTATCAGGGCGGGTTGGCGGACGGCGACGAGGCGTTGCAGGCGGCGCTGGCGCGCAATCTGTTCGGTACGGCGCCGACCCCGGCGCCATCCCGGCTGGCGCTGATGGCAGCCTATGTTCGGGGCGAGGTGGCGCGGCTCGCCGGGCAGGATTCTGCCGCGCTGCTTGCCGGAGAGGTGGCGTTCGGCGACCCACCGCGAACGGCGGAAGCACCATGAGCATCGTCCCCGAATTCTCCCGGCCGGTCCTGCTGGCGCGCATCGGCAGCGAGCCGCTGCGACGCGAGATCGTTGCCACCGCCGCCGAGCGTGAGGCGCTTGCCCGCCGCTTTGATCTTCTCGCGCTCGACTGGCTGACCGCCAAGGTCGAGCTGATCCGGCGCAGCGGCGACATGATGCTGCTGCGCGCCGCCTTTGACGCGGCATTCGTGCAGGAATGCGTCGTCACGCTCGACCCGATCGAGGGCGTGCTGTCGGCCGAGTTCGAGCTGCTATACGGCCCCGCTGAAGCCGAGGAAGCGGCTGCCGGCGTGCTCGGCGACGCGGTCGCGTTCGAGCCGCTCGACGGCGAGGCGATCGATATCGGCGAGGCGGTCGCCCAGGAATTCTCGCTGGCGCTGCCGCCCTTTCCGCGCACGCCGGATGCCGACACGGCGATCACCGAGCCATCAGCGGAAGCAGCGCCGATGGCCGCGCTGGCGCAATTCTTCGCCCGCCGCCGCGACGATTAGGCGCGAGCCGGTTGCGCGCCCATATTCACGCAATGCGGTCGCTGTTGCCGGCGCGCCGGAAATTTGGCTAATTAGCGGCACGCCCCAAACGCTTGCGAGTGGATCATGGCCGTTCCAAAGAGGAAAACCTCGCCGTCGCGTCGCAATATGCGGCGCTCGCATCACGCACTGCCGGCGGCGAGCTACACCGAGTGCCCGAATTGCGGCGAATTGAAGCGACCGCACCATCTGTGCGAGGCCTGCGGCTATTACCACGAGCGGGAAGTCGTGCCGCAATCGGCGGCATCGGCCTAGCCCGGCGGACACGGACCGAGGCGGATCGGCGTGAGCGACGGCATCACCATTGCGCTCGATGCGATGGGCGGCGACCGCGCGCCGGCGATGGTCCTGAAAGGCGCCGACATCGCGCTCGAGCGCTTTCCGGCGGCGCGTTTCCTGATATTCGGCAACGAGGCGCAGATCACGCCGCTGCTTGCCAAAACGCCGAGGCTGGCAAAGGCGACGACGCTGCATCACACGGACGAGGCCATCCCGGGCGACGCCAAGCCGTCGCAGGCGTTGCGCGCCGGCCGCCGTTCCAGCATGCGTCTCGCGATCGATGCGGTGGCCGACGGGCGGGCCGACGGCGTCGTGTCGGCCGGCAACACCGGGGCTTTGATGGCGATGGCGAAATTCGCGCTGAAGACGCTGCCCGGCATCGACCGTCCGGCGATCGCGACGCTGTTTCCAACGCGACGCGGCGACAGCGTCATGCTCGACCTCGGCGCCAACGTCGAGTGCGATGCCGAGAACCTTGTGCAGTTCGCGCTGATGGGCGATGTGTTTGCCCGCACGGTGCTGGGACTGGTGCAGCCGACGGTCGGGTTGTTGAACGTCGGCTCGGAAGATCTCAAAGGCAATGATGCGGTACGCGCCGCCGCCGCCCGGTTGCGCGGCGGCATGACGCCCATCCGCTTTTACGGCTTTGTCGAAGGCGATGACATTGCGGCGGGCACCGTTGATGTCATCGTCACCGACGGGTTTACCGGCAATGTGACGCTGAAGGCCGTCGAGGGCGTCGCCAAGCTGTTCGGCGAATCGCTGCGCGCCTCGTTCCGCTACTCGCTGTCGGCCCGCATCGGCTATCTGTTCGCCCGAAGCGCTTTGAAGAAACTGGCGGCGCGCCTCGATCCGCGGCGCTATAACGGGGCGATGTTCCTTGGGTTGGCCGGGATCGCCGTCAAGAGCCACGGTTCGACCGATGCGTTCGGCTTTGCTAACGCCATCGGCGTCGCAGTCGATCTGAAGGTCAACGGCTTTTTGCAGAAGATCAGCGACGACTTGGCGCGCCTTAACGCCGCGGCTCCGGCGGGCGCGCCGCCCACCAGCGTCGCCACTGCATCGATATGATGCGCTCGCTGGTGGTCGGCTGCGGGGGCTATCTCCCCGAGCGCATCCTCACCAACGACGAGCTTGCCGCCGGCGTCGACAGCTCCGATGCCTGGATCCGGCAGCGCACCGGCATCGGCGAGCGGCGCATTGCCGCACCGGGTGAATTGACCTCCGATCTCGCGGTTCGCGCGGCGCAGCGGGCGCTGCAGCAGGCTGGAATGAGCGGCAGCGATGTCGATCTGATCGTGCTGGCGACGGCAACGCCCGACGAAACCTTCCCGTCCACCGCGGTCAAGGTGCAGGCGCAGCTCGGCATGAAACGCGGCGCAGCGTTCGACGTGCAGGCAGTGTGCTCGGGATTTGTCTTTGCGCTCGCAGTTGCCGACAATGCGTTACGCCTCGGGCAGGCGCGCACGGCGCTTGTCGTCGGCGCCGAGACCTTCTCGCGGATCCTCGATTGGAACGATCGCGGCACCTGCGTGCTGTTTGGCGACGGCGCCGGCGCACTGGTGTTGAACGCGGCGCCGGGCGGGGCGAACGATGCGTCCGGGCGCGGCGTGCTGTCGACGCATCTTCATTCGGACGGGCGCCTGCACGACATCCTCTACGTCGATGGCGGCCCGTCGTCGACGGGCACCGCCGGCTGTCTGCGCATGGAAGGGCGCGAAGTGTTCCGCCAGGCGGTCGTGCATCTGAGCGAAGTGGTCGAGGAGGCGTTGGCGGCCAACGGGCTTGCCGCGTCGGACATCGACTGGTTGGTGCCGCACCAGGCGAATACGCGCATCATCGAGGCGGTCGGAAAAAAGCTTGGGCTGCCGTCCGGACGGACGGTCGTCACGATCGAGCGCCATGCCAATACGTCGGCCGCATCGATCCCGCTGGCGCTTGACGAGGCGGTGACCGATGGTCGGATCCAGCGTGGCCAACTCGTGCTGATGGAGGCTCTGGGCGGCGGGCTGACCTGGGGAGCGGCCCTCGTTCGATGGTAGCGAGGCCCCGGAAAACTTCGGGCAACGCTTTGTAATTTGACGGATTTTCGCGAGAGGGCTAACCTTCTTCCCGATAGTGGGGAGGGCGTCATGGCCGGTCACACGGTTACTCGCGCTGAGCTCGCCGAAGCGGTCTATCAAGAGGTCGGGCTGTCGCGCAACGAGTCGGCCGAACTTGTCGAAGCGGTCATCGCCGAGATCGCTGGAGCGCTGGAACGCGGCGAGATGGTCAAGATCTCGTCATTCGGCAGCTTCGCCGTGCGCCGAAAAGGTCAGCGCATCGGGCGCAACCCCAAAACCGGGCAAGAGGTGCCGATCAGCCCGCGCCGCGTGCTGGTGTTCCGCGCCTCGCACGCCCTGAAACACCAAATCAACAACGAGCATTCAGGCGGTGCTGCAGATGCCGAGCCCGCGACAGCCGGGCCGGCGCGCTCCGCTGGACGATCGGCCTCGGCCGGGTGAGCGAAGAGGGCGAGCCGCAGCCGGCGCGGCCCGGCAAAAGCGCATCGGCATTTCGCACGATCGGTGAAGTGGCCGAGGACCTCGACGTGCCGGCGCACGTGCTGCGCTTCTGGGAGGCGAAATTCCCGCAATTGAAACCGCTGAAACGCAGCGGCGGACGACGTTATTACCGGCCGGACGACATCGCCCTGCTGCGTCGCATCCGGCAATGCCTCTACGACGAGGGATACACGATCCGCGGGGTACAGAAGCTGCTGGGCGATCCCTTGGGCGATGCGGCCTCACCGGCGGCCGAGCCGGCCCTGGACCCGACGCTGTTTCCGCTCGACGCGCCGCCGCCGCCCGAACCGACGCGTGCGCCGCACCGCCCGCGTGGCCCGCTCATTGCGGCAGACGCCCCCGAACGCCGCGCCGCGCTCGAAGCGATCCGCGGCGAACTCGAAGCGGCGCGCGCGTTGCTCGACGAATGGCTGGGGCGGCCCAGGGAATCCTGATCGGAGCGGCCTCAGGTCGGGGGGCTGAAGATGACCGGGCGTTCCCAGATGACCAAGACGACACAGCCCTCCTCGCTGACGACATCGTGCGACGAACCGGGCGGGTTGATGACGAGACTGCCCGCGGCATGCCGGCCGTTATCGTCCTGCTGCGAGCCTTCGAGCACGAGGACGTGCTCGTACCCCGCATGCCAGTGCCGCGGCACGCGGGCGCCGGGCCGGTAGCGCAGATAGGCCGCGGCCGGGCCGTGCGGCCCGTTCTGGTAAAGCCAGGCGGCCTCGATGCCGGTGCGAAACGGCTGCCAATCGAGGCTACGCCAGCCGCCGGCGAGCGCATCCGGCATCGATCGCGGCCGGTTCACGCGCCCTCCACGGCTGCGAGCAACTCATCGACGGTCGCGGTCCAGCCGACGATCGCCCCTTGCGCGCGCACCATCGCCAACGTCGCGGCCTTGAACTCGGGAAAGTAGCTTTCCGTCGCGTCCTCGATCAGCACGCATTCGTAGCCGCGGTCATTGGCTTCGCGCATCGTCGTTTGCACGCAGACTTCGGTCGTCACGCCGGCAATCGCCAGATGCGTGATGCCGCGCTCGCGCAGCAAATCGTCGAGCCGGGTCGCGTAAAAGCCGCCCTTGCCGGGCTTTGCGATGACGGTTTCGCCGGGCGCCGGCGACAGGGCCGGAATGAAATCGTTGCCCGCTTCGCCGGCGATCAGGATGCGGCCCATCGGCCCCGGATCGCCGATCCGCAGCGCGGCGCCGCCGCGGCGCCGCTTTGCCGGCGGACAGTCGGCCAGGTCGGGCCGATGCGCCTCCTTTGTGTGGATCACCGGCAGACCGGCGGCACGAAAGCCGGCAAGCAGCCGCGCCGTCTGCGGCACGATCGCGGCAAGCCGCGATACGTCGTTGCCGAGCGCCGACCCGAAACCGCCGTGCTCGATGAAGTCGCGCTGCAGGTCGATCAAGAGCAAGGCCATGCCCGAGCGGGAAAACTCGTACGGATAGGGGCGCGCGGCGGCAATTGTCGGCATCGCGAACCGCAGCTAATGGCCGGCCATATGGCGACCGATTTCGGTCAGGTCGGCAGC
>DATJSO010000104.1:0-5139 GCA_035504075.1 Allostellaceae bacterium | reverse complement strand
GCCGCCAGGCACGGAAGACGCCCGCGGCCGATTGGCTTACGCGCATAACGGCGGACGCTTCATGGTGTCGAAGCCGATCGACGGCAAGCCGGCAAGCCAGGCCAACGGCGGCACGATCGGCTTTGCAATGAAAGACGCGGCGCAGGCGGAGGCATGGCACAAAGCCGGCGTCGCCAATGGCGGCACCTCGATCGAGGACCCGCCCGGCGTGCGTGCGAATGGCGCATACCTCGCGTATCTCCGCGATCCGGACGGGAACAAACTGGTCGGCGTTGCCCGGCCGGCCGCCTGATCGCCGGACACAGAGGACCGCCCGGAAACGGGCGGTCCTCGCACAACCGGCCCGATCTTGAGCCAATCGGCGCGTCATCCGGGCCCCGAACCCAGGAGGAGGAAACGCTATGTCGTTCTATGACAAGGGTAATGTCCGCATCTATTATGAAGAGGTCGGGTCCGGGTTCCCGCTGCTGGTAATCCCGGGAGGCGGGCTCAACTCGACCGTCGCCGGCCTGAAAACGCACCCGTTCAACCCGTTCGACGAATTCACCAACGAGTTCCGCGTCATCGCCGCCGATTTGCGCAACGCCAAGGGCGGCCAGTCGACGGGGCCGCTGGAGACCGGCCGAGCGTGGGATGCTTATACCGACGACCATATCGGCCTGATGGACCATCTCTGCATCCGTCAGTTTATGGTGATGGGCTTTTGCATCGGCGGCCCGTTCATCTGGAACCTGCTGAAACGCGCCGGCGACCGTGTCGTCGCGGCCGTGCCGGTGCAGCCGAGCGGCTATCGGCATGAAATGCCCGATCTCTCCTACAACAACAACATGAAGGGGTGGGGCCCGGAGCTGTGCGCCCGCCGCCCGGACATCACGATGCAACAGGTCGACGCGTTCCTGACCAACATGTATCGCGGCGACCGCGCCGACTTCGTCTACACGGTGAGCCGCGATTTCGTGCGGCAATGCCAGACGCCGGTCCTGGTGATGCCGGACGATGTGCTCGGGCATCCGTACGTCGTCGCAATGGAGAGCGTCTACCTCGCGCCGAACGCGCAGGTGACCCTCTACCCGTGGAAGGCGAACCCCAGGCAGATCCAGATAGCGCTCCGGCACGTGCGCGGGTTTCTCAAGGAGAACCGACCGGCAGCAGCGGCGCAGCGGCTCGCCGCCGCCGCCAAGTAGCGCGGCAAGGCGCCGGTTTCGGCCGCGCCGAGAGTCCCGGTTTTTCGTCTCGCGCGGGCTTCCGGAGATCGGGCGCGCCGCGGCCGGTCCTTGTCTTTCGCGGCCCCGGTGCTCATGCTGCGCGGGCGCGGCGATCGGCCGCCGATGGATAGGGCGGCCGGAACTCGGGGCGGTCCAATGCATGCGGACATTTTTCATCCCGATTTCCAGCCGAAGCCCTATTGGTGGGAGGCGTACAGGCCGGTTGTCGGCGCATTGGCGGACGTGCCGAAAGAGGCGCGCGTGGCGATCGTCGGCGGCGGCTATGCCGGGCTTGCTGCGGCGCTCGAACTGGCGCGTCACGGCGTCGATGCCGTCGTCTTCGAGCGCGGCGAACTCGGCGTCGGCGCCAGCACTCGCAATGGCGGCGCGGTCAGCGGCGGGGTCAACATCGGCAAAAGTTTCAGCGGGCGCGCCGCCGAGATTGCGCCCGACCGCGCGCGCCGGCTGTTGGCCGACGCTGCGGACGCCTTCTCGTTGATCGAGCGGCTGATCGAGGACGAAGGCATCGAATGCTTCTGGCAGAAGCGCGGCCGCTTTGTCGGCGCCTGGACGCCGAAACACTACGCCTATCTCGAATGCCGGCTCGCGAACCTGAACGACGATGCGCAATCCGGCGCCTTCATGGTGCCGCGTGCGCGGCAGCGCGAGGAGATCGCCAGCGACTACTATTATGGCGGCATGGTCGTCAACCGCTCGGCGAGCCTGCATCCGGCGCTCTACTACAAGGGGCTGCTCGACGCCTGCCGCCGCCGCGACGTCACGATCTGCGCGGCGGCCGCGGCCGAGGAGATCGCCCCAAGCGGCGCCGGCTGGCGGGTCGAAACCAGCCGCGGCACGATCGCGGCGGGCGATGTCGTCATCGCGACCAACGGCTATACCGGAGCCGTCACCCAGGCGTTGCGTCGCCGCATCGTGCCGATCGCCAGCCATATCATAGCGACCGAGCCATTGCCCGAGGAGCTGGCGCGGTCACTGATCCCGAACGGGCGCACGTTGTCCGACACCAAGCGCATCCTGTGCTACTACCGCATGTCGCCGGACGGCACCCGCGTCGTGTTCGGCGGGCGCGCCCGCTTCACGCCGGCCAACCCGCATCTCTGCGCGGCCGTCCTCCACGCCTCTATGACCGCGCGCTTCCCGCAACTGAAAGGCGTCCGGGTGACACACGGCTGGACCGGCAACACCGCCTTCACCCTCGACGCGCTACCGCATATGGGCGAAGAGGGCGGGCTGCATTACTGCCTCGGCTGCAATGGCAGCGGCGTTGCGATGATGACCTATCTCGGCACGCAAACCGCCCGAAAGATCGCCCGGGTGGCGAACGCGCGATGCGCCTTCGATGCTGAGGAGTTTCCCGACCATCCGCTCTATACCGGCAACCCCTGGTTCCTGCCGCTGGTCGGCGGCTATTACCGGATGCGCGACCGGCTCGACCGTACGCTCGCGACCGAGACCCGCAAGGGATGAGCGGCCCGTCCGCAATGCAACGGAGACCCCAGCCATGACGATCGATGTCGCGACCGGCATTGTCCGCATCTTGAAACAGGAGGGCGTCGATTGGGTATCGACCTTCCCAGTCTGCCGCGTCAACAACGCGCTCGGCCGCGAGGGCGTGCCGATGCTGATGATGCGCGACGACCGCTACGCCGTCGCGGTCGCCGACGCATTCTCGCGCATCACCGCGGGGTCGCGGATCGGCGTGTGCACGTTCCAGGGCGGCGTCAACGCCGCCGGCATGCAGTATGCCTATGCCGGCATGGCGCAGGCCTTTGAAGATGGCTCGCCGGTGCTGTGCATCACCGACGGCGTGCCGGCCGGCGCCGCGGGCAACAGCCAATACGATGTCGCCTCGGCGATGAAGACCGTGTCGAAATGGTTCGGTTATCTCGACAAGCCCGAGCGCACGCCCGAATTGATGCGCCGCGCCTTTACGATGCTGCGCAGCGGCCGGCCCGGCCCGGTGGTCCTGGCCATTCCCAACGCGACGGCGACCTACGACGAGACCGCCGACCCCTACCACCCCGTCAAGGGCTGGAAATCGGCGCCCGACCCGGCCGATGTGCGCGAGGCGGTCGGCCTCCTGCTGCAGGCCCGCAACCCCCTGATCTACGCCGGCGAGGGCGTCATCTACGCCGGTGCCGCGGATGAATTGAAGGCGCTGGCGGAATTGGTGAATGCGCCGGTGGTCACGACCTTGAAGGCGAAGGGCGCGTTCCCCGAGGACCATCCGCTGTTTGTCGGCGTGCGCGGCGACCAGGTGGCGCACTACCTGAACCAGAGCGATGTCATCCTCGCCGTCGGCACGAGCCTGTCGCCCGGCCGCTTCAGCCACGCCATTCCCGATGCGGCAAAAAAGACGATCATCCATTGCAACATCGATGAATTGCACATCAACAAGATCGTGCCGACGGCGCACGCGGTGATCGGCGACGCCCGCCTGACCCTGGCGGCGCTGTGCCGGGAAGTCTCCGACCGCACGTCGGGCAAGGGGCGCGCGGCGGGCGATGTCGCGGCGGAGGTGCGCGCGGCGCGCCACGCAGCGCTCGCCCGCTACCGCCAGGTCATGGCTTCCGACGAGACGCCGATCAACCCGTACCGGGTCTACGGCGACTTGATGCAGGTGCTTGACCTGAAGAATTCGTTTGTGACGCACGAAAGCGGCAACACCCGCGACCAGCTCAGCACGGTGTTCGACACACTGATCCCGCGCGGCTTTCTTGGCTGGGGCAATGTCTCGACCTTGGGCTTCAGCCTCGCCGCCGCGATCGCCGCCAAGAAGGCACATCCGCAGCGGGCATCGGTCGCGGTGACCGGCGAAGCGGGCCTCGGCTACATGCTCGGCAACCTGGAAGTCCTGCTGCGCGAAAAGCTCGGCATCACCATCGTGCACATTTCGAATGGCGGGTTTGCCGGCTATGGCCCCGGCTTCTGGGGTCCGGGGCACGACCCCTTCACGCACAAGGTGACCGGGCACGACGAATTGGACATGTCGAAGGTCATCGGCGCGCTCGGCTTCCACACCGAGCGGGTCGGCGAGCCGGCCCAGATCATCCCGGCGCTGCGCCGCGCCCTCGATGTCAACGCGTCGGGCCACCCGGCCTATATCGAATTCATCTGCTCGCAATACCCGGTCTACGGCCAGTGGGTCGGCCGCGGCGAGGGGTGATCCGCGTTACGATTTTGGGTTCCTGCGCAGGCAGGAACCCATTTTGCCGACGACCGAGCGGTTGCATAATGGGTCCCTGCCTGCGCAGGGACCCAGCAAACGATGCCGAAATTGATCCCCGTCGCCGACGCGTTGAGCCAGCCGTTCTGGGACGCCGTCAATGAGCGCCGGCTCGTCGTGCAGCACTGCGCCCCGTGCGACCGGCTGCAATACCCGCCGCAACCGGCCTGCCAGCAATGCGGCTCGGCCGCCGGTCTGGCGTGGCAAGAGGTCGCCGGCCGCGGCCATATCGCCGCCGCGATCGTCATCGAGGACGGCCGCCTCAACCGCCGCATGCCGGACCAGCCCTACAATCTGGCGATGGTGACATTGGACGCCGACCCGCGCGTCAATTTCTACTCCAACCTTCCCGGCACCCCGCCCTACCAGGCCCCCATCGGCGCCGCCGTCGAACTGACCTTCGAAGAAGTCGCCCCCGGCCAACTGATCCACGAATGGCAGGTGGTCGGGGTAGAGGGGTAGTGAGTACAACCCAGGTTCAGCGCATGAGAGTGAACGATGAGCTTGCTCGGGTATCCGATTGTAGATGCTCTAAACGAGAGTGATGTCGAGCAGAAATTTCTATATCCACTGCTCACTCACGAATCTTTTCTTGCGATTCCAAGCCGTTCCGTCGTCACTAAGCAATCGCTCGGAACGATGTCTTTTGTAGCGAAATCGAGTTTACCTAGAGGCTACATACCGGAT
>DATJSO010000103.1:0-13779 GCA_035504075.1 Allostellaceae bacterium | reverse complement strand
CTCTGGCGCCGCGGCCGCAGCCGGCGGCGGGCGTCACCTACGCCGGCAAGTTGCGCCGCGACGAGGCGCGGCTCGATTGGCGCACGCCGGCACGCGCGCTGGAACGCCAGGTGCGCGCCTTCGACCCGTGGCCCGGCGCGTTTTTCATGGCGAAAGGCGAGCGTATCCGTGTGCTTGCCGCTGATACCGAGCCGCGCGCGGCGGACGCGGCGCCCGGCACGGTGCTCGACGCGCATCTGTCGATCGCGTGCGCCGAGGGGGTGTTTCGACCCCTTCGGCTGCAGCGTCCCGGCCGCGCCGCGCTCGACGCGGCGGAATTTTTGCGCGGCTTTGCGCTGCCGCCCGGAACGGTGCTGCCGTGCCCCGCTACAAGCTGACGCTCGAATATTGCGGCGCCGGCTTTGTCGGCTGGCAGCGGCAGGCCAATGGCCTGTCCGTCCAGGAGGCACTTGAGACCGCGATCGGCCGCTTCTGCGGCGAGAGGGTGACCGTATTCGGCGCCGGACGGACCGATGCCGGCGTGCATGCGCTGGCGCAGGCGGCACATGTCGATCTTGCCCGCGCGATCGATCCCGACGAGATGCGCAATGCGGTCAATTACCACCTGCGGCCGCATGCAGTCAGCGTGCTGCGGGTCGGGCCGGCGGGCGGCGATTTCGATGCGCGGCTGTCGGCGACCGGGCGGCATTACCTCTACCGCATTCTCAATCGCCGGGCACCGCCCGCCTTGCAGCGCGGCCGTGTCTGGCATGTGGCGCCGCCGCTCGACATCGCGGCGATGCAGGACGCCGCGCGCCATCTCGTCGGTCATCACGATTTTTCGACGTTCCGCGACTCGCAGTGCCAAGCGAAATCGCCGGTGAAGACGCTCGACGCGCTGGATGTGATGCGCACCGGCGAGGAGATCCACGTCGCGGCGCGGGCGCGCTCGTTCCTGCATCACCAGGTGCGCAACATGGTCGGTACGCTGAAGCTGGTCGGCAGCGGCCGCTGGCATCCGGGCGATGTGGCGCGCGCACTCGCCGCCCGGGACCGCCGCGCCGGCGGCCCGACGGCGCCGGCCGAGGGTCTGACGCTCGTCGCCGTGCAATACGAATTGATCTGCAACGACGGCACGCCGTAATCACCTAATAGAGCGCCGCGGCGACGCGGCCGAGCGCCGTGCCGAGCAGCAGGTCGACCACCACGATCAGCGCCGCCGCCGCGGCGCCGACGGACAGCGCGACCCGCGCGATGTACCATTCGTAGACCAGCGTTGCGATTGCGGCGGCCAGTTCGGCGCCGGGCAGCGAAGAGAGCGACAGCAGGCCGGTCAGCCCGTCGAGGCCGATGACCGCAAACAGCGCCGTCTGAGGGACCTGCGACCAGTTATACGCGACCATGAAGGACAGGAAGCGATCTTCGCGCCGCAGCGCGCGCGCCAGCGACAGGATGACGAGCGGAAACGCCGCCCAGGCGATGATGTAGTCGATCGTTTCGACGACGACGATCGTCCCGATGCCGGATTGCTGCCATTGCGCCGCGTCGAGCCGCAGCGCCAAGAGGAACAGATACAGCGGATAGCAGATCACGGCGGCGCGGAAGGAGCGCCAGAAGCCGTCGAGCGAGGCGTCGAAACAGCCGAGGCCCCGCCGGTCGCCGACCGCCAGGCGCAATGCGCCGCTCATCGCCGCTCGCATCTCGGTCCACGCGGCAGACGCGGTCATGCCGTGGCGAAAAACCGCTGGAGGAAGGTCTCGTAAATCGCCGCCAATTGCGCCAGATCGGCAACCGGGACGCGTTCGTCGGCCTTGTGCATCGTTTGCCCGACGAGGCCGAACTCGGCGACCGGGCAGCAGGCGTGGATGAACCGTGCGTCCGAGGTGCCGCCGGTCGTGCTGAGCTGCGGCGCGCGGCCGGTCACCGCGGCAATCGCGGCGGCGAGGCAGTCGCTGAGCGGCCCGGGCGGCACAAGGAACGATTCGCCGCTGACTTCCCAGGCGAGCCGGTATTTGCCGCCGACCGAGGCCAGGTGAGCGGCGACCCAAGCTTCAAGCGTTTCGCTTGTCCAGTCGTCGTTGAAGCGGATGTTGAACGTCGCGCGCGCCTCGCCGGGCACGACATTCGTCGCCGGGTTGCCGATATCGATCGTCGTGACCTGCAAGCTTGAGGGCGGGAAATGCTCGGTGCCGGCATCGAGCGGGCCCGTTGTCAGCGCGTGCAGCAGCGCGACGAGGCGGTGGGCCGCGTTGTCGGCGAGGTGCGGGTAGGCGACATGACCCTGCGTGCCCTCGACGACGAGGCGGCCGGTCATGCTGCCGCGCCGACCGATCTTGATCATGTCGCCGAGCGATTGCGCCGAAGTCGGCTCGCCGACGATACAGGCATCGAGCGCCTCGCCGCGCGCGGCAAGCCACTTGAGCACTTGTTTCGTGCCGTTGACGGCCACCCCCTCCTCGTCGCCGGTGATCAGGAGGCTGATCGATCCGCCGAAATCTCCGCCCTGCGCCAGAAGGAACCGCTCGGCGGCTGCGATGAAGGCGGCGATCGCCCCTTTCATATCGACGGCGCCACGGCCGCATAACGCGCCGCCGCGCAACTCGGCGGCGAACGGCTGGAACGACCAGCCGTCAACCGGCCCCGCCGGCACGACATCCGTGTGGCCGGCAAAGCACAGATTGGGGCGGCCGCTGCTGTGGCGTGCGTAGAGATTGGCGACGGGTTCGCTGCCGGGATCGTCGAACACGAGGCGATGGCAGGCAAAACCAAGCCGCTCGAGGTGCGCGGCGACGACATCGAGGGCACCTTCGTCCTTTGGCGTCACGCTCGGGTGCCGGATCAGTTCGGCGGCCAGTTCGACTGGATCGACCGCGGCCCCCTTCGCCGTCGTTGAAGTCATTCGCCAAGAATCACAGCTATTGTCATGCGCCGGCTTGATCCGGGCATCCCTGCACCATTGTCGCAAATGGCCGGGTCAAGCCCGGCCATGACGAGCATTCCAGTTTGCCACCTCATTCGCGCAGCAATTCATTGATCGAGGTCTTGGCGCGGGTCTGCGCATCGACCTGCTTGACGATGACGGCGCAATAGAGGCTGGGGCCGGGGCTGCCGTCGGGGAGCGGCCGGCCGGGCAATGATCCCGGCACGACGACCGAATAGGCCGGCACGCGGCCCGTAATGATCTCGCCGGTGTTGCGGTTGACGATCTTGGTGCTCTGGCCGATGAAGGTGCCCATCGCCAGGACGGCGCCCTGCTCGACGATGACGCCCTCGATGACCTCGCTGCGCGCGCCGATAAAGCAGTTGTCCTCGATGATGACGGGCTCGGCCTGCAGCGGTTCGAGCACGCCGCCGATGCCGACGCCGCCCGACAGGTGGCAATTTTTGCCGATCTGGGCGCAGGAGCCGACCGTCGCCCAGGTATCGACCATCGTGCCGCTGCCGACATAGGCGCCGACGTTGACGAAACTCGGCATCAACACGACGTTGGGCGCGATATAGGCCGACTGCCGCACGATCGCGCCGGGCACCGCGCGAAAGCCGGCGTCGCGGAAACGGTTGGCCGACCAGCCGGCGAATTTCGACGGCACCTTGTCCCACCACCTGGCGGCGCCGCGTTCGGCATCGACCGGTCCGCCGGGGATCTCGACCATGTCGTTGAGGCGGAACCACAGCAGAACGGCCTTTTTCAGCCATTGATGCACGGTCCAGCGCGGACCTTGTTGTTCGGCAACGCGCAACCGGCCGGCGTCGAGCCCGTCGAGCGCTGCGGCGACCGCATCGCGCCACTCGCCGCGTGTCGCCGGCGATATCTGGTCGCGGCCCTCCCAGGCCGCGTCGATCGTTCGCGCGAGATCGGCATCGGTCGTCGGCATCGGTCCACCATGATCGAAGGCGCCGTCGGCACGATCCGCGAAACGCCCCGCTGGTGTCAACCTAGGCATGCAGTCCGCGCGGACGGCGGCACACCCGCGCAAGACGGATTCTGGCGGACCGGCCGGGCTTCATCTATGAATGCGCGGCCGCCGGCATGCCGGCGGCCTCAAGCCATCGCGATGATCAACCCGGCGGAGCCATGCTCGCGTTTTATGCTTTTGCCCTGGCGATCCTGCAGGGCGTCACCGAATTGTTCCCGATCAGCAGCCTCGGTCACGCTGTGATCGTGCCGGCCCTGTTCCGCTGGACGCTCGATCAGCATGCTCCGTCATTCCTTCCTTTCGTCGTCGTGCTGCATGTCGGCACCGCCGCGGCGCTCTTCCTCTATTTCTGGCGAGACTGGCTGTTTGTCGCGCAGGGCCTCGCCGGCAGCGGCGGCAACCGCGGCCGCGCGGCAGAAGCGCGCCGGCTGCTCGGGCTGATCGTCGTCGCGACGCTGCCCGCCGTCGCGATCGGCTTTGTCGCGGAGAAGGCGGTCCGCGGCCTCTTTGCCTCGCCGCTTGTCGCAGCGCTGTTCCTGATCGTCAACGGCGGCCTTTTGCTGGTCGGCGATCGGCTGCGCCGCCGGACCGGCGAGGCACGCGGCCAGCGCCTCGCCGGTCTCGGCTGGCACGGCGCACTGGCAATCGGCTTCTGGCAATGCCTCGCATTCATTCCCGGCATTTCGCGCTCCGGCGCGGCGATGGTCGGCGGCCTGTTTGCCGGTTTGCATCACGAGGATGCGGCGCATTTCTCGTTCCTGATTGCGACGCCCGTCATCGCCGGAGCGGCGGTCCTTGAAGTGCCGAAGCTGCTGCGGCTGCCCGGCCACGGCATCAGCGCCACGGCAATCGCCGCCGGGATCGTGGCCGGCGTCACCGCCTATCTCAGCGTCGCATTCCTGATGCGCTATTTCCGCCGGCACAATTTCGACGACGCGCTGGTGCCGTTCGCGATCTATTGCTGGCTGTTCGGCGCTGCGGCGGCGGTGGCGCTTGCCGTCGGCGCCTGACAATGAAAAGAAAGAGACGCCGGTGTTGCGCAACTTCCGGTCAAATCCTGTCTCTCGGGATCGCATAAAAAGTAAGCAATGGGCACCTGCGATTATCGTGGTGTTTGACCTTTGATTTCGTGAGGCGTCCGGATTGACGCGTTGCGAGCAGCGTTTTGCGCAGAATATTGCAACGGTTCGTGCCTGAACGGCGGGCCGTCAACGACAGCATAGCAGGACCAAATCGCAGGAGAATTGGCCATGTGGAATACCCTGAAGGCGACGGCAATTGTGGCGGCCCTTCTCGCAGGAACGGCGCCGATGGCGTTTGCCCAGTCGAGTTCGACGCTCGGCATGGGCGGCAGCAGCGCCGGCGGCGGCGCGACCAGCACAACGCTGGGTACGGGCGGCAGCGGCGCCGGCATGAACGGCGGCGGCGCGGCGAGCACCGAGGGCCTCGGCGGTGCGACGGCGGGCAGCGGCTCGACCAGCACGACGCTCGGTACCGGCGGCAGTTCGGCCGGCTACGGCAGCGGCGCCGGCATGAACGGCGGCGGCGCGGCGAGTACCGAAGGCCTCGGCGGCGCGACGGCGGGCAACGGCTCGACCGGCACGACGCTCGGCACCGGCGGCAGCGCCGCAGGCGCCGCGAAATAAAGCGGCCCAACGCTGCTGACGGAGGGCGGCCGGGCGCCTCGTGGGGCGCCCGGCATCTGCCGCACTCACGGATTGCGCAGCGGCAACTCGATCGGGGCGCAATTACGCCGCCCCGCCATCAGGCAGTCCTCCAAAACCGCCTTCTGGCGCAATTCGCGTACCAGGATAACGCCGGCGATAGCCAGCAACAGAATAACGATGAACCCCATCAGCGCCGCGGTGCGCCGCGCCTCGTCATCGTCGCCGCCTGCGTCGTGCCGATCCATGATGACCCTCCGATAGAATCTGCCATCGTTTGGCGCTAGGGTCCGGGGCTGCGCAGCGCAACGGGACGCCCGCGATGGCAGATCTCTCTATCCTATCCGCCCGCGAGGCCGCCGCGGCAATCGCCGGCGGCCGGCTCGGCGCCGTGGAACTGGTCTCCGCCTTCCTTGATCGCATTGCGGCGTCTGAGGCAACGGTCGGCGCCTGGCAATGCCTCGACCGGGATGCCGCGCTCGCCGCCGCGCTCGCCTGCGATGGCGAGCCGCCCCGCGGCCCGCTCCATGGCGTGCCGATCGCTGTCAAGGATCTGATCGATACCGCGGATCTGCCGACCGGCTACGGTTCGCCGATCTATCGGCATCACCGGCCGGCCGCCGACGCCGCCTGCGTCGCTCTGGCGCGTGCCGCCGGCGCCATCGTTCTCGGCAAAACCGTGACGACCGAATTCGCCTGCTTCACGCCGGGCAAAACCGCCAATCCGCACAACCCGGCGCATACCCCGGGCGGCTCGTCGAGCGGCTCCGCCGCGGCGGTCGCCGGTTGCATGGCGCCGCTGGCGTTCGCAACGCAGACCGCTGGATCGACGATTCGCCCCGCCGCCTATTGCGGCATCGTCGGCTACAAACCGAGCTTCGGCCTGTTGCCGCGTGCGGGGGTGAAAGTGCTGGCCGAAAGCCTCGACACGATTGGCACGATGGCCCGCAACGTCGCCGATGCGGCGTTCCTTGCCGGGATTCTCAGCGATCGGCAGGTGCTGCGCGAGAGCGTCATGCCGGCGGCGGCGCCGCGCTTCGGCTTCTACCGCACGCCGATGTGGGACGCGGCCGAAACGGGCACCGTGGCCGCGCTCGAACATGCCCGCGCCGCCTTGTCGCGCGCCGGCGCCTCGATCGGCGAAATCGAGGCGCCGCCGGAACACCGGGGGCTGAACCGGGCGCAGGAGCGGATCATGGTCTACGAACTGGCGCGTTCTCTGGCCTATGAGCGCGTGCAGCGCAGCGCCGAATTGTCGCCGCGGCTAGGCCAATTGCTCGACGAAGGCATGACGGTCGGCGCCGACGCTTACGATGCGGCCGTCGCCGAGACCGCAGCGGCGCGTCGCGGGCTGGAGGCGCTTTTTGAGCCGTGCGACGTGCTCCTGACGCCGGCGGCGCCGGGGGCGGCGCCGCGCGGTCTGGGCTATACCGGGGACCCGGTGTTCAACCGCATGTGGACGCTGCTCGGCGTGCCATGCGTGACCTTGCCGTCGGTATGGGGCGATGACGGGCTGCCGGCCGGCATCCAACTGGTCGGCCGGGTCGGCGACGATGCGCGGCTGATGGCGGCGGCGCTGTTTGCCGAGCGGGCGCTGGCCGAGGCGGCCTGAATGCGGCGCATAGCGGCGGGGCTGCGGATGGTGCTGGCGCTGGCGGTTGCTGCCGGGATCGCCGGCTGCACCGCGCTCGACCCGTTTGCAACCTTTCCGAAGCCGGCCAAACCGGCACGGCCGGGCCAGGCTGCGCCGGCGCCGCGGGTCGCGATCTGCTATAACGGGCTCGACACGAGCCTTGCCGAGGTGAGGTCGCAGGCGCAGCAGCAATGCGCCAAGGGCACGGTCGCGACGCCGGCTGCTACCGATTACTTGATGCAATATTGCCCGGTTCTGCTGCCGGCGCGCGCGACGTTCGCGTGCACCGCGGCGAAATAGGGCGCGACACAGAGCGCATAGCGATCAGGGCGGGTTAGCGTTATCTTAAACGTCTCCAAGAAGCGCAGGGCGGCGATGAATTTTGACGATTTTTTCAAGGCACGCGTGGACGCGCTCCATGCCGAGGGCCGTTATCGCGTCTTTGCCGATCTGGAGCGGCGCTGCGGCCGCTTTCCGCGCGCCTTCGACCACCGCGTCGGCGCCGAAGTGACGGTGTGGTGCTCGAACGATTATCTCGGCATCGGCCAGCACCCCGCTGTGCTCGCGGCCATGCAGGCGGAATTGCACAATTCCGGCTCCGGCGCCGGCGGCACCCGCAACATTTCGGGCACCAGCCACGCGCACGTGCTGCTGGAGCGCGAACTGGCGGCATTGCACGGGCGCGAGGCGGCGCTGGTCTTTACCTCAGGCTATGTCGCCAACGATGCGGCTATCTCGACGCTGGCCGGCAGCATGCCCGGCATGGTCATCCTGTCGGATGCGATGAACCACGCCTCGATGATCGCGGGCATCCGCAACAGCCGTGCCGAGCGCATCATCTTCCGCCACAACGACACGCAGCATCTGGCCGAACTGCTTGCCGGCATCCCGGCCGAGCGGCCGAAGCTGGTGTGCTTCGAATCGGTCTATTCGATGGACGGCGACATCGCGCCATTGGCCGAACTGTGCGATGTCGCCGAGCGCTTCGGCGCAATGACCTATCTCGACGAGGTGCACGCGGTCGGCCTTTACGGCGCGCATGGCGGCGGCATCTCGGAGCGCGACGGTGTCGCGCCCCGGCTGACCGTCATTCAGGGCACGCTGGCCAAGGCCTTTGGCGTCATGGGCGGCTATGTCGCCGGCTCGGCGCTGATGGTCGATTTCCTGCGCGGCCATGCGCCGGGGTTTATTTTCACCAGCGCCATGCCGCCCTTGTTGGCGGCCGGCGCACTTGCCGCGGTGCGCCACCTGCGCGACAGCACAGCGGAGCGCGAACGGCATCAGGAACGCGTCGCCGCGGTAAAGCGCGCGGTCGCGGCGGCGCAGATCCCGGTCATGTCGAACCAGAGCCACATCGTGCCGGTCATGGTTGGCGACGCCGCCTTGTGCCGCGCCGCCTCCGACCTGTTGTTGCGCGAACACGGCATCTACGTGCAGCCGATCAACTACCCGACCGTGCCGCGCGGCACCGAGCGGCTGCGCATCACCCCGACGCCGTTGCACAGCGACGACGACATCGACGCCCTCGTCGCCGCGCTTTCCGCCGTCTGGCGCGACCTCCAGCTGTCCCGGACGAATTGGGCGGCCGATTAAGCGCGCACGAGCGGCTTGTATTTGATGCGGTGCGGCTGGTCGGCGGCTTCGGCGCCCAATCGGCGGCGGCGGTCGGCTTCGTAATCGGCGTAGTTGCCCTCGAACCACAGGGCTTCGCTGTCGCCTTCGAAGGCGAGAATGTGGGTCGCAACGCGGTCCAGAAACCAGCGGTCGTGCGTGATCACGACGGCGCATCCCGGAAAATCGAGCAGCGCCTCTTCGAGCGCGCGCAGCGTATCGACATCGAGGTCGTTGGTCGGCTCGTCGAGCAATAGCAGGTTGGCGCCCTCTTTCAGCATCTTCGCGAGATGGACGCGGTTGCGCTCGCCGCCCGAGAGTTGCCCGACCTTTTTCTGCTGGTCGGGGCCGCGGAAATTGAACAGCGCGCAATAGGCGCGGCTGGCAATCTTGCGGCGGCCAAGATCGATCTCGTCGCGACCGCCGGAAATCTCCTGCCACACGGTGTTGTCGGCGCCGAGCGCGTCGCGCGACTGGTCGACATAGCCGAACTTGACGGTCTCGCCGACCCGGAAATGGCCGCTGTCCGGCCGTTCCTGCTCGGTCAACATGCGGAACAGCGTTGTCTTGCCGGCGCCGTTCGGCCCGATGACGCCGACGATGCCGCCCGGCGGCAGGAGGAAATTCAGGTCATCGATCAACAGGTGGTTGCCAAAGCCTTTCCTCACATGGGCCGCCTCGACGACGAGATCGCCGAGGCGCGGTCCCGGCGGCAGCACGATCTGCGCCGTCTCCGGCGCCTTCTCGCGGCTCTGCGCGACCAACGCCTCGTAGGCCGAGACGCGCGCCTTGCTCTTCGCCTGGCGCGCGCGAGGGCTCTGTCGCACCCATTCCAATTCGCGCTCCAGCGTGCGGCGGCGCGCCTCCTCCTGGCGGCCCTCCTGCGCGAGGCGCGCCTGTTTCTGTTCGAGCCAGCTGGAATAGTTGCCCTCGAACGGGATGCCGTGGCCGCGGTCGAGTTCGAGGATCCAGCCGGCCACCTCGTCGAGGAAATAGCGGTCGTGCGTGACCGTCACGACCGTGCCCGGATAATCCTTCAGAAAGCGCTGCAGCCAGGCGACCGATTCGGCGTCGAGGTGGTTGGTCGGCTCGTCGAGCAGCAGCAGGTCGGGTCGCTGCAACAACAGACGGCAGAGCGCGACGCGGCGCCGCTCGCCGCCCGACAAGGTTTCAACCGACGCCTCGCCCGGCGGGCAGCGCAGCGCGTCCATCGCGATCTCGACGGTGCGGTCGAGTTCCCACGCGCCGGCCTGTTCGATCCGTTCCTGCAACTCGCCCTGCTCGGCGATCAGCGCCTCCATCGCCTCGGGCGACAGTTCCTCGGCAAACCGCGCGCTGACCGCTTCGAAGCGGTCGAGCAGCGCCTTGGTTTCAGCAAGGCCCTCCATGATGTTGCCGGCGACGTCCTTGGCCGGGTCGAGGCTCGGCTCCTGCGGCAGATAGCCGACCCGGGCGCCCTCGGCGGCCCACGCTTCGCCGGCGAAATCCTTGTCCGCGCCCGCCATGATGCGCAACAGCGTCGATTTGCCGGCGCCGTTGAGGCCCAAGACGCCGATCTTTGCACCGGGCAGAAACGACAGCCGGATGTCGCGCAGCACCTCGCGGCCGCCGGGATAGCTCTTGCCCAGCCCCTTCATTACATAGATGTATTGGTATGCGGCCATTGGCGTTTTCGCAGGCGGGGCGGGCGTGCAGCCCTGCCGAGGCCGTCGCCGGGCTGCCCCGAGGGGCGCCGGGGCGACCTGCCTCGGCGCTGCCGCGCCTATGCGTGGTTCGCCTTGTAGTAGGTGTTGCGCAAGACGCGGCCCGGGAGCGCGCCGGTGTGCCTGCCTTCCTGCATCAGCATCTCGCCGTTGACGAACGTCGCGTAGATCCCCTGCGCCGGCTCCTTGATGCGCTTGGCGCCGGTCGGAAAATCGTGCACGACCTCGAGCGGCAAGGGCTTCACCGTGTCGGGATCGAAGATCGTCAAGTCGGCGACCTTGCCCGGCTGGATCAATCCGCGGTCGTAGAGTCCGAAAATCGACGCCGACTCGAAGGTGAGCCGGCGCACCGCCGTCTCCAGCGACATGATCTTCTTGTCGCGCACGAATTCCGACAAGAGCCGCGTCGAAAAGCCGAAGCCGCTCTGGAATTGCACGTGTGCGCCGCTGTCCGACAGGCCGATGACCGAATAGGGGTAGGTCAAAATCTTCGCCACCGCCGCGTCGTCGACATTGATCTCGCCGTGCAGCCACTCGGTGTCGAGATGTTCCTCGACCGCCAGATCGAGCAGGCAGTCAATGACGCCCTTACCTTGAGCCTTGGCAATCTCGCCCAGTTTCCGGCCCTCCATCCATTTGTTCTTGGGCAGCACGGCGGTCTGCAATTCCATGTAGTCCCACCAGGTGCGCGACAGGCCCGGCGGCTGGCCGGCGACGAAATCGACCGCCTCGGCGTGCAGTTTTTTGCGGATCTCGGGATCGGCATAGGCCTTCAGCATCGCCTCGGGCGACGACAGGCAGATCGGATGCCACACCGGCAGGCCGCGGAATTCCTGCGTGTTGCGCAGCGTGAAGTAATCGACGATGCGGTTCGGCGTGCACATCGGGAAGGCGCGGATGCCGCGCTTGCCGGCGGTCTCTTCAAGCAGCGCGATCTGCTGCGTCCACTGGTCCGGGCGGCGCGCCGACTGCGTCAAATTGTTATAGACGACGGTGCGGCCGGTCGCCTCGCTGAGCCGGCTCATCAGCTGGTCCTTCGTCTCGGCGCCGTTGCCGCCGCCTGATTGGATGAGGCCCGTGCCGAGTTCGCGCAGCACGTCGCCGAGCGCGAATATCTCCTTCTCGTCGGCCCACAGCGCCGGGATGTGGACGCCCTGCGGGTCGTAATGGCCCTGGTTGCGCGACACCGACAGGCCCAAGGCGCCCGCCTCGATGCCCTCGCGCACGAGGCCCTGCATCTCTTTGATTTCGTCGTCGGTCGCGGTGCGCTCCTGGCACGCATCGCCCATCACGTAATAGCGCACGGCGGTGTGGCCGACGAGGTTGCCGACATTGACGCCGAGGTTATGGTCAAGCTGCTCCAGGTATTCCGGGAAGCGCTCCCAGGTGAATTCCAATGTATCGAGCACCTCCATCGGGATCGCTTCGACATAGGACAGAAATTCGGAGAGGCGGCGCTGCTTCGCGCGGTCGCCCTTGTGCACCGGCGCCAGCGACAAGGAGCAATTGCCGAAGATGACCGATGTCGCACCGTGGTCGCAGCTATACGAGCACAGCGGGTCCCAGGTGACCTGCGCGTCGTAATGGCAATGGTTGTCGATAAAGCCGGGCGCGACGACGCGGCCCTCGGCATCGACCGTTTTCTTTGCCGCGGCGCCGGCGAGCTTGCCGATCTCGGCAATCTTGCCGTCCTTCACCGCGACATCGCCCTTGAACGCCGGCCCGCCCGAGCCATCGACAATCCGTCCGTTGGTGATCAGAAGATCATAGGCCATTTGAAGCTCCTCGAAATTGCCCCTCACCCTCCCGCTGCGCGGGTCCCTCCCTCTCCCCGCTTGCGGGGAGAGGGCCGGGGTGAGGGGCCGTTGCGCCGCACGTCAGGTGATCAGCCCATAGAACTTGCCGGCGTTGTCGCGGGTGATCTGGCGGATCGCCGCTTGCGACAGGCCGGCGAACTGCTCTTCGATGTATCTGTCCGATTCCGGCCAGACGCCGTCCGGGTGTGGATAATCCGATCCCCACATCAAGGTTTCGACGCCGATTTCCTCGATCAATCTGGCGCCGATGCGGTCGAACTGGAACGTCGCGCGGCATTGCCGGCGCCAGTACTCGCTCGGCTTCATCTTGAGGCCGAGGTCGCGGAAGCGGTCCTCCCACTCGAAATCCATGCGGTCGAGCGCGTAGGGCAGCCAGCCGATGCCCGATTCGCCAAAGCCGATGCGCAGATTGGGGAAGCGCTCCAGCACATTGGCGCCGATCACCGCGGCGATGATGTTGATGAGATTCATCTGGAAGCCGGCGACGCCGGTGAACTGCGCGGCGCGGCGCGAGGTTGCCGGCGCCTTCTCGCGCACGCTGCGCGGCGTCGCGGGAAAGGTGTGGAAATGCAGCGGCAACTGCACGTCGTTGACCGCCTGCCAGAGCTTGTCCCACACCGGATGCCACATCGGCTCCATGTCCCACGAGCACGACAATTCCAGCCCGCGCAAGCCCATCTTGGCGACGCGGTGGATTTCGGTGACGGCCGCGTCGATGTCGCCATACGGCAGGCAGGCGAGGCCGACATGTCGCTCCGGGTATTTGCTGCAAAATACCTTCAGCCAATCGTTGTAGATGCGCAGCATCTCGTTGGCGGCTTCGTCATCCCGGACGCGCGAGGCGACGCCCAGAATGCCGAAGATGATCTCGGCGTCGACGCCGTCCTTCTCCATGTCCTTGATCCGCAGGTCGGGATCGCCGGGGCGGCGGATGCCCCGCTTGCCGTCGGCGAAGAAGCCGGTCTCGGCCATCTTGTCGAGCCGGTAGTTCTGCCCCGGCACAAACTTGCCGCCGACCGAGCCGGTGCCACCGACCAGCCCCATGTTGACGCCGGCCTTGGTCACCCAGTACGGCCCGTCCGGCCCCTCTTCGACGTAGGGCATGCGGTCGCGCAACTCGCGCGAGGCGTTCTCGACAAACAACTCGGGCGGCAGCCACGGCAGGTCGAGATGGCAATCGGCGGAAATCCTGCGGTACTGCATCGCGCTCCTCCCGTGTTCAGGCCGCTCCCATCACACTATGCCCCTTGTAGGCGCACGGCACGCGTCAAGCCCGCATGCGACCGATGCGATCTCGGCGATGCGTTGGTGGCGCCGTGCTCCCAGCGTATCGTCGCGATTTCGAGACTCTAAGAAATTTTCGAGAGAACTCGCTGCAAGTTATTATTCTCGGGCGTTGCTGACGGATGAGCGGCTTCCTGGCCGATGGGGTGACGCAAATTTTGGCCGCCGCTT
>DATJSO010000102.1:0-12119 GCA_035504075.1 Allostellaceae bacterium | reverse complement strand
GCAATGTCGCGAGCCGCGCTTTTGCCGCCGACAACAATTCATCCGAGCGGTCCGACAGCAGTACGTCGTGGCCGGCCAGTGCGAACACGAGCGCGATCTCCGCCCCCATCAACCCGGCGCCGACGACCCCGATCTTTTCGCTCGCCATCTCTCGCCTCCATCCTGACGCCGTTCAGCGGCGTGCAAACTGCGTCGCGCCGAACATGTTCTCGCGTTCGGCCTCGCTGATCGGCTGCTCGCGCTGAATGTCGGCGAGCACCGCAAGGCCGCGCTGCACCGCCGGCCGCGCCGCGATCTCGTCGTACCAGCGCTTGACGGCCGGATAGTCGCCGAGATCGAGGCTGCCGCGCTCGGCAAAACGCGGCCCCGATTGGGCCGCCGTGCGCAGCCAGGGGAACGTTATGATGTCGGCCATGCTGTATTCGTCGCCGGCCAGCCAATGCGCCTCTTCCAGGCGGTGGTTCAAGACTCGGGTCAACCGTTTCACTTCGCTCGCATAGCGCTCGATCGCGTAGGGGATCTTTTCCGGGGCGTAGGCGCCGAAATGGTTCCACTGGCCGAACATCGGGCCGATGCCGCCCATCTGGAACATCATCCATTCGAGGCACTTGTAGCGCCCGATCGGGTCCTTCGGGATCAGCCTGCCGCCGGTTTTTTCCGACAGATAGACGAGGATCGCCGCCGATTCGAACAGGGTGAACCGTTTGCCGCCGGGACCCGCAGGATCGACGATCGCCGGGATGCGGTGATTGGGTGTGATCGCGAGGAATTCCGGCTTGAACTGGTCGCCGGCGCCGATATTGATCGGGATCACGTTGTATTCGAGACCCAATTCTTCGAGCGCGATATGCACCTTGTGGCCGTTCGGCGTCGGCCAGCTCCATACTTCCAGCATCGCAATCCTCCGCCTGCACCCGCGTTGACGGCGCATATTAAGCGCGACAAAAGCACCCCCTGGCAACCCGAGGCCGGGGACAGCCGCAGGGCGATTGCATTTGGCCGATCTCTTCTTCCGTCATTCCCCTGCAAATGCCGATTGCCCCCGGAACAGGCGCGAGCGCTCTCCGTCGTCGACATGCTTTTCGGGTTGACATTGGCGGCACCGCCGGCGACCCGCATGAAGACCTGCCTCTACACGCAGGCCGACTTGGAAAGCGAGTGGTCGGCATTCTGGCGGCAGGAACTCAAGCTGCCTCCATACTACCATCGGAAATGGTGGGAGCTGAGCTATATCTGCCAGTCCTTATGGAGTAACGGCATGTTGGCGGCCGGCAAGCGGGGCCTCGGTTTCGGATGCGGTCGCGAGCCATTGCCAAGCCTGTTTGCCAAATACGGCGCCTCGGTGCTGGCAACCGACGCCGACCCTTCGCATCCGGGAACCCAGGGGTGGATGCAGACCGGGCAGCATTCCGACGGCCAAGTCGAGGCGCTGTGGTATCCGGAGATTTGCCCCGATCCAGCCGCCTTGCAACGGATCGAATTTCAATTCGCCGATATGAACGCGATCCCGCGCGAATTTGACGGCGGCTTCGACTTCTGCTGGTCGACCTGCGCGTTGGAGCATCTCGGCAGCCGCGCCAAGGGTCTGCAGTTCATCGAGAACTCGCTGCGCGCGCTGCGCCCCGGTGGCGTCGCCGTTCACGCCACCGAATTCATGCTCAGCGAAAATCCCGAGGACGCCCTCGACAACTGGGCATCGGTCTTCTATCAGAAGAACGACATCGTAGCCTTTGCCGAAGCGCTGCGCAGCAAGGGATATATTGTTGCACCCCTCGATTTCGACAGCGGAAGCGGGTTCCTCGACGGTCTGATCGATTTCTATCCGCCCTTTCACCCGGATAACGCCCATCGTATCTTCGGCAAGCAGGCGGCGCACCTCAAAGTCAACGGCGACGGGCTGAACGTCACCTGCATCGGGATCCTCGTTACCGCTCCGGGTCCCTGATGCGAAACTCGGCCGCATCGTCGTCCTGCGCCAGACGCTTCAGCGCCGCCTCGTCGGCGCCGTAGCGCAGCCATTCGGCATGGTGGCTCATGCCGAGCCGCTCATAAAAGCGCCGCGCCGGGTTCCACTCGAGCACATGAAAGTCGATGCGGCCCCAGCCGCGCTCGATTGCGATCGCCGCGAGCCGTGCCATCAGCCGGCGGCCGACGCCCTGTCCGCGCGCCTTCTCGGTCACGTAAAGGTCTTCGAGGTAAAGCCCGGGACGTCCGAGCCAGGTTGAAAAGCGTGGGTGAAACAGCGCGGCGCCGGCCGGTTCCGCATCGAAAAACGCGAGGATTGCCTCAAATTGCGGCCGCGGCCCGAAGCCGTGGCGCAGCAGGTCCGCCTCGGTTGCAACAACCGCGCCCGGCGCGCGCTCAAAAACCGCCAGCTCGCGGATCAGCCGCAGCAGCAGCGCGACATCGGCCGCGGTTGCGAAACGGATCGTGATCTCGCCGCTCACCGCGCCGCTCCTCAGCGGCGCAGAATGCGCGGCACGATCGGCCACGCATCGGCGGGCAGCAGCCGGCAGCTCCACAACGCCACCCCGGCGGTCAGGGCGCCGATAGCGAAGAACAGGTCGGTCGTGCGCACGCCGGCCGCCAGCAACGCCGCGGTGACGAGCGCGGCCGCGGTCATGAACAGCGCATTCATGATGTTGCCGACCGCGATGACGCGGGCGCGCGCGGCCGCCTCGCTGCGTCGCTGAATGATCGCATAGAGCGGCACGACAAAAATGCCGCCGCACACCGCCAGCGCGGTCAGATCGAGGAAGATGCGCAGGCCCGTGACATGCGACAGGAAGGCCGCGACGCCGAGCAGCGGGCCGGCAGCCGGCGGCGCGGCAGCGGCGCCGGCCAGCGCCAAGTCGATCGCGAACGCCGCCATGCCGAGCGCCGCCAGCGGCGCATAGCGTGCGCTGACCTCGCCGCGCATGATCCGGGCGCACAGCAGCGAACCGAGGCCGACGCCGACCGAAAACGCCGCCAGGAACAGGATGACGACGCCGCTGCCGGCGCCGAGCGTCGCTTTCGCGAAGGACGGAATCTGCGACAGGAACACCGCGCCGACCAGCCAGAACCAGGAACTGCCGATAATCGCCAGCCACACCTCGCGCCGCTCGCGGGCGTGGCGCAGGATGTCGCGGGTCGCGCCGAGGAGGTTGCGGCTGAGGCGCAATCCGGGCGACGGCGGCGGCGCGAGCGGCACGTAAAAGCTCGCCGCCAACCCGGCGACGCCGCAAACGACAAGCAGCGCGCTCGCCGCCTCGGTGCCGCGATCGAACGCGACGGCGATGCCGCCGGCGATCGTGCCGAGCAGGATCGCGAGAAACGTGCCGCCTTCGAGCAGGCCGTTGCCGCCGACCAGCTGTTCGGCGGCGAGATGCTGCGGCAACAGCGCATAGCGCACCGGGCTGGAGAACGTCGCCTGGGCGCCGAGCGCAAACAGCGCAACGAGCGACAGTGCCAGGCTGTCGGCAAGCAGCGCGGCGATCGCCGCGATGACGGTCAACAGTTCGGCGGCCTTAAGCACCTGCAGCAGGCGCGAGCGTTCGAATCGGTCGGCCAACTCGCCGGCCGTCGCCGAAAACAGGAAATACGGCATGATCAACGCGCCGCCGGCGACCGCCGCGACGGCGCCCGGCCCGAGCGGACTGTGCATCGCGCTGCCGTAGGTCACGAGCATGACAAAGGCGCTCTTGAACAAATTGTCTTCGAAGGCGCCCAGCGTCTGCGTCAGGAACAGCGGCAGGAAGCGGCGCGCCGCAAGGAGGTTTGTCTGGCTCATGTCACGGCGACCCACCTTCCGGAGGCGCCGGGCCGGCGGGCCACGCGGCGAGATCGGCCAGCGCGCGGCTGGCATAGAGCGGCTTGCGGTCGGCGTGTCGGCCGGGATCGGGCGACAGCAGCGGGAACAGGCCGAAATTGACGTTCATCGGCTGAAAGGTCCTCGGTTCGGCCGCGCCGGTGATGTGGGCGAGCAGCGCGCCGAGCGCGGTCGTCGCCGGCGGCAGATCGATCTGTTGCCGCAGCCGTGCCGCCGCCGCGAAGCGGCCGGCCAAGAGGCCGATCGCGGCGCTCTCGACATAGCCCTCGACGCCGGTGATCTGGCCGGCAAAGCGCAACCGCGGCATCGCGCGCAACCGCAATTGCCCATCGAGCAGGCGCGGGCTGTTCAGGAACGTGTTGCGATGCAGTCCGCCGAGGCGCGCGAATTCGGCGCCTTCGAGGCCCGGAACCATTCGAAAGACGGTGCGCTGCTCGCTATGCCGCAGTTTCGTCTGGAAGCCGACGATGTTGTAGAGCGTCGCCAGTGCATTGTCCTGGCGCAGCTGCACGACGGCGTAGGGACGCCGGCCGGTCTTCGGATCGCGCAAGCCGACCGGCTTCATCGGCCCCCAACGCAGCGTATCCGGGCCGCGCCCGGCCATGACCTCGATCGGCAGGCAGCCGTCGAAATACGGCGTCGATTTTTCCCAGTCGCGGAAGTCGATCGTCTCGCCGGCGAGCAGCGCGGCGATGAATGCCGCGTATTGCTCACGGTCGAGCGGGCAGTTGATGTAATCGGCTCCATTGCCACCCGGACCGCCCTTATCGTAACGCGACTGGAACCACACCCGGTCGAAATCGATCGTGTCGCGGTAGACGATCGGCGCGATCGCATCAAAGAAGGCCAGTGCGTTCTCGCCGGTCAGCGCGGCGAGCGCATCGGCGAATGCCGGCGCGGTCAAGGGGCCGGTGGCGACGATGACCTCGTCCCATGCGGCGGGCGGCAGGCCGGTGATTTCCTCGCGGCGGATCACGACGAGCGGTTCCGCTGCGAGAGCCGCCTCGACCGCGGCGGAAAACCCGATGCGGTCAACCGCCAGCGCGGCGCCCGCCGGCACTCGGTGGGCGTCTGCGGCGCGGAGGATCAGCGAGTTGCAGCGTCGCATCTCGGCATGCAGCAGGCCGACGGCATTGCGGGCGGCGTCATCGGAGCGGAACGAGTTCGAGCACACCAGTTCGGCGAGGCCGCCGCCCTGATGCGCCTCGGTCATTCGTAGGGGCCGCATCTCGTGCAGTACGACCGGCACGCCTTCCCGCGCCAATTGCCAGGCCGCCTCGCTGCCGGCCAGGCCGCCGCCGATCACATGCACCGCGTTTGTCGGTCTGGTCATTCAAACACAGTTGACAAAAATGTCAGCGTCGCTGCTGTTAAATGCCGCGGTGCTGCGCTACATTCCGCGGCAGCCGCGGCGCCGCCGCCTGGGAGCTTCGGATCATGTCGACGAACTATCGCTATACGTTGCCGGTCGAACAGAGCGAATGGAAATTTGACGGCCATACCGACGTCTGCTTTACCTGGGAATACGACGAGAATCGCGACAGCCTCTTACAGCTCTATGACAAGGGCAAGAAGCAGCAATGGGACGCCGCCGAGCGCATCGACTGGTCGCAGGATCTCGACCCGGAAAACCCGATGCTGATCGACGACCGGGCGATCCCGATCTTCGGCTCCGACATCTGGAACAGGATGACCGAGGCCGAGCACCGCCGCCTCCGGCACCACCAGCAGGCATCGCAGATCTCGCAGTTCATGCATGGCGAGCAGGGCGCGCTGATCGCCACGTCGAAGATCGTGCAGACCGTGCCCGATCTCGACTCGAAATTCTACGCTGCGACGCAGGTCATGGACGAGGCCCGCCATGTCGAGGCGTATACCCGCCTGCTGCACGAGAAATTCGAGCTCGCCTATCCGATCACCCCGGGGCTGAAGGCGCTGCTTGAAAGCGGCCTCAGCGACAACCGCTGGGACATGACTTATCTGACGATGCAGATCCTGATCGAGGGGCTGGCGCTGGCGGCGTTCCAGCGATTGCGCGACCAGTCGAAAAACCCGCTCGCGGCATCGGTCAACGCTTATGTCATGCAGGACGAGGCGCGGCACGTCGCCTTCGGGCGCCTGGCGTTGCGCGACTATTATCCAAAGCTGACGGACGCCGAGCGCGCCGAGCGCGAGGAATTCACCGTGCAGGCGTGCTGGCACATGCGCGACCGCTTCAACCAGCGCGAGGTATTCGAGCGGATCGGGCTGCCGGTCCGGGAATGCATCGACATCCTCGACCATTCGGAATCGATGCAGATGTTTCGCAGCCGCATTTTCAGCCGCATCGTGCCGACGGTGCGCGATATCGGGCTGTGGAGCCGGAAGGTGCAGGAGGCGTTCGCGGCGATGGGCGCGATCGAATTCGCGACGGCCGATGCGCAGGCAATGCTGGAGAACGACGCCCGCGTCGCCGAGGAATTCGACGCGAAGATGCGGCTCAACGACGCCGGGGTCGCCGCAGCGGCGGAATAGCCGCGCGATCCTGTCGCCCGCGCGCCGGCGCAGGCGCGGGATCAGGCGGGCCGGGTCTTCATCAAGGCGGCGCGGCGGCAGATCGCAACGGTGTCGCCGCGCTGGTTCAACCCGACATGCTCGAACTCGACGATGCCGGCGTCGCTGCGCGAGCGGCTTCGGCGCACCGACAGGACCGTCGAGCGGGCGCGGATCGTGTCGCCGTGGAACACCGGCTTCGGGAAGCGTACATCGCTCATGCCGAGGTTGGCGACGGTCGTGCCCAAGGTCGTATCGCCGACCGTGATGCCGATGACGAGCCCCAGCGTAAAGATCGAGTTGACGAGCGGGCGGCCGAATTCGGTCGTTTTCGCGAACTCGGCGTCGAGATGCAGCGGCTGCGGGTTCATCGTCAGCGTCGTGAACAGCACGTTGTCCATCTCGGTGACGGTACGCGACAGCGCGTGCTCAAAGACCTGGCCTTCCGAAAATTCCTCGAAATAGAGGCCGGCCATCGCCTTACCGCCCCTTGAAGACGGGCCGGCGCTTTTCGTTGAAGGCGGCGACCGCCTCCCTGTGGTCCTCGGTGAAGGCGCAGCGCGCCTGGTGTTCCGCTTCCATGTCGAGCGCGGTCTGGAACGGCTCGGTTTCGGCGGCGAGCAGGTTGCGCTTCATGTAGCCGAGGGCGATCTGCGGTCCGTCGGCGATCTTGCGGGCGAGCGCCATCGTCGCCGACTGCAATTCCTCGTCCGCCACGACGCGGTTGACGATGCCGAGCCGTCCTGCTTCCTCGGCGTCGATCAGGTCGGCGGTGAAATAGAGTTCCCGCGCCTTGGCGGTGCCGACGAGCCGCGTCAGGCTCCACGAGCCGCCGTAATCGCCGGAAAAGCCGATGCGAGCGAAGGCCGTGCCAAAGCGCGCCGAGCGGCCGGCGACGCGCAGGTCGCAGGCGAGTGCGAGACCGAGGCCGGCGCCGGCGACCGGGCCGTTGATCGACGCGATGACGACCTTCGGCACGGTGCGGAGCAACAGCGGCAGCTGATGCGCGCGGCGCAGCCCGTCGGCCCGGTCCTCGAAGGTCTGGTCGCGGCCGCGCGATTCCATCGTCTTGACGTCGCCGCCGGCACACCAGCCGCGCCCGGCCCCGGCAATGACGATGCAGCCGCAATCGCGGTCGGTCGCGAGCCGCTCCAAGGCGTCCCTGAGGCCCTGGGTCATCGCCGCCGACAGCGCATTGAGGCGCTCCGGCCGGTTGAGGGTCAGCGTCGTAATGCCGTTTTCGGTGGTTTCGAGCAGGTCGGACATCGGGTTCTCCTCGCGCTGGCCAATCGACTATGGCAGCGGCCGGCCCTTGCGGGCGATGAATTCGGGAAAGGCTTCCTCGGCCTTCGCGCCCCTGACGACATGGGTCGTGAAGTGGCGCTCCTCGGCGTATTGTTCCTCGACGCTCTCGGTCATCTGTTTCAACAGCAGCGTCTTCACACCCATGACCGCGGCGCGGTTGTTGCCGGCGATCGTCTTCGCCAGTTCCATCGTCTTTGCGCGCAATTCTTCGCGCGGCACCAGGTGGTTGAGGAGGCCGATGCGATGGGCTTCCTCGGCCTCGACGACGCGGGCCGAAAACAACAGCTCCTTGGCAATCGGCCAGCCGACCTGGTTGGGCAACGTCCAGGTGCTGTTGATGCGGCCATAGGCGGCGGCGAGAAAGCGGAACTTCGTGCCCTCGCAGCCAATGCGCATGTCGAGCGATGACGCCAAGACTGCTGCGCCGCCGAACGCGAGGCCGTTCATCATGCCGATCGTCGGCTTCCTGCAGATCGCGACGTCGAGAAACGTGCGGCCGGTGCGCAGCCGGGCCTGTTCTTCATCGCTGTAACGGGCGTCGTCCTCGCGCTGCTCATGGATGTCGCCACCGGCCGAAAAGGCGCGGCCAGCCCCGGTCAGCACGATGCAGCCGATGCCGTCATCGGCCTCGAACGCCTTCACGGCCTCGCCCAGTTCGCCCATCAGCCGGCGGTTCATCGCATTGAGCTTGTCAGGCCGGTTCAAGGTGACGACACCGACGCCGTCTTCGCTCTCGGTCAGGATCGTTTCGTAGGTCAATCCGCCCTCCCTTCAACTCAGGTCATGGCCGGGCCAAGCCCGCCCCTCTCGCAGCGATGACGAGATCCGCGGGTCAGCCCCGCGGCTGAGCGAACGGGGTCACCCCGGCACATCGCCCCACGCCGCATAGCGCTGGCGGCGGCGCGGCTCCTGGCCGTCGGCAACAAGGCGCCTAGCCTGCGCCTCGACCAGATCGTCGAGCGCATCGCTGCCGACGCCGGCGAGGCCGCGGGCACGCAGCATCGCCTCGATCCGATCGCGCGGCCGGCCGCCGTAAAACGGCAGTTTGTCGCCGATCGCGGCGTACTCAGCGCTGGTGCGGGCGTTTTCTCGCTGCGGCGTGCGCGCGGCGTCGCTATCGCATTGTGCGCCGTCGATGATCGCCAGCCTGCCGCCCGGCCGCAATACCCCGATCCAGCCGTCAATAGCCGCCTCGGGATGCGGCAGCGTCCACAGCACATGCCGGCTGATCACGAGACCGAAGCTGCCGGGCGAACACGGCAAGTTCTCGGCGTCGGCCGCCTCGAAACGGACGGAAAGCCCACGCGCCGCCGCCTTCTGCCGCGCCAGCGCGAGCATCGCCGGCGCCAGATCGACGCCCGTCACCCGATGGCCACGCGCCGCCAGTTCGAGCGACAGAAACCCGGTGCCGCAGCCGACATCGAGCGCATCGAGGACACTCCCCGGCGGCACGAGGAGGTCGAGGATGCGGTCCCACGCGGCGCGCTCATCCGGCGTCGCGATCGAATGTCCGAAATCCTCGTCGAAATGCGCCGCCCGCCGCTCCCAATGCGCGGTGACCTGCGCCTTTACCGGGTCGAGTTCGATCGCACTCATGGCAACCCCACGATCTCGGCCAGCGCCTCGACCTGTTCGGCATGGCGGCTGACCGGGTTCAGCAACAGGTGATTGGCGCCCATCGCGACGACTTCTTCGAGGCGCTCGCGCGCCTGCTCGGGCGTGCCGTGAATGCCGCACAGGTCCGTGCCGGGCGGATTGCGGTAGACCTCGGTGAACCAGCGCAGCAATTCGGCGCGGGCGCGTTCGGGCCGCGCGTCGATCGCGATGAAGATGCGCTTCGAGATCGGAAAGGCGGACGGATCGCGGCCATTATTCGCCAGCGCTTCCTTCAGGATCGGCACCGAGGCTGCGAAATCGGCGAGGCGCGAGCCGCCCGACCCCATCCAGCCGTCGGCCAGCCGGGCGGCACGGCGCACCGCGTCCGGGTGCCCCACGCCCATCCAGATCGGCAGCCGCTTCTGCACCGGGCGCGGCGCCATCGTCTCGTCTTCGAGATGATAAAAGCGACCGCGATAGGTCACCCGGCCCTCCGCCCACAGCATGCGGATGATGTCGAGCTCCTCGCGGAAGCGCGCGACGCGGCCCGCTTGCGGCACCTCGAACTGGCGATAATGGTGCTCGCGGCCGAGGCCGACGCCGAGGATCGCCCGGCCATTACTGACGTAATCGAGGCAGGCCCACTGGTGCGCGACCATCAGCGGGCTGTGGATCGCCAGCACGACAACCGAGGCGCCGAGGCGGATCTTCGAGGTCACCGCCGCCGCGTAGGTCAAGACGACGACCGGATCAAAGCAGAACACGTGGTCAAGCGTGTTCTCGGTGACCCACAAGTCGCGAAAGCCGAGCGCTTCGGCGCGCGTCGCGACCTGCCGCACTGCGCCCATGTCGATCGCTTCGGGCGAACGGTGCGGCAGCGACACGCCGAACGCAATCTTGTCCTTCAGGGCCATGCGGCTTGCCCTCTCTAATACCCGTCATCCCGCTTGCGCGGGATGACGGAACGGCGGCTACACCTTCTCGATCAATTCCATCTGCGCCCCGTCCGGCGCCTCGATGAAGGCGACATGGCGGCCGTTATTGTTCTGCTCCAGCATGATGTGCGCGCCGTTGCTGCGCAATCTGGCGATCGCGCCGGCATAGTCGTCGGTCTGCACCGCGATATGCTCGATCCCCATCATCTGCTTGCGGTTCTGGGCTGCGCTGATGGTCGTGACGTTGAGCTGCAGCCCGTGCAGGTTGAGCTGGATATTGCCGTTCGGGGCCTCGTTCTTCACAGTCGCGCCGAAATTGTCGATGTAGAACTGGGCCGTCTTCTTGGGATCATACGTCTTGATGTGGACGTGCCCGATTTCCATCGCCATGTCCGTCTCCTCCGCCAGGGTTTGCGGACGCGCCGAGGGCGCCCGCGATGTCAGCTTGGCAGCATGGCAGCGCGAACTCAATCATCGCGTTGGCCGCAGCCCGCGGCGCCTGATCACGTCGCCCTGGGCGCCGTTCGGCGCGCATGGACGGGCGCGCCGGCGCATCCTATCGTAGCGGCGGAGGCGGGCGGGGAGGATAGCGATGGCACGGTTCGGCGTCGGGCAGCCGATGCGGCGGGTCGAGAACCGGCGCTGTCCAACCGGGCGCGGCCGCTCTCCGGACGACATCGCCGGGCCGCGCTGGGCATGTGCGGCGACACGCGACGCCGCCCGGCGGAGCGCGGCGTAACATGCCGCGGAGGTTCTCAAAACGCGAGATTGCGGAATTCTACCGGCGGCTGGCCGCCAGCCGGCCGATCCCGAGAACCGAACTCGAATTCATCAATCCGTTCACGCTGCTCGTCGCGGTCGTGCTGTCGGCGCAGGCGACCGATGTCGGCGTCAACCGGGCGACGCCGCCGTTGTTCGCGCTCGCCGACACGCCGCAGCAAATGCTGGCGCTCGGCGAAGACCGGCTCGTCGAGTTCATCCGCACGATCGGCCTTTTTCGCACGAAGGCGAAGAACATCATCAAGCTGTCGCAAATCCTCGTCGAGCAGTACGGCAGCGTCGTGCCGCGCGACCGCGAGGCGCTCGAAAAACTGCCGGGCGTCGGGCGCAAGACCGCCAATGTCGTCCTGAATGTCGCGTTCGGCGAACCGACGATCGCGGTCGATACCCATATCTTTCGCGTCGCCAACCGCACCGGCCTGGCACCCGGCAAGACGCCGCGCGAGGTCGAAGACGGCCTCGAAAAGGCAACGCCGGCCGTATACAAGACCGGCGCCCATCACTGGCTGATTTTGCACGGCCGCTATGTGTGCAAGGCGCGCAAACCGGAGTGCCCCGGCTGCGTCGTCGCCGATCTCTGCCGGTATCAGGCGAAGACGCCGCCGGCCGACCTGATCGCCGCCGCTCCCGTTTCCGACGTTGCGCCGGTGCCGCGCCGGCGCAACGTCGGAAAGCGGGCGCCGGTGCCGTAGGCAGGCAGCATTGGGCAGACCCTGCCGGCCGCCGCGGGTCTACTCGGCGGCCTCGGCCGCTTTCCCGGTCTTCGCGTCGGCGACGGCGCGCGGGAAGTAGAGGTGCACGGCGGTGCCGACCCCTTCGACGCTCTCGGCCCGGACAAAGCCGCCCTGCGCCCGCAACGCCGCGGCGGCGGCGGCAACGGCCGGCCGCGCCGTCGCGATCGGATCGAAAATCCGCGCCAGCGCCGCCTCCGAGAGACCGGCGCCGTCGTCGCGCACCGTGACGCGGACATATTCGCCGAACTGGGCGCCGGGGGTAAGGGCGACACCCGCTTCGTCGAAGGCGTAATTGCGGGTGCCGACGACCAACTCGCCGCCCTCCTTGAGGTCGGGCGCCGCGGCGGCAGCGAGATCGAGCACGAGCCGGCGCACCTCATGCGGCTCCGCCCGGCTGCGCCACAGCAGCGGCAGCAGCGACAGGCG
>DATJSO010000101.1:0-47378 GCA_035504075.1 Allostellaceae bacterium | reverse complement strand
GGCGTCGGCGCCTCTACCTGCGCCTGTGCGGCGCCGGCGGCGATGGTCAGGACGGCGAAGGCGGCAGCGGCGGCTTTCAACATTTCAGCGCCCCTCCGCCGCGCCGGCGGCCGCAACGCGCGGGCCCAGCACCGCCTCGGCGATGCTGATCGGCAGCGGCCGCGGCCGTTCGATCTTGCCGAGCACCGGCATCAGGATCAGGAAGTGGAAGTAGTAATAGAACGTCGCGACCTGGCCGATCGTGACGACCATGCCCTCGGGCGGGTGCGCGCCGACCCAGCCGAGCGCGATGAGCGCAATCGGCAGCAGCCAGGACACCATCCGGTAGATCGGGCGATAGCGGGCGCTGCGTACCGGCGACGTATCGAGCCACGGCACGAAGAACAGGATGAGGATCGCACCGAAGGCGGCGATGACGCCGAGCAGCTTGGCCGGGATGCCGAAGATCGAGAACGTGATCGAGCGCAGGATGGCGTAGAACGGCAACAGATACCACTCCGGCACGATGTGCGGCGGCGTCTGCAGCGGGTTGGCCGGGATGTAGTTGTCCGGGCTGACGAGATAGTTCGGGATGTAGAACACGACGAGCGAGAACAGCAGCAGAAAGACGCTGAGCCCGAACATGTCCTTGATCGTGTAGTAGGGGTGGAACGGGATCGTGTCCTGCGGGCCGCGCTTGTCGATGCCCAAAGGGTTGTTCGAGCCGTGCTGATGCAGCGCCATCAGATGCAGGCCGACGACGGCGACGATGACGAAGGGCAGCAGGTAATGCAGCGCGAAGAAGCGGTGCAGCGTCGGGTTGCCGACAACATAGCCGCCCCACAGCAGGGTCACGATCGGGTGGCCGATAACGGGGATCGCCGAGAACAGATTGGTGATGACGGTCGCCGCCCAATAGCTCATCTGGCCCCACGGCAGCACATAGCCCATGAACGCCGTCGCGATCATCAGCAGCAGGATGATGACGCCCAGAATCCACAGCAATTCGCGCGGGTATTTGTATGACCCGTAATAGAGGCCGCGGAACAGGTGAATATAGACGATTAAAAAGAACGCCGATGCGCCGTTCATGTGGATGTAGCGGATCAGCCAGCCGTAATTCACGTCGCGCATGATGCGCTGCACCGAATCGAAGGCGAGCGAGGCGTCCGGCGTGTAATACATCGCCAGCGTAACGCCGGTGACGATCATGATGACGAGGATGATCCCGGCCAACGATCCGAAATTCCACCAGTAATTGAGGTTGACCGGGGTCGGATAGCCGGTGAACTCGTGTTCGAGGAACGAGACGAAGGGCAGCCGGTAGTCGATCCAGCGCACGAGGCGGCTGTGGCCGCCGCCCGGCTGCCTGGCCGGTGCGCTGACGGTTGCGGAACGAACTTCGGTTGGCGGTGCGGCCATGGCGCTTCCTAGCCGATCTTGAACGAGCTGGCGGACGCAAGGTCGTGGGCCATCGACATCGTCGTCAGTAAAGAAGAGCCCCCGCCCCGGCGACCGCCCGGGTGATCCCAACGCGGGCAAGCTATACCGTTGAAGAAGTCGAACTATGCGACAGACTGCCGCATAAATCCTCTGAAAAATCGGCCAGTTGCGGGTTTTTCGCGCGAATCTCGTCGGCCCGCGCCGGCCTTGTTCTGGCAACGGAGGTTCGGTTGCGCCTCGCTCTGTTCCAGCCCGACATCGCGCCGAATGCCGGCGCCCTGCTGCGTCTGGGCGCGTGCTTCTCTGTCCCGGTGGACCTGATCGAGCCGCTGGGCTTCCTGCTCGACGCCCGGCGACTGAGGCGTGCCGCGCTCGATTATGCGGCGCTGGCGACGATGCGCCGCCACGCTTCGTGGAGCGCTTTTGTCGCGGCGCAAGAGCCCGCCTCGCGCCTCGTGCTGCTGACGACAAAGGGTGACGTCCCGCTGCACGGGTTCGCATTTGCCGCCGCCGATACGCTGCTGCTCGGGCGGGAAAGCGCCGGCGCGCCGGACTTCGTGCACGCAGCCGCGGCGGCGCGGCTGGTCATTCCGCTGGCGCCGGGCGCCCGCTCGCTCAACGTCGCGATGGCGGGCGCGATCGCCCTGTTCGAAGCGCTGCGGCAGACGGGCGGCCTTCCCGGAGCGTAAGCCCGCCATTGCCGCGTCGCAGTCGAAAGGGGAAATTCGCGGCAATCGGCCGGCGCCGGATCGTCCCATGCATTGACGGATGATTGGGGTCTCCGGCGTCGGTTATCTGCGCGCCAGCCTGAACCACTCCTTCACCGCATCGCGAACGCGCAGCATTTTCCATACGCCCTGCGCATAGATGTCATCGCTGCTGGTCGGCGCGACGCGGGCCTGCCCGGCCAGTATGTTGTCGCGGGCCCGCACGAGCACGGCGCTGATCAGATCGTGATCGGTCTGCGCATGATCGTTGAACGATTCGATGCGCCGGTAGCCGCGCCCGGTGACATCGTTGATCGCCTGCGTCGAACGGCATTTCTGCCTCCATTGATACCCGACCCCTGCGATCTAAACAGCTCCTTCTGCTTGGTGGTTCATCCGTTCTCCTTTCACCGATGGAGAAATTTTAGAAATTCCTGCGGAGTTTTACTTCGGTTAATTTTTATCTTTGCGCGTTCTTGGCGGATGGTCGATATGCATCAGGAATGAAGATTGTCGGTGTGCGGCCGCCGCTACCGTTGATCTCGGAGATTTGATGAATGAGGGTGCTGTAATTGTCCGATAACGCTGGCAGGCTGGCGGCCGCCGGATGGGTTTGGCAAAGCGGGAACGCCGGTCGGGTCATGGCGGTTATTCGGTCGGGCGCGGGCTGCTGGATTGCGACGGCTATCGCGCCCGCCCCGATTGCGGAGACGACGCTGATGTCTGCGATGTTGCGGCGCCAGATCGAGCGGTTGCGGAACATGCCGGCGAGCGCCCGCAGCCGCTGCCTCGATGCCGCGGCCCGCGTCCTGGGGCTGTCGATCGGGCTGGGGCTGGGTGTTCTGCTGAAACTGTGCGGCGGCTGACCGCGGTGGCGCGGCGTATCGGCGGATCGCGCCGGCGTCTATATTATCGGCGACGCGTCGCGGAGCCCGCCATTGCCGGTCGATATCGTCCATAGCGTCTGTCCGCACGATTGCCCGAGCTGCTGCGCCCTCGCGGTCGAGCGGCTCGATCACAACAGGATCGGCCGGGTGCGCGGCGCCGAGGGGCAGTCCTACACGCGCGGCGTCGTGTGCGCCAAAGTCGCCCGTTACGCCGAGCGGCAGCATCATCCCGAACGGCTCTCGGTGCCGCTGCGGCGGGTCGGCGAGAAAGGACGCGGGCGCGATGCCTTCGCGCCGATTTCGTGGGACGCGGCGCTCGACACGGTGGCCGAGCACTTCACATTGGCAGCACAACGGCACGGGTCGGAGACCGTCTGGCCCTATTACTACGCCGGCACGATGGGGCGGGTGCAACGCGATGGCATCAACCGGCTGGCGCACGCGATGCGCTATTCGCGCGAAAAGACGACGATCTGCAATTTCCTGACCGATGCCGGCTGGCTCGCCGGGGTCGGCGCCAAGCGCGGCGTCGATGCGCGCGAGATCGCTAAATCGGACCTGGTCGTCATCTGGGGCGGCAACCCGGTCGCGACCCAGGTCAACGTCATGACGCACGTCGCGACCGCGCGCAAGGAGCGCGGCGCCAAGCTCGTTGTCATCGATCCCTACCGCACCGGCACGGCCGAGGTCGCCGACCGGCATCTGGCGCCGCTGCCGGGTACCGACGGCGCGCTCGCCTGCGCCGTCATGCACGTGTTGTTCCGCGACGGCTACGCAGACCGCGCCTATCTCGCGCGCTGGGCCGACGACCCGGCCGGGCTGGAAGCGCACCTCGCGACGCGGACGCCCGAATGGGCGGCCGCGATCACCGGGCTTTCGGTCGATGACATCGTCAATTTCGCATGGGCCTACGGACAGACAAAGCGCAGCTTCATCCGCCTTGGCTACGGTTTTTCGCGCCAGCGCAACGGCGCGATGCAGGTGTTCGCGGCCGCCTGCCTGCCGGCGGTGACCGGCGCCTGGCAATACGAAGGCGGCGGCGCACACTATTCCAACCACGGCATGCTGCCGCTCGACACGGCGCTGATCGAGGGGCTCGACGTGGCCGACCGCACGACGCGCCTCCTCGACCAGTCGCGCATCGGCCCTGTTCTGTGCGGCGACCGGCGCGACCTCGGCGACGGCCCGCCCGTGACCGCGCTGTTCGTCCAGAACACCAACCCGATGGTTGTTGCGCCCGAATCGGGCCGGGTGCATCGGGGCTTTCGCCGCGACGAGCTGTTCGTCTGCGTGCAGGAGCAGTTCCTGACCGAAACCGCCGCGATGGCCGACATCGTGCTGCCGGCGACGACGTTTCTCGAACACGACGACATCTACACGGCCGGCGGCCACACGTTCCTGCAGATCGGCCGCGCCATGCTGCCGCCTTACGCGGAGTGCCGCTCGAACCACGACGCGCTGTGCGCACTCGCGGCGCGGCTCGGCGCCGGCCATCCGGGCTTTCGCATGACCGCGTTCGAACTGATCGAGCACACCTTGCGCGCGAGCGGCCTGCCCGGACCTGACGCCTTCGAGGAGGGCGTCTGGCTCGATTGCTGGCCGGGCTTCGAGACGGGGCATTTCCTCGACGGCTTCGGGCACGCCGACCGGAAATTTCATTTCCGCGCCCGCTGGGCCGCGTTCGGCTCCGAGCACGCACGGCTGCCGGCCTTCCCCGATCATGTCGGGATCATCGACGACGGCGATGCCGCGCGCCCGTTTCGCCTTGTCGCCGCGCCGTCGCGTTCATTCCTGAATACGAGCTTCAACAACATCCCGGCCGGCGTCGCGCGCGAGGGCCGCCCGACCGCGCTCGTCCACCCGGACGCGCTCGCCGAACTCGGCATCGCCGACGGCGGCCGCGTCCGCATCGGCAACGATCAGGGCAGCGTCCTCGTGCATGCCCGTGCAGCGGGAGGTATGCAGCGCCGCGTCGTCGTCGTCGAGGGGTTGTGGCCGAACCGTGCGTTCATCGAGGGGGTCGGCATCAACCTGTTGACCAGTGCCGATCCCGGCCTGCCCGGCGGCGGCGCGGTGTTCCACGACACCGCGGTATGGCTGCAACCGGGATAAGCGCGCCTCGATGGGGTCCTGTCGGCGCGGCATCGACGCCATATAACCGGCGATGAGCGACGACAAGACCCGCCTGCCGACGCAGCCGCATGCCGCCGAGGTCGATGCCTTTCTGCGCGACCTGCAAAAGGCGCCAGCACCGCGGCGGGACGGCGGCCGCGGCCGGCTGATCTTCGCGCTCGATGCGACGGCGAGCCGCGAGCCGAGCTGGGACCGTGCCTGCCGCATCCAGGGCGAGATGTTCGAGGCGACGGCGGCATTGGGCGGGCTCGATGTGAAGCTCGTCTATTACCGCGGCTTCAACGAATGCAAGGCCAGCCGCTGGATGGCCAATGCCGCCGATCTGCACGGCGCGATGCGCCGCGTCTCGTGCCTCGGCGGTCATACGCAGATCGATCGGGTGCTCGCGCATGCGCTCGCCGAAACCAAAAGGCGGCGGGTCAATGCCCTGGTTTTCGTCGGCGACGCGATGGAGGAGGAGGTTGATCGTCTGTGCCAGCTGGCCGGCGAGTTGGGTCTCAACGGCGTGCCGGTATTCGTGTTTCACGAGGGAGGCAACCGCATCGCGGCGCAGGCCTTCCAGCAGATCGCCAAACTGTCGCGCGGCGCCTATCTGCGCTTCGACTTGGCCAGCGCCGACCGGCTGAAAGACCTGCTCGCGGCAGTCGCGGTCTACGCCGCCGGTGGGCTTCGCGCGCTCGCCGATTACGGCGATCGAAAGGGTGGCGAGGTGCTGCGCCTGACCTCGCAGCTGCGGGGCTGATGCTGTTCCTTGCCGGCGGCGTCGCGATCCTGTGCGGGCTATTGCTGCTCGTCTATCTGTTCGTCAATGCCGACCCGGCGCGGCTCGCCCGCGGCGCCAAATGGACGGCAATCGCGGTGGCGGTGCTGCTGTGCATCGGGCTGTTGATCGCGACCGAGGGCCGCGTCGCGATTTTCTTCGCGCCGCTCGTGCCGCTGTGGCCGGTGCTGCGCCGCCTGCGCTCGCTGTTTCAGGGGGTGCGCGGCCCCCAGACAGGGCGCAGCTCGACGGTCGAGACGGTGATGATCCGCATGCGACTCGACCACGATACCGGTGCGATGACCGGCACGATATTGCAGGGCCGCTATCAGGGCATGCACGTCGAGGAACTCGGCCGCGCCGAACTGATCGATTTGTTGCGTGTGTGCCGCGCCGATGACGAGGAGGGGGCGCGGCTCGTCGAGGCCTATCTCGACCGCGCCCATCCCGACTGGCGCGAGGCGATGCGCGACGGCGGCGAGGGCGCCGGCCCCGGCGGCGCACCGCGCGGCGCCGCCGAAATGACCACCGAGGAGGCCTACGCGATCCTCGGCCTCGCTGCCGGCGCCGACGAGGCGGCGATTCGCGCCGCGCACCATCGGCTGATGATGCAGGTGCACCCCGACCATGGCGGCAGCGACTATCTCGCGAGCCAGATCAACCGCGCCCGCGACGTGCTTCTCCACCGCGGCTGACGATTCAAGTTCGGGACGAGGACGGACGCGAAATGTAGGCCATCAGCGCATGATGGTCGGGCGCCACATAAGCCGGTCCCATGCGATCGAACCCGTCGCCCGGAAAATGCTCGATGGTCGCCGGATCGGTCACTGCAATGCTCGGGTCGAGGTCGGGCCAATAGATGACCGATCCAGTACGCTGCGCAAGTTCGTAAAGGGCTGCGAAGAACATGTCGCCACCGCAGTGATTGAACATCAGGCCTTCGATCTCGTCGGCATCGGATCCGTAAATGTCGCCGCCGCTGCCGTCCGGATAATCGATCCGCTGCAGCGGATATTGCGGCGTGATCGCATGCCGGCTGAAAATCTCTTCGAAGATCGCACGCGGGATGGTCGCGACCTTGCCTTCGCAGAACCGCTGCAGCAAAATGTCGAAGCTCACCTCAGGACCCGGTCAATACATGTGTTGGCCGCCGTTCACCGAGAGCGTCGAGCCGGTGATGAAATCGGCCGCGTCGGCGACGAGAAAGAGCACGGCGCGGGCGATGTCGTCGGCCTTGCCGAGGCGGCCCACAGGGATGCGCGCGACGATCTTCTCCAACACGTCGGCGGGTACTGCGCGCACCATCTCGGTATCGACATAGCCGGGCGCCACGGCGTTGACCGTGATGCCGCGTCCCGCGCCCTCCTGCGCGAGCGCCTTCGTAAAGCCGTGAATGCCGGATTTTGCGGCGGCGTAATTGACCTGGCCGTATTGTCCGGCCTGGCCGTTGATCGAACCGATATTGACGATGCGGCCGAAGCGGCGGTCGCGCATGCCCTCGATGACGGCTTGCGACATGTTAAAGCAGGATGACAGGTTGGTCTGGATAACCGCGTTCCACTGCTCGAAATTCATGCGGTGCATCGTTGCGTCGCGTGTGATGCCGGCGTTGTTGACGAGCACCTCGACCGGCCCGAGCCGCGCCTCGATGGCCGCCACTCCGGCGGCGCAGGCGGCGAAATCACCGACATCGAACTTGAACACCGGAATGCCGGTTTCGGCCGCGAATTGCTGTGCCGTCTGGTCGTCGCGGCCGTAATTGGCCGCGACATCGTAACCGGCGCCTTTCAACGCGACCGCGATCGCCCGACCGATGCCGCGCGTCCCGCCGGTGACCACCGCCACCCTGGCCATCGCTTCCTCCCTTTTTTCAACCGCCGCCTTGTCGGGCGGGCGGAACTCAGCGTCGGCCCGCGATGGGCTCCCGGCGCGCCTCAATCCCGCGCGACGCACATCGCAATACCCATGCCGCCGCCGATGCACAGCGTCGCCAGTCCCTTTTTGGCGTCGCGCTTCTGCATCTCGTAAAGCAGGGTCACCAGCACGCGGGCGCCCGAGGCGCCGATCGGGTGGCCGAGCGCGATCGCGCCGCCGTTGACGTTGACCTTGTCCCGGTTCCAGCCGAGGTCCTTGTTGACGGCGCAGGCTTGCGCCGCGAACGCTTCATTCGCCTCGATCAGGTCGAGTTCGTCGACCGACCAGCCGGCCTTTTTCAATGCCAGGCGCGAGGCCGGGATCGGTCCCGTGCCCATGATCGCCGGGTCGACCCCGGCGGTCGCCCACGACACGATGCGACCGAGCGGCTTCAGATTGCGCTTCTGCGCCGCCGCCGCCGTCATCAGCACGACCGCGGCGGCGCCGTCGTTGATGCCGGAGGCGTTGCCGGCCGTCACCGTGCCGTTCTTGTCAAAGGCGGGGCGCAATTGCGCCAACACCTCGACGGTCGTGCCGTGCTTCGGATGCTCGTCGCTGGCGACGATCGTCTCGCCGCGCCGCGTCTTGACCGTGACCGGCACGATCTCGTCGTTGAACCGGCCCTCCTTCTGCGCCCGTTCGGCCTTGAGCTGCGATTGGGCGGCAAATTCGTCCTGCTGCTCGCGCGTGATCTGCCAGCGCTGCGCGACGTTTTCCGCCGTATTGCCCATATGATAGCCGTTGAAGATGTCCCACAGCCCGTCCCTGATCATCGTGTCGATCATCTGCGCATCGCCCATCCGCACGCCGGTGCGCAGATGCATGCAGTGCGGCGAAAGGCTCATGTTCTCCTGGCCGCCGGCGACGACGATGTCGCTGTCGCCGCTCTTGATCGCCTGATAGCCGAGCGCGATGCTGCGCAGCCCCGAGCCGCACACCTGGTTGACCAGATAAGCGGTCTTCTCGATCGGGATGCCGGCGGCGACGGCTGCCTGGCGGGCCGGGTTCATGCCTTCGCCGGCAGTCAGAATCTGGCCGAGGATGACCTCGGAGACATCGCCGGGGTCGACGCCGCCGCGGCGCAGCGCCTCGCCGATCGCCACCTCGCCGAGCGCATGCGCCGGCAGGCTCGACAGCCCGCCGTTGAACGCGCCGATCGGCGTGCGGGCGGCGCTGGCGATGACGATGTCGGTCATGAAAGGATCTCCTCGGCGAGGGGTTGGAGCGCGGCTGTCGCGTATGTGGGCAGGCTGATGGGACTCTAAAAGCCACGGCCGGCGGAAGTCCAGATCGGCGGGACCGGCCACCCAGAATGTGTCAGGCTGCACCCGAGGAAAGCAGCCAGTCGGCAATCGGGCGCCATACCGCCGCCGGCGCCTTTTCAGACGCCATCATGCCGATATGGCCGAATGGTGGCCGCAAGACATCGGCGCCGCGGATCGCCGCGGCAAGCGGCGCGGCCGAGCAGGGCGGCACGATCCGGTCGCGCGACGGCACGACGGCGAGCGCCGGCACCGCCAGCGTTTCGGGACGCATCGCGCGACCGGCGACTCGCCATTCGCCGCGTGCCGGCGCATTGTCGCGGTACCACGAGCGGCCGCATTCAATCGCGACATTGCGTGCCAACGGCACGCCGTCGTTGATCCAATCCTCCAGCGCAACAAAGCCGCGCGCCGCCGCGCCCATCGGATCGAGCCCGGCAAAGCGGACGAATTTGCGCTCGGCGAGAAACGGATCGAGCGCCAGGAACAGGCTCTGGATGAATGAGACCGGCACGGCGTCGGCATCACGCAGCAGCAGCGGCAGCATCTCGACTAGAGACCCGAGGAGCCGCGCCTGGCCCTGCCGCTCGGCGTGAAAATCCCATGGCGTCGCCAGCAGTGCGACGGCGGCGACATCGGCCGGCCGCAGCAGCGCCGCCGCCAGCGCCAACAGACCGCCCATGCAATAGCCGACGAGCGCCACCGGTCGGCCGGCATTCGCCGCAACCGCCGCGGTCAGTGCGGCGGCGAGCGGCCCGGTGATGTAACCGCCGAGCGTCAAGCCGCGCTCGGCCGGTCCCGGCTCGCTCCAATCGAGCACGAGCGGCCGCAGGCCGGCGGCGGCAAGATGGCGAACGAAGCTGCCGTCGGGCAGCAGATCGAGGATGTAATACCGGTTGATCAGCGACGGCACGATCAGCACCGCCGGGCCGTGCCCCCGCGCCCCATAATCCAGCAGCCGTGCCGCACCGCCGCGCCAGCGCACCGGCAGGCGCGGCGCCGCGCGGCGGTACGGGTGGCGGCGATAGGCTTCGAGACCCGAGAGGAAGCGCCGGGCGCGGCGCTCGACCTCGCGGCCGAGCGCGGCGGCGACGCGCTCAGGGCCGCATTGCGCGATCTCGCCGGCGAGCGCCGCCCGCCGCGCCGCCGCGGCGGCGTCGAGCGCGTTCGAGCCCGTCCACCCGACCGGCAAGCTCTTCAACCCGGCGGGCGAGCTCAGCCACAAGAGCGTCGCGCTCAACAGATGCGCCGGCAGCGGCCGCGGCATCAGGCGGCGGTCCGGCGGCGGGTTCATTGCCGCCGGCCGCGCCGCGCTGTATCGCGATCCAATCGAACCAGCTGCGCAGACGCAGCGCGATCTGCGGGTCGGCCGCCAGCGCCGTCAGGTATTCGGCCCACAGCGCCAAGAAGCGCCGCGCCAGATCGTCGGCTTCGCTCATCCGCGGCAGTATATGGCGCGCCGGCCCGCGTTTGATGCGGCGGATGCGATGATTCGCTGTATTGTTGCATCGCGGCACCTTACTCTTCCGACTCGGGCAGGACGCATGACGAACCCGACGAACGAGCCAACGAGCGGCGGCAGGAAACCGGTTGTCGTCAAGAAATACGCCAACCGGCGGCTCTACAACACCGCCACGAGCAGTTATGTGACGCTGGACGATCTCGCCCGGATGATCAAGGAGGGCGGCGATTTCGTCGTCTATGACGCGAAGACCGGCGAGGATCTGACCCGCTCGGTGCTGACTCAGATCATCGTCGAGCAGGAGCAGAAGGGGCAGAACCTGCTGCCGATCAGCTTTCTGCGCCAGCTGATCAGTTTCTACGGCGACAGCATGCAATTCCTCGTGCCCGGCTATCTCGAGCAGGCGATGGTCGCGTTCGCGAAAAACCAGGAGCAGATGCGCAATACGCTGCGGGCGACCTTCGGCATCTTCCCGTTCGGCCAGTTCGAGGAAATGGGTAAGCAGAATATCGCGCTGTTCGAGCGCGCCTTGCAGATGCTGTCGCCCTACGGCCGCGACGGCAAATCGACGGCGGCCGAAACTGGCGCCCGGAAAGCCGAGGAGATGACGGCGGAAGACCCGCGGCTGAAGCGGCTCGAGTCGCAGATCGAGGCGTTGCGCCGGCAGCTTGACGCGCTCGGGCGCAGCCGCTCGGAGGGCTGAGCGTCAGTTGCCGCCGGCGGCCTGCTTCAGCGGTTCCAGGAGCGGCACGACGACGCCGCTCTCGGGCCTGGCAAGCCACGGCCGTTCGAGCGACGGCCGGCCGAAGTAATAGCCTTGCAGGAACCCCACCCCTTCCTTCTGCAGGATCGCCGCGTCCTCGGCGCTGCTGACCCCTTCGGCGACGGTATGAAAGCCGAAGCCTTGCGCCAGCCCGAGAAGATGGCGCAGGAACACCTGGCTGTCAGGGCTTCCCGCGAGGTTGCGCACGAACGAGGCGTCGATCTTGACGGTATCGACCGCCAGGCTCTGCAGGTGGCGCAGCGACGTGTGGCCGGCGCCGAAATCGTCGAGCGCGACGCGGCAGCCGGCGTGGCGCAACGCGCTGACAAAGCGGGCCGACTCCTCGATATCGTATAGCGCCGCCGTCTCGGTGATCTCGACGACGACGCGGGCGGCGATGTCGGGCCGGGTGCGCACTTGCGAGATCAATGCCCGCAGCCATGGCCGGTCGGCGGCGGTAAGGCCGGAGATATTGAAGCCGAGCTTGACCTCGGGACATGCCTCCAACTCGGCCAGCGCCTTGTCCAGAACGTGGCGGTCGATCAGCCGGATGAAGCCCAGTTGCTCGATGACCGGTACGAAGTCGGCGGCGGCGACGATGCGGCCTTCCGGCGTGCGCATCCGCAGCAGGCACTCATAATGATCGACCTCGCCCGTGGCGGCCGCGACGACCGGCTGAAACGCAAACAGAATCCGGTCCTCGCGCAAAGCCGAACGCACCTGCTCGCTGATCGACAGGCTGCGCCGCTGGCGCACCCGCTGTTCCTCGGTCATGCGGTAGTGGGTATGGCAATCGCGCCCGGCACGCTTGGCTTCGGTCAGCGCGGATTCGGCGCGGGTGATCACGTCATAGGAGGTGAGACCCTGATCGGGAAACGAGGCGCTGCCGATCGATACCGTGGCATAGACCGGCCCGCGCTGGGTCACAACCGGCGTCGCGTTGACCGCAGCCAGGATCTTTTCGGCCACGGCGGCGATATTCTCGCCGGGACAATGCGACAATACGATGCCAAAGCGGTCGCCGCCGAGCCGGCCGATCAAATCACTGACGCGTAGGCAATCGTCGAGCCGGCGGCCGATCTCGATCAGCACGGTATCGGCCGTTTCGTACCCGAACATGTCGTTGATCATCGTCATGTTGTCGACGCCGATCGCAAGAAACGCCGCCGGGCTGTTGCTGCGCTGGTTGCTGGCGATGATCTGGTCGACCGCCTCGCGCAGGCGGCTCTTGTTGAAATGGCCGGTGAGCTCGTCGTAGTTGGCGAGGCGTTCGAGGCGGCTTTGCTGAGCCTTCCGGTCGCCGAGCGCGCGGATCATGCCGAGCAGCAATTGCGGCCGGCCGGCGAGGTCGCGCCGCGCCCGGCCGCGCTCATGCACCCAGTAAAACGCGCCATCGGCGTCGCGCAGGCGGTATTCGCAGTCGAAGGCCGCCTCGCCGTCGAAATGCGCCGCCAGAGCCAGCTGGCGATGCACCAGGTCGTCGGGATGGATGCGGGCAGCGAAAGCCCGGCCGGTCGTCTGCTCGGTGCCGAGACGATGCTCGGCCAGCCCAAGCTGACCGAACCAGTTCAGCCGGTCGCCGTCGAGTTCCCAGCAATAGGCGGTGTCGCCCGCCGCTTCGAGCGCGGCCGCCAATCGACCCGGTAACGCCTCCCAGCTAGCGGACATAGCCCCCAAACCTTGATCGCACTCGCGGCTCGCCGGGCCGATGCCGGCGCCGCGACCCTACGCCGGACAGTGTTGAGAAAGCCTTAAATGCTACGGGAGCAACGACCGTTTTGTCTCACCCGAGTGCGCTCAACCGGGCGTATGCGAACATAGAAACGGTAGCACCGCCTGGTTGAATTCGCGGGTCCGCACCTGGTTCAAGGCGTGTCCGCCGCGCGGAAAAATCTTTATCTCGGCGGCCGGGATCAGCCGCGCCAGCTCTTCGGAGAAATAGGCCGGCGTCACGATATCGTCCTCGGCCCCGACGACCAGGGTCGGAATCTTGATGCGCGCCAATTGCTCGGTGCGGTCGAACGCCAGGATCGCGTCGATGCGGCTCGCCGCTATCTCGGTCGGCGGGAAGATCGCGAGGTTCTGCGCTTCCAATTGACGCAGGCGTTCGTTGTTAGCTTTGATCCACCAGCTCGGATACAAATAGAGCGTGTTGGCCTGCACGTAGGCGCTCGGGCCGAGCCGCAGCAGGATGTCCTTGCGCATCGTGAACAAGCGGCGGAAATAGGCGTCGGACTTGGTCCAGGTTGCCGACAGGACGACGCTCGCGGCGCGCTTCGGATGCTCGATCGCCAAGATCTGCGCGACGGCGCCGCCTGTCGAATGGCCGACGATGTGCGCCCGCTCGATCTCCAGCGCATCCATCAGCCCGATCACATCGGCGGCCATGCGGTCGACCGTGAAACCGCTGCGTGTCAGGTCGCTTTGTCCGACGCCGCGCTGATCGTGGGTGATTACGTCGAAATGCTTGCCGAAGGCGACGACCTGATCCTGCCAAAACGAGGCGAACCCCGTCAGCCCCGAAACGAACAGGACCGGGAAGCCGATTCCTTGGCGCTCGTAATAGAGCGCGCCGTCGCCGACTGTGATCCGCGGCATCGACCCCGCCATTCGCCAAAGAGAGACCAACCCAGTATCATCGCCGCGGCGGCCGGCGTGTCAAACGGGAACAAGCCGAAGCCGCCGTGCTTTTCGCGACGGCTGGATTGCAGATTCGCCGATGCCCCGATATACAGCGCGGCCGCGAGCCAGAGGGACCCGCAGATGAAAGACGGCATTCACCCCGATTATCACGAGATCACGATCGTGATGACCGACGGCAGCAGCTACAAGACGCGCTCGACCTATGGCAAAGCCGGCGACGCGCTGCGCCTCGACATCGATCCGAAATCCCACCCGGCCTGGACCGGCGGCCAGCAGCGCCTGCTCGATACGGGCGGCCAGCTCGCCCGGTTCAACAAACGCTTCGGTAATTTCGGCCCGAAGCGCTGAGCCGGCGCGCCGCGCCGCCGGTGCAAGAGGAATTTTGGCACTCGTCACAGAAGAGTGCCAGCAACCCCCTTGAACCGGCGAAGGGCGATGCCATCTTTGCGACGTGCGGTCGCCCTCAGGGGATCGCACGCTGGATGACAGGCACTTGGCCCGAGACTGTGCGCAGTTGGCGGGTGCCGCACCCCATGTTGCTCACTGGAGGATATGGATCATGGACCGCTTCGATTTTTCTCCCTTGTTCCGCTCGACGATCGGCTTCGACCGCCTCGCCCGGCTCGTCGATACGGCAACCCGCGTTGAGGGTGCCGCGCCGACCTACCCGCCGTACAACATCGAGGTCACCGGCGACGATTCCTACCGCCTGACGATGGCGGTGGCCGGGTTTGCCCAGAATGAGCTCGACATCACCGTGCACGAAAACACGCTGATCGTCACTGGCAAGGCCCAGAAGGAGGATGAGACCGCCCGCTATCTGCACCGCGGCATCGCCCGGCGCGCCTTCGAGCGGCGCTTCAGCCTGGCCGACCATATCAAGGTGTCCGGCGCCAGCATGGACAACGGTCTCCTCCACGTCGATCTCGTGCGGGAAGTGCCGGAGGCGATGAAGCCGCGCACGATCAAGATCGCGGGCGCGGAGCCTTCCCGCCCGCAGGTCGTCGAGCAGAAACAGGCAGCCTGATCCCGCCTTTTGCAGGCGACGACGCAGCGCCCCCGGCTTGCCGGGGGCGCTTTCGTTTGCGCGTGAGGCTCGTCTGCGCGGCGCCCCTTGCGCGGCGCCCCGGCTCGGCTCAGGCTGCGCTTCTCACTCGGGCGGAGGGCGGCACATGCGGCTCGGCATTCATCTCCCCCATATCGGCCAGAAGGCGAGCCCGGACGCGATCCGCAGCGCTGCCGTGCAGGCCGAAGAGCTGGGATTTGCCGATGTCTGGGTCAGCGAGCACATCATCGTGCCGAAGGACCGCGCCTATCCGCCGTCGGCGATCTTCTGGGACCCGGTGCTGACATTGACCTGGGCGGCCGCCTGCACAAAGCGGGTTGGCCTCGGCACCAGCGTGTTGGTGCTGCCGATGCGCCATCCGCTGCCGCTCGCCAAGGAGCTCGCCACATTGCAGAACCTCTCCGGGGGCCGCCTCATCCTCGGCGCCGGCGTCGGCTGGCTGGAGAGCGAATTCGAGGCATTGGGCGTGCCGTTCGCCGAACGCGGCCGGCGCATGGACGAGGGCATCGCACTGATGCGCGCGGCATGGTCGGAGGACCCGATCAGCTTCGAGGCGAAATACATCCCCGCGATCGTCGACGACATGCGCATGCTGCCACGCCCGGAGAAGGCGATCCCGATCTGGATCGGCGGCACGTCCGAGCCGGCGATCCGGCGCGCCGCGCAGCTCGACGGCTGGCACGGCTCGCGCTGCACGCCGGAGCAGGCGGCGCCGTTCGTTGCGCGGCTGCGCGCCGTGCGTCCCGAGCCGGAATTCGCAATCTCGCTGCGCTGCGGCTGGAACGGCCGCGATCCCGGCGAACTCACGGCGCGGCTCGACGGCTATGCGGCGGTCGGCGTCGGCCACGTGCTGATCGAACCGGCCGATCGGGAACTCGGCGATTGGCTGGCGACGGTCGAACGCGTCGCCCGCGCCGCCGAAGGAATGCTGCGATGAAGCTCGCGACACTGATCAAATTCCTGCCCGATCAGGCCGGCGTCGATATGGAGCTGGTCTGGGAAGCGGAACGGCTCGGCTTCGATGCGGTATGGGCCGGCGAAGCCTACGGCACCGACGCGGTCAGCCCGGTCGCCTGGGTCTTGGCGCGCACAAGCCGCATCAAGGCCGGCACCAGCATCATGCAGATGCCGGCGCGCACCCCGGCCTGCGCCGCGATGACGGCGATGACATTGCAGGCATTGTCGGGCAACCGTTTCCTGTGCGGCATCGGCCCGTCGGGGCCGCAGGTCGTCGAGGGCTGGCACGGCGTACCGTTCGGCAAGCCCTTGGGGCGAACCCGCGAATATGTCGCGATCATCCGCCAGGTGCTGGAGCGCCGGGCGCCGCTCGAACACCACGGCGCGCATTACGACATCCCCTATGCCGGCGACGGCGCGACCGGCCTCGGCAAGCCGTTGCGCAGCATCATCCACGGCGATTCGAGCCTGAAGATCTACACGGCGTCGATCACGCCGGCTGGCGTGCGCACCGCCGGCGAAATCGCCGACGGCAACCTGCCGATCTTTTTCTCGCCGGAGAGGGCCGCGGCGCTCGTCGAACCGCTGCTGGAGGGCCGCGCCAAGGCCGGCAAGCCGCGCGACCTCGCCGGTTTTGACAACGCGCCTTACGTGCGGGTCGCGATCGGCGAGGACATCGCCCGGTGCCGCGATGCGATCCGCCCCAATCTGGCGCTTTATATCGGCGGCATGGGCGCACGCGGCGCCAATTTCTACAATGATCTGACAAAGCGTCTCGGTTACGAGGCGGCGGCGGTCGAGATCCAGAACCTCTATCTCGACGGCAAGCGGCAGGAAGCCGCGGCGGCGGTTCCTGACGCACTGATCGACGAGATCTCGCTGGTCGGCCCGGCCGACCGCGTCCGCGACCGCCTCAAGGCATGGCAGGATGTCGCGCAGAACGGCTGGATCGGCTCGCTGATACTGGCCGGCGCCGACATTGCCGGGCTGCGGCTTATCGCCGAAACCGTTCTGTAGAGCGCCGATGCCCGCTTCCCTCCCGCGCATCGCCGTCATTGGCACGGGCGGCACGATCTCCTCGCTCGGCGCCTCCAGCCTCGATGTCCTCGACTACCCCGATTTCGGCCGGAAACTGACATGCGAGGAACTCATCGACCGCTTTCCGGAAACACGACAGGTGGCCATGCCGCTGGCGGTCACCTTCCGCCAGGTCGGCTCGACCGCAATCGGCCCCGCGGACTGGCTCCAATTGCGTGCGCTGATCGGTGAGACCGCCGCCGCGGACCCGACGATCGCCGGTTTTGTCATTCCGCACGGCACCGCGACGCTGGAAGAGACGGCATTTTTTCTGAACCTGACGCTCGGCGTCAGCCAGCCGGTCGTATTGGTCGGGGCGCAGCGCCCGGCCAGCGCGCTTGGCACCGACGCCGGGATGAACCTCGTCAATGCGCTGCGCGTCGCCGGCTCCGCTGCGGCGCGCGGCAAGGGCGTGCTCGTTGTGCTGAACGACGAGATCCACCCGGCGCGCGATGTCGTGAAGACCTCGACCTACCGGGTGCAGACCTTCCGCTCGCTCGACTGGGGCGCGCTCGGCCATGTCGATGGCGACGGCCCGCATTTCTACCGTGCGCCGCTGCGGGCGCACATCCCTAACACGCCGTTCGCCGGCCGCTCGATCGCGGCGCCGCTGCCGCGCGTCGACATCGTCTATTCCTATGCCGGCGCCGATGCCGCGCTGGTCGAGGCGGCGGTCGCGGCCGGGGCGCGGGGGCTCGTATCGGCCGGGTTCGCGCCCGGGATGCCGAGCCCGTTGCAGCATGCCGCGCTTGTCGCCGCTGCAAAATCCGGCGTCGTCGTCGTGCAGGCAAGCCGCGCCGCCGGCCGCGTCGCACCGCGCCGCCGCCTGCGCGAGACGGGCATCGTCGCCGCCGAGGATCTGTCGCCGCAAAAGGCGCGCATCCTGCTCGCGCTGATGCTGACGGCGACATCCGATGTCGCCGAGATCCAGCAGGCATTCCAGACATACTGATCGGACCGCCGACGTCGCCGCCGGCCCGGCCGGCGCAGCGCCGGCGATCTCGTGCTATTACGCCGACGGGATCTCGCCGACGACCTGCTGGGCGAGGCTGTTGTCGACCGCCGTTTCGAACGGCGTTCCCTTTGCAAAGCCGCTGCTGACGAGGCATGCCACGAGCCGTTCGTAGCCGTCGCGCCGCAGGATCGGATCGGTGCTCCAGACGCCGAGCGCCCGGTAGCGCGCGATCGACGCGAGCAGGATCGGCCGAGCGACCGCCGGGAAATAGGGTTGGACCACCTCGGCCAGCGTGTCAGGCGGCTCGCGATGGAGCCATTTCTGGGTGCGATAAAGGCCGCGCACCAGCTTCAGCATGTCGTCGCGTTTTTCGAGCAGCGTCGCGTGCCGCGCATAAAACGTCGTGTAGCAGCACGGGCCGCGCGTCGCCGCCGCATACCACAGATGCGCGTCGCCTGTCGCGATCAGGTCTTCGGCCAGCGGCAGCCACAATTGCGCGACGTCAATATCGCCGCGGAGCAGCGCGGCGGCGGTTTCGGCCATCGTCCAGTCGCCGATGCGGTCGAGCGTCTCGGGGTTGATGCCGGCACGCCGCAAATCGTCCTGCAGGCACAGCCACGGCGTCGGCACCTCGCTGACCGTCGCGAGCCGCACGCCGTGCAACGCCCCCAGGCGGAAATTCCGCCGCGGCAAGCGCCCGACCAGCACGAACGGGTCGCGCGCCACCGCCTCGCCAAAGCACACAAGATCGCAATTGGCGCGCAGGTCGTACATCTGGTTGACCCGCATCGGGCCGCCCCAGGTCACATCGACAGTGCCGTGGAACAGGCCGTCGGCGGCGGCTCCCGGCCGGGGCGCGCTCGCGAAACGCACCTCCAGTCCCTCGCGCTCATAGAGGCCGAGCGCCATCGCCGCATAGAACGGCGCGTAAAACAGTGCACGCAGCGACTCTTGAATTACCAGCGCCATCTTTCTAACCCGCCTGTAGGATCGTCGCGGCGGCAGCGGCGAACACCTGCGCGCCGATGACGATGTCGTCCTCCCCGGTGTCTTCCGACCAGTGGTGGCTGACGCCGCCGATGCTCGGCACGAACATCATGCCGGAACGCAGGCGCCGCGCCAGCACTTGTGCATCATGTCCGGCGCCGCTCGGCATGCGGCGGTGGCGGCCGGGGACGTGCCGCTCGGCCGCCTGTTCGATCGCTGCCTGAAAGCGCGAATCCATCGCCGCCGGCAGGCTCTTTGACAGCGGCGCGATCGCGATGCGGCATGGGCCGGACCGGTCGGCGGCGGCGACAAGCTGATGCAACGCCGCCGCAAAGCGTTCGAGCACCGCCGTGTCGGTATCACGGAACTGCACCTGCATCTCGGCGCGGCCCGGCACGATGCTCGGCGCGTTCGGATCGAGCAGGATGCGGCCGATCGTCCACACCGTGCGCGATTGCCGATCCTGTCCGGCCAGCGCGGCGAAGCGCTCGTGGATTGCGCTCGCCAACTGCACCAATGCGAGGCCGGCATCCTTGCGGCGATGCATCTCGGTCGTGCCGGCATGGTTCTGCTCGCCGCTCACCGTGATCCAGTAGTTCCAGCTGCCGACGATCGCTTCGACGATGCCGATGTGCTGGCCGGCTTGTTCCAACATCGAGCCTTGCTCGATATGCGCTTCGAGGTAGCCAACATAGCGCGCCGGGTCGAGCCGCGCATAGGGTCGGCCGGCATAGCCGGCATCGGCCAGCGCCTGCCGCAACGCTTTGCCCTCGCGGCTTTGCGCGGCGTCGAGCTCGGTCGCGGACAGCCCCTCGGTGAACGAGCGGCTGCCGAGCATGTTGCCGTAATGCCCCTCCTCGTCGGCCCACGCGACCGCCTCGATGCCCAGCCCGGCGCATGCGGGGTCGGCGGCAAAGGCGCGTGCCAGCTCGAGCGCATAGACGACGCCGAGCGCGCCGTCGAGCCAGCCGCCGTGAGGTTGCGTCTCGCTGTGCGAGCCGACCAGCAGGCGACGCGAGGCGCATGGGCTGCGGCCGAAAACATTGCCGATGCCGTCGATGACCGCCTCGAGCCCGGCCGCCGCGAATTGCTGCACCAGCCATTCGCGCGACGCGATATCGTCAGGCGAATAGGTCGGGCGGTGCACGCCGGTCTTGTAGCGGCCGAATTCGGCCAACCGGCGAAGATCGGCGAGCACCCGCCCGCCATCGGTTGTCGGCATCGCTGCCTCCTGTGCCTCTCGCGCCATTGTGATCGGCAAACCGCCCGGAACGGGAACACCCGCCCGGTCGGGGGCCTATACTATGGCACGAACCTGAAAACGGAGATGCCAATGAACCGCTCGTTGATTGCCGGTGCGGCCCTGCTGTTGGGGGCGGCGATGGCCGTGCCGGTTGTCGCCTGGTCGGCCGACAACCCGCCACAGGCCGGCCAGACGGCGGCGAGCGCCGCCCCGGCTGGCCCAGGTCAGGAAGGCGGTCCGCCGGGCGGCATGGGCATGCATCGCGGTCCGATGGGCCGGCCCGGCATGGCCGGCCGCGAGGGCTGGCGGCAGCGCATGATGATGCGGCAGTCGCCGCAGCAGGGCTGCATCAACCGCATGGCGCGGCGTGCCGGCATGATCGCCTACACGTTGACAAAGCTCAACCTGACGCCGCCGCAGCAGCAGGCCTGGCGCCGGGTGCAGGCGACGCTCGACGCGGCCGGCGAGCGCCAGCGGCACCTGTGCGGCTCGCTGCCGGCATCGTGGGAGGCGGCGCGCCAGCAGACTCTGCTCGACCGCATCGCCCGACGCGAGAATTTCCTGGCCGCGCACCTCAATGACCTGCAGCAGATCCAGCCGTCCTTGCAGCAATTCTACCAGACGCTGACTCCGCAACAGCAGGCGATCGTCAACCACCCGTTCGGCCTCGGCCGCCGTTGACGATTGCGGGGTCGCGCAGTTTGTAGCGCTGGATCTTGCCGGTCGCGGTTTTCGGCAGGCTGTCGCGGAACTCGATCCAGCGCGGGTATTTCCAGACGCCGATCGCCGCCTTGACGTGGTTCTGCAGCGCCTCGATCAAGGCGGCCGGATCGGCGTTCGCCGCGGTTGCCTGCAATACGACAAAAGCCTTCGGCTTGATCAGCCCGTCGCTGTCGGCTTGCCCGACGACGGCGGCTTCCAGCACCGTCCGATGTCCGATCAGCGCCTCTTCGACCTCGAACGGCGACACCCAGATGCCGCCGACCTTCAGCATGTCGTCGCTGCGCCCGCAATAGCGGTAATAGCCGTCCGCGTCGCGGATATAGGTGTCGCCGGTATGGGTCCACTCGCCGCGGAATGTGTGACGCGACTTCTCGCGCTGGTTCCAATAGCCTTCGGCGGCGCTGGGGCCGCGCACCACGAGCTCGCCCGGCGCACCGTCGGCCGCCTCGCCGTCGGCATCGACGACCCGCAGATCGTAGCCCGGCACCGGCTTGCCGGTCGTGCCGTAGCGGATGTCGTCCGGGTGGTTCGACAGGAAGATGTGCAGCATCTCGGTCGAGCCGAGCCCGTCGAGGATGTCACAGCCGACCCGCTCGCGCCAGCGGCGGCCGATATGCTCGGGCAGCGGTTCGCCGGCCGAGATGCAGCGGCGCAGCCGGTCGGAGCCGGCGCCCGGCGCCAGTTCCGGGTCGGCCAGCATCGCGGCATAGAGGGTCGGCACGCCGGCGAACATCGTCGGGCGGTGTTGCCGCATCGTCGCGACGACCGCTCCGGGGGTCGGCCGGTCGGGATAGAGCACGGCGGCGGCGCCGACCGACATCGGGAATGTCAGCGAATTGCCGAGACCGTAGGCGAAGAACAATTTCGCGACCGAGAACATCAGATCGTCGGGCCGAATTTCGAGGATCTGCCGGCCATAGGTGTCGGCCGTCGCCCGCAGGCTCGCGTGGACGTGCTTGACGCCCTTCGGGTTGCCGGTCGAGCCGGACGAATAGAGCCAGAACGCGACCTCGTCCGGCGAGCACTCTGCCGCCGGCGTGTCGGCGCCGCCCGCCGCGAGGAAATCGGCGAAGCCGCCGGCGCAGCCATCGGGACTGCTGACGACGACCCGCTTCAACCGGCGGGCCGCCGCCCGCAGGGCCGGCAGCAGCGGGGCCGAAACGACCAGCGCCGCGGCGCGGCTGTCTTTTAGGATGTAGCCGGTAATGTCCGACGGTAGGAGCGTATTGATCGGCACCGGGACGACGCCGGCCCGGATGGCGCCCCAGAAGGCGATCGGAAAATCGACCGTGTCGAGCATGACGAGTGCGATGCGCTGCTCGCGCTCGACGCCGGCCGCTTTCAGGCCCGCCGCAAAACGCGCCGAGGCCGCCGCCAGTTCGCGATAGGTCAGCTGCCGCCACGGGTCGGCAAACGCCAGCCGGTCGCCGCGCCCGTCGCGCACGTGCCGCTCGACGAAATACTCGTAGGCGTTGCCGTTCGCTTCGGTCATGTGAACCGTTCCCACGCCGATTGCCGCGAAATGCCCAATGCGGCGCCGATCACCGCCCAACTTACGCCGCGAGAGCGTAAGATATCGACCACTTGGTGAAGCTGGTTGCCTTTGCCCTGGACGGTTTCCTCGATTGCTTCGAGTCGCTGGAGCAACCGCTCCGTCGGAAACTCTTCAGGCGGCGGCCCCTTCGCCGGAAATCGATCGGCCTCGATGATCCCATTGCATAAACTGACGCATTCATCGCAAATAAAGATGCCGGCGGGTCCCGAAATCAGCTTCAGTACTTCGTATTGTGATTTAAAGCAGAACGAGCAGTACAATGTCTTCGCCGAATCCTCGGCGCCCGATGCAGGCTCCGTTATGTTTGCCGTTCCGTCCGTCGCGGCGTCTGACATCTCCGATGTCCCCGTTCGTCAGGCATTCCCTGACAGTCAGGAATGCCCTGACGCCCCTCGGATGTCAAGGCGCCAGGACAATTGGTTGTCGTGCGCGGGGCCTTAGGTATGAAGCGGCCCGCTCTTTTTGACAATCGGCGACGCCTGCCGCGGCGCGCGGCTCTGGCGTGGTGCGGCCGCTCATATTATCTTTAGCCGATGCAGCCGCTCTTCGTCGCCGAGCGCCCGCCGGGCGACATCGAGAAGCCGTTCAAGCTTTGCTCCGAATTCGCGCCGGCCGGCGACCAGCCGCAGGCGATCGACGAATTGTGCGAAGGACTGGCGCGCGGCGAGCGCGACCAGGTGTTGCTCGGCGTCACCGGTTCGGGCAAGACCTTTACGATGGCGCATGTCATCGCCCGCACCGGCCGGCCGGCGATCGTGCTGGCGCCGAACAAGACGCTGGCGGCGCAGCTCTACGGCGAGATGAAGAGTTTCTTTCCGGAGAACGCGGTCGAATACTTTGTCTCGTATTATGATTACTACCAGCCGGAAGCCTACGTCCCGCGCACCGACACCTATGTCGAAAAGGAATCGTCGCTGAACGAGCAGATCGACCGCATGCGCCACTCGGCGACTCGGTCGATCCTCGAACGTCGCGACGTGGTCGTCGTCGCCAGCGTCTCGTGCATCTACGGCATCGGTTCGGTCGAAGCCTATTCGAAAATGACCGAAACCATCGAGGTCGGCGGCCGCGTCAACCGCAACAAGTTGTTGGCGAAATTTGTCGAACTGCTGTACCGCCGCAACGACCACAATTTCTTCCGGGGCAGCTTCCGGGTGCGTGGCGACACGATCGAAATCTTTCCGGCGCATTACGAAGATCGGGCCTGGCGGATCTCGCTGTTCGGCGACGAGGTCGACGCCATCCACGAGATCGATCCGTTGACCGGCGAAAAGACCGCGGCATTGCATCAGATCAAGATCTACGCCAACAGCCATTACGTGACGCCGCGGCCGACATTGTTGCAGGCGATCGAGCAGATAAAGCGCGATCTCAAGATCAGGCTCGAAGAACTGCATCGCGGCGGCCGACTGCTCGAAGCGCAGCGCCTCGAACAGCGCACGACCTATGATGTCGAGATGATCGAGGCGACCGGCTCGTGCGCCGGCATCGAGAACTATTCGCGCTACCTGACCGGTCGCAAGCCGGGCGAACCGCCGCCGACGTTTTTCGAATACATGTCGCGCGACGCGCTCGTCATCGTCGATGAGAGCCACGTCACGGTGCCGCAACTGGGCGGCATGTTCGGCGGCGACTGGACGCGCAAGACGTGTCTTGCCGAATACGGCTTCCGGCTGCCGTCCTGCACCGACAACCGCCCGCTCAAATTCGAGGAATGGGACGCCTATCGCGGTCCGACCATTTTCGTCTCGGCGACCCCGGGACGTTGGGAGATGGAGCGCGCCGGCGGCGTGTTTGTCGAACAGATCGTGCGGCCGACCGGCCTCGTCGATCCGCCCTGCATCATCCGCCCGACCGAGAACCAGGTCGATGATCTGATGGCGGAATGCCGCGACGCCGCGCTGAAAGGCCATCGGGCTTTGGTCACGACGCTGACGAAGAAGATGGCCGAGGCGCTGACCGAATATCTGCACGAGGCGGGGCTGCGTGTGCGCTACATGCACTCCGACGTCGACACGATCGAGCGCATCGAGATCATTCGCGATCTGCGGTTGGGCGTGTTCGACGTGCTGATCGGCATCAATCTGTTGCGCGAGGGTCTCGACATCCCGGAATGCGCGCTCGTCGCGGTGCTCGATGCCGACAAGGAGGGCTATCTGCGCTCGCGCACGTCGCTGATCCAGACGATCGGCCGCGCCGCCCGCCACCTGGATGGCCGCGCCATTCTCTACGCCGACCACATGACCGACAGCCTGAAGCAGGCGATCGCCGAGACCGACCGCCGGCGCGAGAAGCAGCAGGCTTACAACGCGGCGCACGGCATCACGCCGGAAAGCGTGCGCCACGGCATCGCCGACTTCCTGCAAAGCGTCTACGAACAGGACTATGTGACGGTCGGCCTTGGCGAGGGCGAGGCGGCGCATTACCAGGGCAAGGACCTGAAATCGGTCATCGCCGATCTCGACAAGCGGATGCGCGCCGCCGCCGGCGATCTCGAATTCGAGGAGGCCGCGCGGCTGCGTGACGAGATCCGCCGCCTCGAACAGGCGGATCTGGGCCTTGGCGAAACCGGCGCCGGCGGGCCGCATGGGCGTTCGACATTGGGCCGCGCCGGCATCAGTGCACGCGAGGCGGTGCGCGCCCGCGTGCGCGCCAGGGCGAAGGGCCGGGGTGCGGCGCGCCGTGTCCGCGCTTGAAGCGGCCGGCGAGGAGGTGATCGGCGCGTTGCCGGCGTTGCCAATTCCGCAGGTGGCGCTGGTGACCGGCGGTGCCCGGCGCATCGGGCGAGCGCTGGTGCGCGCGCTGGCGGCGGACGGCTACGCCGTTGCGATCCACCATCACCGATCCGCCCGCGAGGCCGCGGCGTTGGCCGCCTCGATCGAAAAAGAAGGCGGCCGCGCGGTCGCGCTCGCCGCCGACCTCGCCGACGAGCAGGAAACCGCGCGCCTGCTTCCGGCTGCCGTCGCGGCGTTCGGACCGGTCGGCGTTGTGGTCAACAACGCCTCGCTCTTCGGCAACGACACGCTGGCAACGGCGACGCGCGACAGCTGGGATGCGCATTTTGCGACCAACCTGCGTGCCCCGTTCGTGTTGACGCAGCAATTTGCTGCGTTGTTGCCGGCCGACACCGGCGGCGTTGTCGTCAACATGCTCGACGAGCGGGTGTGGAACCTGACGCCGTATTTCTCCTCCTACACGCTGACCAAATCGGCGCTCTGGACGCTGACCCGGACCGCGGCGCTGGCGTTGGCGCCGCGCATCCGGGTCAACGGCATCGGTCCCGGCCTGACGCTGCCCAGCCCACGCCAGAGCGCCGCGCAGTTTCTCGACCGCTGCCGCGCGATGCCGTTGCGGCGCGGCACCAGCCCCGAGGAGATCGCGGCAGCGTTGCGGTTTATTCTGGCCGCCCCGGCGATGACCGGCCAGATGATCGCGCTCGACGGCGGCGAGCATCTCGGCTGGGCGCAGTCGCGCGGCGCTAGCGTGATCGAGTAGCAACCCGGCTGCGACATCTTTCGGCAGTGACAAAATGTCTCGGGCAATCTTTGAAAAAGCGTCAAAGTCGTTGCAGCCGTCGGAAGTTGTTCACAGGCGCTGGATTCCCTGCCCACGCCGATCCGTTGACTGGCGGTTCACCGATTGTTACCGACTGTTTACGCTTGACAGCGGAAAACGTTCAGCATATCAGTCGCTTATTAATTTGCCTAATATTTAGGCAAATATTTGGGTCGCTGAGCCTGGTTGCACTTTGACCCTCGCGACTGAGCTTTTCTACAGAGTTATCCCCAGATTCGGTGGAAATGTCGCAAAGCTCGGAAATAACCGATGACGATTCAACCGCTTGCCCCACCGCCCGCGAGCGCGGCGCCGCGGCGGCGGCGTAAGGCAGCCGCGCTCGATCCGCGGCGCAGCCCCGATGCGCCGGCGGCCGGCATGCTGCCGAGCGCCGGCGCGGCAGACGCTGTGGCAGACGCCGCGACGGCGCGGCCGGCGAGCAGCATCGCCGGCGGCGTCGCGGTGTTGCGCGGCGCCCTGCGCAATGTTCCGGCCAGCCCCGGCGTCTACCGCATGCTCGACAGAAAAGGCGACGCCCTCTATGTCGGCAAGGCGCGCAACCTGAAGGCGCGCGTGCAGAACTACACGCACCCGGCCGGGCTGTCGAACCGCATCCGCCGCATGGTTGCCGAAACCGCCGGCTTCGAAATCGTCGTGACGGCGACCGAGGCGGAGGCGCTGCTGCTCGAATGCAACATGATCAAGCGGCTGATGCCGCGCTACAACGTCTTGCTGCGCGACGACAAGTCGTTCCCGTTCATCCATTTGACCGCCGACCACGCGTTTCCGCAGCTTACCAAATTCCGCGGCGCGCGCGATCAGCCTGGCACCTATTTCGGGCCGTTTGCGTCGGCGGGGGCCGTCAATCGCACGCTCGTCGCGCTGCAGAAGGCGTTCCTGCTGCGCTCGTGCAGCGACAGCCTGTTTGCCAATCGCACCCGGCCTTGCCTGCTCTACCAGATCAAGCGCTGCAGCGCGCCCTGCGTCGGCCGCATCGACCGCGACGATTATGGCCGGCTCATCGAACAGGCAACGCTGTTCCTGTCCGGGCGCAGCCGAGACATCCAGCAGCGCCTCGCCGCCGAAATGGACACTGCGGCGGCGGCGCTCGATTTCGAGGCCGCCGCGCTTATCCGCGATCGCATCCGCGCGCTGTCGCTGGTGCAGGGCCATCAGGACATTCACGTCGCCGGCATTACCGATGCCGATGTCATTGCCGCCTACCAGGCGGGCGGGCACACCTGCGTGCAGGTGTTCTTTTTCCGCGGCGGCCACAACTGGGGCAATCGCGCCTATTTCCCCAGCCACGATCGGCAGCTCGCGGCCGATGAGGTGTTGACCGCCTTTGTCGGCCAGTTCTACGACAACCGACCGAAGCCGCCGCTGGTCCTCCTGAGCCACCGGCTCGTCGAGCAGAACCTCCTGGCCGAGGCGCTGTCGCTGCACGGCGGCCGCGTGACGCTGGCGGTGCCGCAACGCGGCGACAAGAAGAAACTGGTGGACCGCATCGCCACGACGGCGCGCGAGGCGCTCGGCCGGCGGCTCGCCGAGAGCGCCTCGCAGCGGCAATTGCTCGACGGCGTCGCCGCGGCGTTCGGGCTGGAGGGGCCGCTAGGCCGCATCGAGGTCTACGACAACAGCCATATCCAGGGCCGCCACGCGGTCGGTGCGATGATCGTAGCCGGCCCCGACGGCCTGATGAAAGGCGCCTACCGCAAGTTCACGATTCGCGGCGGCGCGCACGCCGCGATGCGGGGCGGCGCAATTTCAACCGGCACGGAACTTGCTGCTGCCGGCGGCGATGACTATGCAATGATGCGCGAAGTGTTTCATCGCCGCTTTGGCCGCGCCTTGAAGGAGGACCCCGAACGCGAGCGCGGGCAATGGCCCGATCTCGTGCTGATCGACGGCGGGCAGGGCCAGTTGACCGTCGCGCAGACGGCGCTGGCCGAACTCGGCATCGACGACGTGGCGATCGCTGCGATCGCCAAGGGACCCGACCGCAATGCCGGACGCGAGCGCTTCTTCCTGCCGGCGCGTCCGCCGTTCTCGCTGGAGCCGCGCGACCCCGTTCTCTACTTCCTGCAGCGCCTGCGCGACGAAGCGCATCGCTTTGCGATCGGCGCGCATCGCGCCAAGCGGGCAAAAGCGATCGGCCAGTCGCCGCTCGACGAGGTCGCCGGCATCGGCGCCAAGCGCAAACATGCTCTGCTGCGCCATTTCGGCTCGGCGCGCGCGGTGGCGCGGGCTGGCCTCGCCGAGATCGAGCGGGTTCCGGGAATCAGCAAAACTGTCGCAAAAAAGCTCTACGATCACTTTCACGCGGACGGGTAAGATGTTGATGGATCTGCCGCCGCATCCGTCATTCGGGAGGGCAAGCGTGCCGCTGACGAGCCTGCCCAACCTGTTGACGCTGTCGCGGATTGCCGCGGTCCCAATCGTCATCGCGTTGTTTTACGTGCCCGGCAACGAGGCGCGCTGGCTGGCTTGCGTGCTGTTCACCGCCGCCGCCGTGACCGACTGGCTCGACGGCCATATGGCGCGGCGCTGGCAGCAGCAATCCGACATCGGACGCTTTCTCGACCCGATCGCCGACAAATTGCTGGTCGCGGCGACGCTGCTGATGCTGACCGCGAGCGGTCGCCTACCGACCGGCGCGCTGCTGCCGGCGCTGGTCATCCTGTGCCGCGAGATACTGGTGTCGGGGCTGCGGGAATATCTCGCCGGCCTGCGCGTCGGTCTGCCGGTGTCGCGCCTCGCAAAGTGGAAAACGACGATCCAGATGGTGGCGATCGGCGTTCTGATCGTCGGCAATGCCGGGCCGGCATTCGTGCCGGTCAAGGCGATCGGCGGCACGTTGTTGTGGCTGGCGGCGATCCTCACCCTTATCACCGGCTACGACTATCTGCGCGCCGGTCTGCCGCATCTGAGCCGGACACCGGCGCCGCGCCACGGCGAGCCGCAGCGCCTCGGCTGACCGCCGCCTGGGACCTGCTCGGCGGAAGCGGAGCGCTTGCCGAACGCGTCGGCATTACCTAATTGTCGTGCAATGCGCATTTTCGGTCTCGCCGGGTGGAGCGGCAGCGGCAAGACGACGCTGCTGACGGCGCTGCTTCCCGAGTTGAACGCGCGAGGGTTGGCGGTGTCGACGATCAAGCACGCCCATCACACCTTCGACATCGACCGGCCGGGCAAGGATTCGTGGCGACATCGCGAGGCCGGCGCCCGTGAAGTCGTCGTGGGGTCGGCGCGCCGCTGGGCCCTGATGCACGAACTGCGCGGCGCCGCCGAGCCGACGCTGGATGAACTGTTGTCCCGTATGACGCCGGTCGATCTGGTGCTGGTCGAGGGGTTCAAGAGCCATCCGCATCCGAAGCTCGAGGTATACCGGCCATCGCTCGGCAAGCCCCTGCTTTATCCGGATGATCCGCATGTTGTTGCGATCGCATGCGACGAGCCGATCGCGGCGCCAATCCCGCTGCTGCCGCTGGGCGACCCCGGCGCTGTCGCCGCGTTCATCGCCGACCATTACAGGATCGAGCCATGGCGCAGTTGAGCGACGACTGCTTCGCGTTCGGCGGCGCGCTGCTCGGCATCGATGCGGCGCTGGCACTGATCGCCGAGCGCGTCGCGCCGGTCGTCGAGCCGCAGGCAGTGGCGCTGACGGCCGCGGCCGGCCGCATATTGGCACAGGATCTCGTCGCACCGATCGATGTGCCGCCGCACGCCAACAGCGCCGTCGACGGCTACGCCCTGGCGCACGCCGATCTGTCGCCGGAGCGCGAGACGGTGTTGCCGGTCGGCGGCCGCGCTGCCGCCGGTCATCCGCTCGGTCGCGCCCTGCGGCAGGGCGAGGCGGTGCGCATCTTCACCGGAGCGCCCATGCCCGATGGCGCCGATACCGTCATGATGCAGGAGGATTGCGTCGCCGAGGCGGGGGCTGTGCGCCTCAAGCCGGGCATCAAGAAGGGCGCCAACCGTCGCGGCGCCGGCGAGGACATCGCCAGAGGCAGTATCGCGCTGTCGGCCGGACGGCGCCTCAAGCCGGCCGATCTTGGCCTTGCGGCGGCGCTCGGCTGCGATCGGCTCATCGTCTATCGCCCGTTGCGCGTCGCGCTGCTGTCGACCGGCGATGAGGTGCGCGACCCCGGTGCGCCGCTGCCGCCCGGCACAATTTACGACGCCAACCGGGCCATGCTGACCGCACTCTTGTGCGGCCTCGGCTGCGCCGTCACGGACCTCGGCATCTGCGCCGACCGCGCCGCCATGCTTGCCGACACGCTCGCCGGCGCCGCCGCGGCGCATGACCTGATCGTGACTTCGGGCGGTGTTTCGACCGGCGAAGAGGATCATGTCAGGGCGGCGATCGAGCAATTGGGGCGGCTCGATTTCTGGCGACTGGCGATCAAGCCGGGCCGCCCCGTCGCGCTCGGGCAGGTTCGCGGCGTGCCTCTGATCGCGCTGCCCGGCAACCCGGTCGCCGCGGCCCTCACGTTCGCGATCCTGGCGCGGCCGATGATCCTGCGCCTTGCCGGCGCTGTGCCGCCGCCGCCGCTCACGTTCACAGTCGCGGCCGGTTTTTCCCATCGGAAGAAGGCGGGGCGCCGCGAATACCTGCGCGCCTGCCTCGAACGCAACGACCGCGGCGCGTCGGTCGCCCGCAAATTCGTGAGGGACGGCGCCGGCATCCTGTCGTCGATCGTACAGTCGCACGGGTTCGCCGTCCTCGACGAGAGCCTCGACGACATCGCGCCCGGCACGGCGATCGAGTTCCTGCCGTTCTCCGAGGTGTTCGGGCCGTGAAGCTGTTGTATTTCGCCTGGCTGCGGGCGCGCATCGGCCAGGCCGAAGAGGATGTGCCGCTGCCGCCCGAGGTGCGCGACGTGGCGGGTCTGCTCGGCTGGCTGCGGCGGCGCGGGCCGCATTATGCCGAGGCATTGCGGGACCTGTCGGTTGTGCGCGTCGCGGTCAACCAGGACTATGTCGGGCGCGATCATCCGCTCGCCGACGGCGATGAGGTCGCGCTGTTCCCGCCGGTGACCGGAGGCTGATGCGATGATCCGGGTGCAGCGCGGGGATTTTGATATCGGCGCCGAACTCGACCGGCTCGCCGCAGGCGATCGCACGATCGGCGGCATCGCGAGTTTTGTCGGGCTGGTGCGCGACATGGGCGGCGTCGACCGGGTATCGGCGTTGACTCTCGAACATTACCCCGGCATGACCGAGAAGAAGCTGGCCGAGATCGAGGCGGAGGCCAACCGCCGCTGGCCGCTCTCAGCCTCGCTTGTCATTCACCGCTACGGCCGGCTCGAACCGGGCGAGCGCATCGTGCTGGTGGCGACCGCCTCGCCGCACCGCGAGGCGGCTCTTGCTGCCTGTCATTTCCTGATCGATTGGCTGAAGACCGACGCCCCCTTCTGGAAAAGCGAGGAGACGCCGCAGGGCGAGCGCTGGGTTGCGGCGCGCGCCGAAGACGACGACGCAACCCGGCGCTGGCGCGGCGAATAACGCCTCCCGCGCCATCCCCTCCCGCCACGCCGGGGATGCGCGGGCGTACGGCGCGAGGGTCGGCGAGGCGGCGGCGGTCATTTCACCGACGAGAAGGCGGTCGGCGTCAGGAACGAGTTCGTCACCTTTGCGACGATCGGCCCGTTCTTCTCGGTCTCGGCACGCGCCGAGTGCCATTCCGGATCGGCCTGGAACGCGTTCCATTTCCTTTCGCGCTCGGCGAGCGACTCCCATTTCAGGAAGTAATAGAGCGTCTGGCTCGATTCGCCGACCAGCGTGGTCCAAAAACCGGCCTGTTCGATGCTGTGGCGCTGCCAGATCTTCAGCGTGATCGTGTCGAACCGCTTCAACAGATCAGGCAATCGGCCGGGGACGGCGTGGTAGACGCGCAGCTCGTAAATCATGTCGCTTCTCCTATTTTACTGACGAAAATGACGCCGGAACCAGAAATTGATTGGTGATCGAGGCAACGATCGGGCCGTTCTTTTCGGTTTCGGCGCGAGCCTTCAGCCATTCGGGGTCGGCGCCGAATGCCCCCATCTTTGCGTCGCGCTCGGCGAGGGTTTCCCATTTCAGGAAATACGTCAGATCCTGGTTCGACTCGCCGACCAGGGTGGTCCAGAACCCGGCTTGGCGAATGCCGTGCTTTTCCCACAACGGCAGCGTGATCGTGTCGAACCGCTTCAAGAGATCTGGCAGCCGGCCGGGAATGCAGTGATAGACGCGCAGTTCGTAGATCATCGGGGTCCTCCTGCGGGGTCAGGCGGCCCCAGCATGCGGCGCGTTCGGGCAACCCGCAAGCGGCGATGCAACGCGGCAGCCGCCGGCCGGCGGATCGTTTCATTTGCCGGGGCTGTTTCCGTGAAAACGACCAATATCCGCACTGCGTCGCGGCGCATTGCAGACAATCGCAGCTGCGGCCGAGTAAACAGTAATGAAAAAATGCGTAATCGATGGGTCGCGTCTTGCCGATGCGGCGGCGATTTACCGGGTGCTTGGCGATGCCTTCCGCCTTGCACCGCCAATCGAGAGCAATCCTGATGCGCTGGGAAATGCGCTCGGCCGATACAACGGTGAGCCGGTGGCGGTCGTATGGCGCAATGCAGCGCAGTCGGCGCAGGTGCTCGGGCCGCAGTTCGCCGATCTCGTCGATGTGCTGGAGCGGGCCGCCGCCGCCGGGGTGCTGACGTTGGAACTGGGCTGAGCCGTTACAGCGGCCAGGCGCCGCCCGGGAACGGGATGATCGGCACCATGCCGCCGGCCGCCACTGCCGGGGCGTGCGGCGGGCGCACGACGAGACAGTCGGAGGCCGCGAGCGGGCGCATCATCGAACTGTCCTGCACATCGAACGGCACGGCATCGACCACGCCGTCGGCGGCGCGCACGAGGCGGGCGCGCAGATAATCCTGCCGCTGGTCGTTGTCTTTCAGCGGCACGCCGAGCCGCGCCGTTATCGCAGGCCCCCGCTGCTCGGGCAGGCCGCTCAGCCTATCGATCGCCGGCTTCAGGAAGAGCAGCGAGCAGACCAGCGTCGAAACCGGGTTGCCCGGCAGGCCGACCGTCGGCGTGCCGCGGTAGCTGCCGACCATCAGCGGCTTGCCCGGCCGCATCGCGATCTGCCAGAAGTCGATCGAGAGGCCCTCTTCGGACAGCACGTCGCGTACGAGATCGTGCTCGCCGACCGAGACGCCGCCGGTCGTCACGAACAGATCGACGCCTGTCGCCGCCGACGCGATCGTCCGCAGCGCGTCGGGATCGTCCGGCGCGTTGCCGACCAGCACCGGCACGGCGCCGCATGCCGTCGTGAAGGCGCACAGCGCGAGCGCGTTGGAGCTGACGATCTGGTGCGGCCCGATCGGGTCGCCCGGCATGACGATCTCGTCACCGGTCGATAGGATGCCGACGCGCGGCCGGCGGTGCACGAACAGCCAGGGCCGGTTCATCGCCGCCGCAAGGCCGATGTGGCGCGGCGACAGCCGCGTGCCGGCGGAGAGCAGCACGTCTCCCGCGGCGAAATCGAGGCCGGCGCGCCGCACATAGCGCCCCGTCGCCGCGCCCTCGCGGATCTCGACGCGGTCGCCCTGCCGTTCGGTGTCCTCCTGGATCACGACCGCGTCGGCGCCCTCGGGCAGCGGCGCGCCGGTGAAGATGCGCGCCGTCTCGCCGGCGCCGATGACGCCGCCGAACCCGGCGCCCGCCGGGATCTCGGCGACGATGCGCAATGTCGTCGGCACGCGCGCAACATCTCCGGCGCGCACGGCATACCCGTCCATCGCCGATACCGCGACGGGCGGCTGGGTGCGGCGGGCGCCGACATCCTCGGCCAACACCCGGCCGACCGCGTCGGCGATTGACACCTGCTCCGGCGGCAGCTTCTTCAGGGGGGCCAGCAGCCGCGCCAAAGCTTCTTCGACCGAAATCATCGTTGCGCCTCGTATGTGCCCGATTTACCGCCCTCTTTGCGCAGTAAACGGAGGTCGGTCACGACCATGCCGCGGTCGATCGCCTTGCACATGTCATAGATCGTCAATGCCGCGACGCTGGCTGCGGTCAGCGCTTCCATCTCGACGCCGGTGCGGCCTTTCAAACGGCAGGTCGCGGTGATCTCGACGGCCGAACGCGCGCCGTCGCAGGTGAGGTCCACCGCGATCGAAGTCAACGCCAGTGGATGGCACAGCGGGATCAATTCGCTGGTGCGCTTCGCCGCCATGATGCCGGCGATGCGTGCGACAGTCAGCACGTCGCCCTTGGCGATATCGCCCGCCTGGATGCGCGCCAGCGTTTCCGGCGTCATGACGACGCGGGCGCTGGCGACCGCAACCCGTTCGGTCTCGTCCTTGGCCGAGACGTCGACCATCCGCGCGCGACCTTCGAGGTCGGTGTGGGTCAGGTCGGGCAGGCGCAGCAGGCGGCGGGTCGCGGCGGCGACGTCGGGTGACTTCATCAGCGACTCGCCGACAAGGAAGCAGCGGGCGCCCGCGCCGGCGAGCCGGTCGAGATCGGCCGGATCGTAAATGCCGCTCTCGCCGACAATGAGCCGCCCTGGCGGCACCAACGGCGCCAGCTCTACCGTCGTGTGAAGATCAACTTTCAATGTCTTCAGATCACGGTTGTTGATGCCGATCAGTCTGGCATCCAGGCGCAGCGCACGGTCGAGCTCGCCGCGGTCGTGCACTTCAACCAAGATGTCAAGTCCGAGGTCCGTCGCGGCGGCGGCAAGCTCGCGCGCCAATGCGTCGTCGAGCGCCGCGACGATCAGCAAAATGCAATCGGCGCCGAGCGCGCGGCTCTCGACGACCTGGTACGGATCGACGATAAAATCCTTGCGCAGCACCGGCAGCGCGCAGGCGGCGCGGGCATCCTTCAGGTGATCGTCGCTGCCCTGGAAATACGGTTCGTCCGTCAGCACCGACAGGCATGTTGCGCCGCCCGCCTCATAGGCATGCGCCAGCGCCGCCGGATCGAAATCGCCGCGGATCAGGCCGCGGCTCGGGCTGGCTTTCTTGATCTCGGCAATGAGCCCGTATTTGCCGCGCGTTACGACGCGTTCGAGCGCCGCCGCGAACGGCCGCACCGGCGGCGCATCGTGCGCCAGCGTCCGCAGCGACGCCTCCGGCCGCGCCGCCTTGCGTTGCGCGATATGGCCGCGTTTGCGGGCGCAGATTTCGGCGAGTACGTCAGGCATGGCCGCGGCCGCTGTTGGTCAGCGCGATCAGACGATCGAGGACGCCGCGCGCCGCACCGCTGTCGATCGCGGCCGTCGCCAGCTCGACGCCGTGCCGCAGGCCCTCGGCGCGGCCGGCGACGATCAGCGCAGCGGCGCTGTTGAGCAGCACGATGTCGCGCAGCGGCCCGGCGGCGCCGGCCAGCAACGCACGCATCAGCGCCGCGTTCTGCGCCGGGTCGCCGCCTCTCAGTTCCTCGATGCGGGCCGGCTTCAGCCCGGCATCCTCCGGCACGACGTCGAACTCGACGACGCGGCCGTCATGCCATTCGGCAATCTTTGTCGGGCCGGCCGTCGTCATCTCATCGATGCCGGAGCCGTGCACGACCCAGGCGCGCTCGGCGCCGAGCCGGCCCAGCACCTCGGCCATCGGCCGCACCCATTCCGGCGCGAACACGCCGACCAGCTGGCGTCGCGTCCCGGCAGGGTTGGACAATGGTCCCAGCAGGTTGAAGATCGTGCGGGTGCCGAGCTCGACGCGGGTCGGCCCGACATGGCGGGTGGCGCTGTGGTGGCGCGGCGCCATCAGGAAGCAGAACCCGATCTCCCACAACGCGCGGCGCACCAGCGTCATATCGCAATCGATATTGACGCCGAGCGCGGCGAGCACGTCTGCGGCGCCCGAGCGGGACGAGAAGGCGCGGTTGCCGTGCTTGGCGACCGGCACGCCGCACCCGGCGACGACGAGCGCGGCGGCCGTCGAAATGTTGAACGTGCCGGACGAGTCGCCGCCGGTGCCGACCGTGTCGATCGTGTCCATGGGCGCGTCGATCGTCAGCGCCTTCCGCCGCATGATGCGCGCCGCGCCGGCGATCTCGGCGACGCTCTCGCCGCGCACCCGCAGCGCCATCAGCAGCGCGCCGATCTGCGACGGCGTCGCAGCGCCGCTCATGATGAGTTCGAACGCCGCCTCGGCCTCATCCTCGGCGAGCCGGTGCCCGGCCGCCACCCGGGCGAGCAGCGGCTTCAGATCGCCCGCCGCCGTGTCGCTCACTGAACCGCATTCCCGATCATGCCGCTCTTTATAGCAGCGTGAGCGGCCGGACGGAAACGGGCGGCATTGCGGTTGCGGTGCTCGCCTGATAGGGTGCCGGCTATGGATTTGATCGCGCGTTCAGCCCAGTGGTGGTGGCCTGTCTGACCCGGGCGGCCGCGCATGTCATTTTTTACAGGCCGCCGCGGAGCACCGGGCGGCTTTCGCTTTTCAGATGCGAGCGGCGGCTTCCAGGGATCTCCGAGGCGGCGTAACCGGAGGGTCCCGTGCAACGCAAGAGCTATGAGACCAACGGCGGTATCCGCGTCGTGCGGGAGCTTGCCCAACTGCCCTACAGCCCGGCCGACACGACATTGGCCGAGCGGCTCGATTGCCGGCGCGGCGTCCTCTTTTCGTCGAGCTTCGAGTTTCCCGGTCGCTACACGCGCTGGGACATGGGATTTGTCGATCCGCCGCTGGCCTTGACCGCCCGCGGCCGCGACTTCACGGTCGAGGCGCTGAACGCGCGCGGCCGGCTGCTCCTCGAGCCGGTCGCCGAGGCGCTTGCCGGGATCGCGGCGGCGGCGATCGGGCCAGTTGCCGATGATCGTATTGCCGGCGCGGTGCATGACAGCAACACCCGCTTTCCGGAGGAGCAGCGGAGCCGCCGGCCGAGCGTTTTTTCCGTGCTGCGTACGCTCACCCGACTGTTTGCGTCGCCGGACGACGAGCATCTCGGGCTGTATGGCGCATTCGGCTACGATCTCGTCTTCCAGTTCGAGCCGATGCCGCTGAGATTGCCGCGCCCGGCCGACCAGCGCGATCTCGTGCTCTACTTGCCGGACGAGATCCTGATTGTCGATCACATGCGCCAGCAGGCGGCGCTGCAGCGGTATGAGTTTACGGTCGCCGGCCGTTCGACCGAGGGCCTCCAGCGTGCGACCGAGCCGTCGCCGTATCGTGCCGACGCCGCCGCGGCGCCGCCCGAAAGCGACCATGCGCAGGGCGAATATGCCGGGCTCGTGCGCACCGCGAAAGAAGCCTTCGTGCGCGGTGATCTGTTCGAGGTCGTCCCCGGGCAGCTGTTTGCAGCGCCGTGCCCGGACCGCCCGAGCACCGTGTTTCAGCGGCTGCGCCGCGCCAACCCGGCGCCCTATGGCGCACTGATCAATCTTGGGCAGGGTGAGTTCCTCGTCGCAGCCTCGCCGGAGATGTTCGTCCGGGTCGAGGGCCGGCGCATCGAGACCTGCCCGATCAGCGGCACGATCGCCCGCGGCCGCGATCCCTTGGAAGACGCCGAGCGCATCCGCGAACTGCTCAACTCGAAAAAGGACGAGAGCGAACTGACGATGTGCACCGATGTCGACCGCAACGACAAGTCACGCGTCTGCACCGCCGGCAGTGTGCGGGTCATCGGCCGGCGTCAGATCGAGATGTATTCGCGGCTCATCCACACCGTCGATCATGTCGAGGGCGAATTGCGCCCCGAATTCGACGCGCTCGACGGCTTTCTGTCGCATGCCTGGGCGGTGACCGTGACGGGCGCGCCGAAACTGTGGGCGATCCGCTTTATCGAGGAGCATGAGCGCTCGTCGCGCCGCTGGTACGGTGGCGCGATTGGCCGGTTTACCTTTGACGGGAATATGAATACCGGCCTGACCTTGCGGACGATTCGCATGCAGGACGGGATCGGCGAAGTGCGCGCCGGCGCGACCCTGCTGTTCGACAGCGACCCCGACGCCGAAGACGCCGAATGCCGGCTGAAAGCGTCGGCGCTGTTTGCGGCGATCGGAGGCCAAGGCAAGGCGTCGCCCACGTCCGCGTCGGTCACGCAACCGGCGCGCGGCCGGCGCGTTCTGCTGATCGACCATGAAGATTCGTTTGTCCATACGCTCGCCGGCTATATCCGTGCGGCCGGCGCCGAGGTCGCGACATTGCGGCACGATTTCGCGCGCGAGGAGTTGCGGGCCGGGCTGCACCCCGATCTCGCCGTGCTGTCGCCGGGTCCGGGCCTACCGGACGATTTCGGCATGCGCGAAACGCTCGACCTGCTGGTGCCGCTCAACATCCCGATTTTCGGCGTCTGCCTCGGGCTGCAGGGGATCGTCGAATATTTCGGCGGCGCGCTCGGCACCCTCGCCGTGCCGATGCACGGCAAGCCGTCATTTGTCCGCGCGCTGCCCGAGAGCCTCCTGTTCGCCCAGTTGCCCGCGCGCTTCGCGGTCGGGCGCTATCATTCGCTCTATGCGCTGCGCGAGCGGCTTCCGGCGGTTCTGCGGGTCGCCGCCGATACCGAGGCGGATGGCGTCGTCATGGCGGTCGAGCACCGATCGCTGCCGATCGCGGCGGTACAGTTCCATCCCGAATCGGTGATGACCGATGCGGTAGAGATCGGCATGCCGCTCATCACGCGGGCGCTGGCGGTGCTGTGCGCAGGCGATGCTGCCGATACGGCCGGCCAGGCTGGTGCAGCGGAGAGAAAGCGCCTACATAAGGCGCGTCCCCGATAGCTGCGCAGTACCCGCCCGCCGATGATCGTCATCTTGTTCGTTATTCAGGCCCTGGTTGCCTTCGCGCTGATCGGCGTCGTCTTGTTGCAGAAGAGCGATGGCGGCGCGCTTGGCAGCATCGGCGGCGGCGGTGGCATGTCCGGCTTCATGACCGGGCGTTCGACCGCCAATCTGTTGACCCGTACGACGGCGATTCTCGCCGCGGCGTTCTTCGCGATCAGCATCCTGCTTGTCGTGCTGAGCAATCGTACCGGGGCGCCGACCTCGATCCTCGACCAGGGGCCGGCAATGAACACATCGCCATTCCCGGCGGCCGCGCCGGCCAAATCGAGCCCGGCGACACCGATGAAGCCGGCCGCACCGTCGGCGCCAAGCGCGCCGCTCGCGCATTGACGCGCGCCGGGGCGATTCGCCGCAGTCTGCCGATCGGAAGGCGCGGACAGGCGACGCATGAGCCGCCGCCGAGGCGCGGCGTCGGGGACGTGGGCCGCGCCTTTCCGCCGTTGCGCCTGCCGGGCAGCCCGGCGCAGCGCTGCTCCGTCGGTTTGGCATGGGATCCCGATGCGCGTTGCTATACATTAAAGGTCCATGACGCGGTTCATCTTCATCACCGGCGGCGTGGTCTCCTCCCTCGGCAAGGGTCTGTGCTCGGCGGCGCTCGGCGCGCTGCTGCAGGCGCGCGGCTTCAAGGTGCGCTTGCGCAAGCTCGACCCTTATCTCAATGTCGATCCCGGCACGATGAGCCCCTACCAGCACGGGGAGGTTTACGTCACCGACGACGGCGCCGAGACCGATCTCGATCTCGGCCATTATGAGCGGTATGTCGGCGTTGCCGCGCGTAAAAGCGACAGCGTCACGACGGGACGCATCTATTCGACCGTCATCGGGCGCGAGCGGCGCGGCGAATACCTCGGTGCGACGGTGCAGGTGATCCCGCACGTCACCGACGCGATCAAGGAATTCATCACCGCCGATTTGACGGATGAGGATTTTGTGCTGTGCGAGATCGGCGGCACGGTGGGCGACATCGAAAGCCTGCCGTTTCTCGAAGCGATACGCCAGCTCGGCAATGAATTGGGCCGCGAACGCGTCTGTTTCGTGCATCTGACGCTGGTGCCGTGGATCGCTTCGGCCGGCGAGTTGAAGACCAAGCCGACGCAGCACTCGGCAAAGGAGCTCCTGGGCGTCGGCATTCAGCCCGACATCCTGCTGTGCCGCTGCGAGCGGCCGATCCCGGAGGGCGCACGCAAAAAGATCGCGCTGTTCTGCAACCTGCGCGAGCCGCGGGTCATTCCGGCGCTCGATGTCGACACGATCTACGCCGTGCCCGCGGCCTATCATGCCGAAGGTTTTGACCGCGAGGTCTGCGCCCATTTCGGCCTTGACGCGCGGGAGCCCGACCTCGGCCGCTGGGACGAGATCGTCAGCCGCATTCGCCGCCCCGAAGGCGAGGTCACGATCGCCGTTGTCGGCAAATACACGCACCTTCCCGACAGCTACAAATCATTGGCCGAGGCGATGACGCATGGCGGCATCGCCAACAACGTTCGCGTCCGGCTCGACTGGATCGAATCGGAAGTGTTTGAGCATGAAGACGCGGCGCTGGCGCAGCTTGAAGGCGTCCACGGCATACTCGTGCCGGGTGGCTTCGGCGAGCGCGGCTCGGAGGGCATGATCGAGGCGGCGCGCTTTGCGCGCGAGCGTCAGGTGCCGTATTTCGGCGTCTGCCTTGGGCTGCAGATGGCGGTGATCGAGATGGCGCGGCACCGGGCGCGCCTGGCCGGCGCCGGATCGAGCGAGTTCGGCGCGTGCGAACATCCCGTCATCGGATTGATGACCGAATGGCTGCGCGGCAACGAATTGGAACAGCGCAGCGCCGGTGGCGACCTCGGCGGCACGATGCGATTGGGCGCCTACGAGGCGGTGCTCGACCCCGAAAGCCGGGTCGCCGAAATCTACGGCAGAACGCATATCAGCGAGCGCCATCGCCATCGCTATGAAGTAAACATCGCCTATCGCGACACGCTGGAAGCGGCGGGCCTGCATTTTTCCGGCATGTCGCCCGATGGCGTCTTGCCCGAAATCGTCGAAATTCCCGAGCACCCGTGGTTTATCGGCGTACAATTCCACCCGGAGTTGAAATCGCGCCCATTCGAGCCGCACCCTTTATTCACCTCGTTCGTCAAAGCCGCCGTCGACCAGTCGCGTCTGGTATAGAGATCTGCCCTTCACCCCAACCCTCGCCCGGAGACGGCGTGCGGGGTAATGGCGCGGCGTCCGCGGTTCCCGCTTGCCCTCGCCCCGCGTGCGGGAGAGGGTGTCCGAGGTGAAGCCTCGGGCGGGTGAGGGGGATACAGAGGATGCAGCCGCGTCACGTCAGGGTCGGCAACATCACGATCGGCAACGATCTGCCGTTGGTCTTTATTGTCGGGCCGAACACGCTGGAGTCGCGGGCGCATGCGCTGGAGATGAGCGCCGCGCTGGCCGAACTGGCGACAAAGTTCAAGATCGGCCTGATCTACAAGACCTCGTTCGACAAGGCGAACCGCTCCTCGTTCGCCGGCGCGCGCGGCGTCGGCCTCGAGCAGGGATTGCCGATCCTCGCCGAGGTGCGCGAGACGAGCGGCTTGCCGGTCCTCACCGACATCCATGCGCCCGAGCAGTGCGCGCCGGTCGCCGAGATCGTCGATGTGCTGCAGGTGCCGGCCTTTCTGTGCCGCCAGACCGATCTGCTGCTGGCCGCCGGCCGCGCCGGCAAGCCGGTCAACGTCAAGAAGGGCCAGTTTTTGGCGCCGTGGGACATGGCGAATGTCGCCGCCAAGGTGGCCTCGGCCGGCAACGACCAGATCATGCTGTGCGAGCGCGGCGCGAGCTTCGGCTACAACGCGCTTGTCGCCGACATGCGCGCCTTGCCGATCATGGCTCGGACCGGCTACCCGGTCGTCATGGACGCGACGCATGCGGTCGCGCAGCCGGGCGGCCTTGGCGACCGCTCCGGTGGCGAGCGCGAGTTCGGGCCTGTCCTGGCGCGCGCCGCCGTCGCCGTCGGCATCGCCGCGGTCTTCCTTGAAACGCACGAGGACCCCGACAACACGACCGGCGCCGAGGGGCCGACGATGCTGCCGCTCCGAGCCATGCCGGAACTGATCGAAATGCTCCTCGCCCTCGACCGCATTGTCAAGGCGCGGCCGCTCCAGCCCACCCGACGTCGCGCCAATCTTGATTAAGCGCCCATATTATCTGGCGAAAGTGTCGCAGTTTAGAAACGTTATAATCTGTTGAACGCGCTCGATCTGATCTTATATCGCTGTCATCCGCAGTATCGCACCGTCGTGATCGCGTCGGCGCAGCATGGAGTAAAGGATGGCATCGCTTAAAAGTTCCCGTACTGAAGAAAATCTGAAGGTCGCGTTTGCCGGCGAAAGCCAGGCGAATCGCCGCTACCTGTATTTTGCGCAAAAGGCCGATGTCGAAGGCTATAACGACATTTCGGCCGTTTTCCGTTCTACTGCCGAGGGCGAGACCGGCCATGCGCACCGCCACCTCGAATTCCTGGAAGAAGTGGGCGATCCCGCGACCGGCAAGCCGATCGGCGGCACCTCCGACAATCTGCGTTCGGCGATCGCCGGCGAGACCCACGAATATACCGATATGTATCCCGGCATGGCGCGCACCGCACGCGAGGAGGGTTTCGACGAGATTGCCGACTGGTTCGAGACCCTCGCCAAGGCCGAGAAGTCGCATGCCGGCCGCTTCCAGCGGGCGCTCGACGGTCTGCAGTCGCTCGATACGGCGGCATAGTCCGGCGCCGGCGATGACGATCGAGAAACCGGCTGCACCGGCGGCGGTGGCGCCGCTCGCGGCGCAACCGCCCGTCCGGTCGCCGGCGGTTGCGCCGGCGCCCGAGGGCGGTCTCGGCGCGCCGATCCGCCACAATCTGGCGTGGCAGAACCCGGACTTTGCCGATCGGGACAAGACCGAGGCGGAGATGCATCGCATCTTCGACATCTGTCACGGTTGCCGGCGCTGCTTTAACCTGTGCGACGTCTTTCCCAGGCTCTTCGATCTGATCGACACGTCGCCGAGCGAGGATGTCGATGGCGTCGCGGTCGAGGATTACCGCCAGGTCGCCGACGCCTGCACGTTGTGCGACATGTGCTTCATGACGAAGTGCCCGTACGTGCCGCCGCACGAATTCAACGTCGATTTTCCGCACGTCATGCTGCGTTATCGCGCGGTCGAGCACAAAGAGGGAAGGGTGCGCCGGGCGCGCACCGAACTCGGCAAGACCGACCGCAACGGGGAACTCGCGCGCCGCGCCGCACCGCTTGCCAACTGGACGAGTGATCGCCGCAACGAGATGACGCGGGCGGTCTTGGAAGCCATCGCCGGCGTCGATCGCCAGGCTGAGTTGCCGAAATATCACGGCCGCACGTTCGCGATGCGGGCGCGCCGCGCGGTGCCGCCGATCAATGCGGCAGCGCCGGCTTTCGGTCGCAAGGCGGTGCTCTATGCGACCTGCTTTGTCAACTACAACAACCCGTCGATCGGCGAGGCGGCGCAGGCGGTGCTGGCCAGGAACGGCGTCGAAACCGCCGTCGTCTATCCGCAGTGCTGCGGCATGCCGCAATTGGAGGCGGGCGATCTCGCCAGGGTTGCGGCGGCGGCGCGCAATGTTGCCGCGACGCTCGGTCCCTATATCGACCGGGGCTACGATATTATCGCGCTGGTGCCGTCCTGTGCGCTGATGCTGAAATTTGAATGGAAGCTGATCCTGCCCGCGGATGCGGCGGTCAAAAAGCTTGCCGCCGCGACGTTCGATGTCGCGCAATACATCGTCGATATCGCAAAGAAGGAAGGCCTCGCGCCCGGCCTGAAACCGCTCGACGGCGGCGTCACGCTGCACCTCGCCTGTCACGCGCGGGCGCAAAACATGGGGCAGAAAGCGGCCGAGATGCTGCGCCTCGTGCCTGACACGAAGATCAGCGTCATCGAGCGCTGCTCCGGCCACGGCGGTTCGTGGGGCGTCATGAAGGGCAATTTCGAGACGGCGCTGAAGGTCGGGCGGCCGGCCTTCCGCCAGGCGTTGCGCAACCCGACGCCGCATTTGGCGTCCGAGTGCCCGCTCGCCGGCATGCATATCCGGCAGGGAATGGAGTTGCAGGCCGACGCCGAGCCGGTGCCCGCGCGCGCCGTGCACCCGATCGAACTGATCGCCCGCGCCTACGGCATCGCCGCGGCCGGCGCGCAACCGAGTTGAGGAGCAGATGAGCGAACCGTTGATCCGCAACAAACGGCGCATCGCGCGCGCCGACCTGCTGCCGCTCGACGAATACGTCAAGATCCGTGCCGAACGGCGGCGTGCCGTCAACGAACTGAAAAAGCAGCGCCGCATCGCGGTCGGGCCGTTCGCGACCTTCTATTTCGAAAATTTTGCGACGATGTGGCAGCAGGTGCAGGAGATGCTGTACATCGAAAAAGGCGGCGATGCTCAGATCGAGGATGAGCTTGCGGCCTACAACCCACTGATTCCACAGGGCGATGAACTGGTCGCGACGGTCATGTTCGAGATTGACGATCCGCAGCGCCGGGCCCGCACGCTGGCGCAATTGGGCGGCATCGAGAACGCGACGGTCATCGAGATCGGCGGCGAGCGGATCGGCGGCGACGCCGACCCGACGCGCGAGAACACCAGCCCCGAGGGCAAGGCGTCATCGGTGCAATTCGTGCGCTTCCCGTTCACCCCGGAGCAAATTGCCGCGTTCAAAACGCCGGGCGCGCGCGTCCTCGTCGGCTTCGACCACCCGAATTACGGCCACATGGCCGTGCTGCCCGAACCGGTACGCGCCGCCCTCGCCGCCGATTTCGACTGAGCGGACAGCGACCGAGCGGTCAGCGGCGCCTCGCCGCCGACGCGCCGACGCCGGCCAGCGACTGGTTCATCTGGTGCGCCAGCTGGTCGTAGCGCGAGAGATGTTGCAGCGTTTGCCGCGCAAACCGACGCAGATCCGGGTCCGTGCCGTTCGTCACCTCGTGGTTGAAGGCGCGAATTTCGTTGTCGTGATCCTGAACCATCGCCGTCAAGTAGGCGCCGTCGAACTGCCGCCCTTGCAAATTCTCGAAGCGATCGAGCAGAGCGATATGACGCGGGTTCAGGGCGCGCGGTGCCTGGATACCCTTGCGCTCGGCCAAGGCGCTCAGGGACGCGTCGATCGACTGGTTATCCTCAACCATCCAGCCGCCGTACCGCTTGACGTTGGCGGCGCTCGCATTGCGCTCGGCGAGCCGCCCCATATCGATCTCAAAATAGCCGTCGAGCAGCGCCTCGCGGACGAATTGCCGGTCCCAGTTGTTGAGCCGCTGGCCTGGCACCGGATGCCGCGGCGCCGGCGGCACCGGCTGCGGCGGCACCTGCGCAAGCGCGGGCGCGGCGGCGGCAAGGAATACTGCGAGGGACAGCATCGCAGGGCGGACGCGCATCAACGGCCTCTTGGCGAATCGAACGACCACAGTGACAACGGCGCAATCCGCATCGGGTTCAGCGGCGGCCAGTTCACGGGCGGCGCAGCAGGCGCGCCTCGGGCGGCACCGGGTCATCGGGCAATTGCCCGGCGCGATGCAAGGCGAGCGCTTCATCGATCAGGGCGGAGAGCAGCGCCGTGAAACCGAGCGGCGGCTTCGCCGCCTCCCACAGGAAATACCCGAACGAGCCGGGGATCGGATTGACTTCGTTGAGCCAGATCTCGCCGGTCGCCGCGTTGCAATAAAAATCAACGCGCGGCGCGCCGCTGCCGTCCACCGCCTCGAACGCCGCCGTCGTCCAGCGCCGCAAATTCCCTTCTACTCCCGCGGGCAGCGCCGGGCCGATCTCGCGGGTCAGGGACAACATGCCCTGGCTCGCCGCGCCATCGCCTTTCACGCCGTCACCGGTCTTGCCGTCGGCGCCGCCCGACAGGTATTTCTGGCGGAAATCCAGGAGGTCCTCGACCCGTTTCGGACGCTCGATCGCCGATGTGTGCATGGCGCCGCCCAGCCGCATAACCGCGAGATTGTACTCGACGAGGTTGGGCACAAACGGCTCGACGATGGCCTGGCGGTCGAGCCGGAAGATCGCCGGCAGCAATTCTCGGATCTCTGCGACCGTGTCGGCCTTGCCCACCCCGATGCTGCTGCCGAGATGCCCAGGCTTGACGATGCACGGGAGGCCGATATCGCCGAGGAGTGCCGCCAGGGCATCGCCGCTCGGCAGACCGGCGCCGCGCGCGATGACGCGATACGGCAACAGCGGGATGTCGAGGCCGCACAGCATGCGCTTGGTCGCTGCCTTGTCCATCAGCAGCGCCGAAGCGAGCGTGCGCATGCCGGTGTATGGAATGTTCGCGGTCTCGAACAGCCCCTGCATCTGCCCGTCCTCGCCGCCGACGCCGTGAAACGCCAGCAGCGCGACATCGAACTGGACCGGCGGCCGGCGCGCGAACATGCCGCTGCGCTTCGGCAGCAGCAGGCCGCGGCCGGGTTCGCCGAGGGCGAGGCTCACTTCGGTCAATTCGCGTTGCGCGCGTGCGTCAGGCAGGTAGTTGCGCCGTTCCGCCAGCGCCTCGCCGACAAACCACCGGCCGCGCGGATCGACATAGACCGGAAACGGCCGGAAACGCCGCTGGTCAAGCGCCTTCAGCGCCTGCAAGCCGGTAATGACGCTGACATCGTGCTCGGGCGAGCGCCCGCCGAAAAAGACCGCGACACGGGTTTCATTGCGGCCTGTCATGCTGTACCCGATCCGTTGGATCCGTTCATTCTGGCATGAACAAGCGCGCAACCTACCCGTCGCTCGGACGTCCGCACAATCGCCTCGGAGGCGGCGTATGACGCCGCGGACGATCCCGGCCCGCGGCGCCGAGTTCGCGGCATTCGCGCTCGGCGGCGATTCGGCGGTGGCCGGCCGGTTGCTGGTTTGGGCGCCGGGCTGGGGCCAGAGCCACAACGATCTGTTGCCGCTTGCCGAATCGGTGCGACGCTGCGGCCGCTCGCTGCTGCTCGATCCGCCGGGTTTCGGCGCCGCGCCGCCGCCGCCCGGGTGGAGCACCGCTGACTACGCCGATGCGGCCGCCGAATGTCTCGCCGGCATGCCGGCCGAGCGGCGCATCTGGGTCGCGCATTCGTTCGGCTGCCGGATCGGCCTGCAACTCGCCGCCCGCCATCCCAAGCTCGTCGACGCGCTGTTCCTAATCGCCGCGCCGGGTCTCAGGCCGCGCCGGTCGCCGGCGGCGCAGGCCATGCTTCTGGCGCGCCGCTCGGCGTTTCGCATTGCCCGCACGCTGACGCCCGACGGGCCGGCCCGCGAGCGGCTGCGCGAGCGTTTCGGCAGCGCCGATTACCGCCGCGCCGATCGCCGGATGCGCGCCGTCCTGGTGCAAGCGGTCAACGAGGACCTGAGTGCGCCGGCCGCCGCGGTGCGTTGCCCGGCGCTGCTCGTCTACGGCGACCGGGATCGCGAAACGCCGCCCGATATCGGCATGCGCCTCAACCGAATGATGCAGCATTCCCGGCTTGTCGTGCTGCGCGGCTTCGGACATCTGGACATCGTGACCGAGG
>DATJSO010000100.1:0-8368 GCA_035504075.1 Allostellaceae bacterium | reverse complement strand
GTCGGCGCCAACGACTGGGCCGGGGCCTGGGCGATCGACGACCAGGGCCGCCCGATGTTTCCCTGCGTGCCCGGCGGCGAACGGCAGCGCGAGATGGCGATGCGGTTCGGCGTCAACTTGGTCATGTACGTCCTGACCGGCAACTACAAGAGCGACCAGGTGCACGTACCGGCGATCCTGGAGCGTCTCGGCCAATGATCGCGGCGTTCGGCGATAGCGCCTACATGCTGGCGACCGCGCCGCTGCTGCCATGGCCGGTCATCGCCGGTCTTGCGGCGGCCGCGGTGCTGCTGCTTCTGCTCGGGCTGTGGCGGCGGGCGCGCGGCATTTTCTGGCGGGGCGCGGCGTTTGCGATGCTGCTGGCGATCCTTGTCAACCCGTCGCTCGTCGAGGAAAAGCGCGCGCCGCTGCGCGATGTCGCGGTCATCGTCGTCGACCAATCGCCGAGCCAGTCGATCGGCCATCGCCGCCAGGCGACGGCGAAGGCGTTGACGGCATTGACCCGGCGCCTCAAACGGGAACCCGATCTCGACGTGCGGATTGTGCGCGCCGGGCAGCCGCTGCCCGGTCGGGATGACGGTACGCGGCTGTTCTCGGCGCTGAACCGGGCACTCTCAGACATTCCGCGCAAGCGGCTGGCCGGTGTCGTCATGCTGACCGACGGCGAGGTCAACGACGTGCCGCCCGGCAAGCCCGGCGCGGCAGCGCGGCAACTCGGCGCGCCGCTGCAGGTGCTGCTGTCGGGTTTTCCGGGCGAACGCGACCGCCGCCTCGTTGTCGAGCAGGCTCCGAGCTTCGGCATCGTCGGCAAAGACGCCCAGTTGATGGTGAAGGTCGAGGACCTTCCGGAGCCGCCCGCGTCCGAGGCGGGCGCAGACGGCGAGGCGCGTCTTACCTGGCGCAAGGACGGCGGCGCGCCGCACAGCGAAATCGTGCCGATCGACCGCGATGTGACGCTGAGCGTGCCGATCGACCATGGCGGGCCGAACATCCTCGAACTGTCGGTCAATCCCGGCCGCTATTCGCTGACCCCGATCAACAAGCGCGCGGTTGTCGTCGTCAACGGCGTGCGCGACCGGCTCAAGGTGCTTCTGGTATCGGGCGAGCCGCATGCCGGCGAGCGGGTGTGGCGCAACATCCTGAAATCCGATCCCTCGGTCGATCTCGTGCATTTCACGATCCTGCGGCCGCCGGAAAAGCAGGACGGCACGCCGATCCGCGAATTGTCGCTGATCGCCTTTCCGATCCAGGAGCTGTTCGACCTGAAGCTGCACGATTTCGACCTGATCATCTTCGACCGCTACAGCCGCCGCGGCATCATCCCGCACGCCTATCTCGAAAACGTCGTGCGTTATGTCGAGGACGGCGGCGCGCTGCTGGAGGCGGCCGGCCCCAATTTCGGCACGCCGACAAGCCTCTACCGAACGCCGCTGGGGGAAATCTTGCCGGCCGAGCCGACGGGCGACGTCGATGAGGAGGGCTACAAGCCGGAGCTGACGGCGCTCGGTCGGCGCCATCCCGTCACCGAGGATTTGCCGGGCGCCGGCAAGCCAGGCGATCCGCCCAGCTGGGGCCGCTGGTTCTGCCAGGTCGAGGCGGTCGTCCATCGCGGCACCGTCGTCATGAAGGGCGACCACGGCGAGCCGCTGCTGGTGCTCGACCGGGTCGGCAAGGGGCGCGTCGCGCAGCTCCTGTCCGACCAGATGTGGCTGTGGGCGCGCGGCTTCGAAGGCGGCGGGCCGCAATCCGAATTGCTGCGGCGGCTGGTCTACTGGCTGATGAAGGAGCCCGCCCTTGAGGAGAACGCGCTGCGCGCCTCGATCGACGGCGACCGGCTCGAGGTCACGCGGCAGTCGCTCACACCCGACGACCGCCCGGTTACCGTGACCGCGCCCAACGGCACGACCGCAGAATTAAAGCTGGCGCCGGAGCATGGCGGGCGCAGCGGCGGCGAGATGACGATCTCGCAAATGGGCCTCTATCATGTCAGCGACGATGCCGGCCAGGTCGCGCTGGCCGCCGCGGGTCCGCTGAACCCGCTCGAATTTGCCGATGTGCGCACGACCGCGAAAATTCTCGCCCCGGTGGCGGAGGCGACCGGCGGCAACGTATTCTGGGCCGGCGACGGCCAGATCCCGGAAGTACGGCGCGTGTCGCCGGGGCGTGCGGCCTCCGGCCACGGCTGGATGGGCATTCGGGAAAACGGCGATTACGTCGTCACCGGGTTCAGCGAAACCACGCTGCTGCCGGCGCTCGCGGCGCTGCTGCTGGCGCTCGGCCTGCTGATGGCGGCCTGGCACCGCGAGGGCCGGTAGCGCCGCCCGTCATGCGAGGCGGGCGATAAGCGGCGCCAGGAATTCGCGCAGTGCCGGCTCCCATTTGCGGTATTCGGGGCCGCTCGACGAATGGCCGAGTTCGCTGTCGATCTCGAAATAACGCGCCTCTACGCCAGCCTCGGCGAGCGCCTGCATAACCGCCGGTGCGATTTTCGGCGGGAAGAGCGCGTCGGTGCGGCACAACACGTAAAGCACCTTGGCTTTGATCTCGGCGAATTGCGGCCGCGCGTCAAAGCCCAAGAGGGCGCGGCGCAGGATCAACAGCGAATTGGCGTCCCAGCCCTTCGCCCAGTTTGCCGCCGCTTCCGCAATCGCCGCCTCGCGCTGGACGGGATCGGGGAAGCGAGGCTTGAGGCTCGCCTCGATGCCGTAGCGCTTCAACGTCTCGATGCGGATATCGGTCAGAACGGCACGGCACTCGTTGCCGCGGCCGTAATAGCGCCCGCCGTTCCAATCGGGGTCGGTTGCCAGCCGTGCCCGCATGTCGTCATGCGCCTGCAGGGTATTGGCCGAGGCCCAGGGCGCGGTGTTGACCGGCACGATCCCGTCCATGAAATCGGGATAGGCGACCGCCCAGCGGAACGCCTGGTAGCCGCCGTAGGACGGTCCGGCGACCGCGACCAGATGCCTGACACCGAGGGAATCGAGCAGCCGCCGCTGCGCATCGACGATGTCGGCGAGCCGGATGTCCGGGAAATCGGGGCCGTAAGGCTGACCCGTTGCGGGGTTGATGCTTGCGCCGTTGGTCGAGCCATGGGACGAGCCGAGCATGTTGCTGGCGACGACAAACAGCCGATCGGTGTCGATCGCCTTGCCCGGGCCGATCAGCCCGTCCCATGAGCCGGGCTGGTTGTTGTTGGCCGGGTTGCGGCCGGCGGCGTGGTGACCGCTCGTAAAGCCGTGCGTAATCAAGACGGCGTTGCGGCCGTGCGGCGCAAGGCGGCCATAGGTTTCATAGGCGATCGTTGCCTGCGGCATGACGGCGCCGCCGGCGAGCCGAAAATCCGGGATCGTGAAAAAGCGGTCCTCGACCTGGCCGATGTCGTTGGTGTGCGCCGCGCGATCGCTCATCTCGCCCTCCTCCCCTCGCCATGTTTGCCGGCCGCCATGATTGCACCGATGCGCCGGCGATGACATAGAGATCGCCGGATATGCCGGTTGCGGGGAATGCGATGCGCCGCGTTGTGCTGGCCGTGCTGCCGCTCGTCGTCCTCGCCGCCTGCGACGGTGAAGCGGCGGCGCCCTCGGCCGCGCCGGCGGGACCCGTGGCGGCGCAGGTACGCGCCTGGTTTCCGCCGCATGGCATCGTCGACACGATCGAGATCGATGTCATGGCGCGCCTGCCGTCGCGCGACGCGGTGCTGATCGCGCCCAACGGCAGCCTAACCCCGGCCAATTACGTCCATAACGACACCGCGCCGAGCAACGAGACCGGCCAGTGGGCGGCGGCGCATTCCTGGCAGAACCCGGTCACCGGCGACAACGCCTTCGCCGCATTGACCGAGAATGCTCAGGCCGGCGCCGCGGTGCACGCCGAGACGCAACTGCTGGCGATCCTGTCGACCGCCGACCTGCCGCTGCCCGACCCGGTCGCCTATCGCCGCGACTGGTCGCATTATCGCATCCGCCTCACGTTCGGCGCGCCGCCTGCCGCGCCCGAAACCGAAGAGATCGCCGCCCCAGCCCCGCCGCCCGCGGCGCAGCAGGAGTAAGGGCATGGCACCCTCGCCGCAGCGCCTCAGCGTCAGCCGGCGAACGTTTGCCCTGGCCCGTCCCTTCGCAACCGCGCGCGACAGCAAGGCCGCCGCCGAGGTCGTCGTCGCCGAAATTTTCGACGGCGATTTCCGCGGCCGCGGCGAATGCGTCCCATACCCGCGCTACGGCGAGAGCCCCGGCAGCGTTGTCGCGGCGCTTGAAGCGATGAAGGGTGCGGTGTTTTCCGGTCTCGACCGCAACGATCTGCAGCAGGCAATGCCACCCGGCGCGGCGCGCAACGCGCTCGACTGCGCGTTCTGGGACCTGGACGCGAAACGGCACGGCCGCCGCGCCGCCGATCTCGCCGGCATCGCCGCAATGCGACCGCTCGTGACCGCCTGCACGCTTGGCCTCGATACGCCAGAGCGGGTCGGCGAGGCAGCGGCAGCGCAGCGCGGCAGGCAGCTCTTGAAACTGAAACTCGCCGGCGACAGCGACATCGACCGAGTCGCCGCGGTTCGCCGCTCAGCGCCGGCGGCGCGGCTGATCGTCGACGCCAATGAAGGCTGGACCCTGCGCCACCTCGCCGAGTTGGCGCCGGCTCTGGCCGAATTGGGCGTCGCGCTGATCGAGCAGCCGTTGCCGGCCGGGGCCGACGATGCGCTCGCCGGCATACCGCACCCGATCCCGATCTGCGCCGATGAAAGCTGCCATACCGCCGCCGATCTCGAAGGGCTTCAGGGCAAATACGACGCGGTCAACATCAAGCTCGACAAGACGGGCGGCCTGACCGAAGCCCTGGCGCTCGCGGAGGCGGCGGCGCGGCGCGGCTTCATCATCATGGTCGGCTGCATGATCGGATCGTCGCTGGCGATGGCGCCGGCGACGCTGGTGGCGCAGCGCGCCGCCGTCGTCGATCTCGACGGGCCGCTGCTGCTGGCGGCGGACCGCGTGCCGGGGCTGCGTTACGACGGCGGTCTCGTCTACCCGCCCGAGCCGGCACTGTGGGGATGATCTTCGCGCCGCACGGCCTCGACGACGGCATCGCGGCGCTCGCCGTCGAGGGCGTTTTCGCCGCCATCCTGGAACGCGCCGGGCCGCCGCGCTTTCGCCGCCGGCGCAACGGCTTTGCGACGCTGCTGCACATCATCCTCGAGCAGCAGGTGTCGATCGATGCGGCGGCCGCGATGCACCGCCGCCTTGCCGGGTTGTGCCGGCCGCTCGCGCCCGAACCGTTTCTCGCGCTTGACGGCGACACGCTGAAGCGCTGCGGCTTCAGCCGGCAGAAAACAAGTTATGCCCGCGGCCTCGCCGCGGCCGTCGTCGAGGGGCGGGTCGATTTTGCGGCGCTCGCCGCTGCCTCCGACGAGGCGGCATTTGCAACCCTCGTCGGCCTCAAGGGGATCGGCCGGTGGAGCGCTGAGATCTACCTGATATTCGCGTTGGGCCGGGCCGACATATGGCCGGCCGCCGATCTCGGATTGCAGATCGCCGTCGCCGAGTGCCTCGGGCTGCCAGAGCGACCGCGCGAACCGGCATTGCGCGAATTGGGCGATGCCTGGCGCCCCTGGCGTTCGGTTGCCGCCTGCCTGTTCTGGCAGTCCTATCTGCATGCCAGGCGGCGCGTCGCGCCGCAACTGCCGCCCGAGCTTTACGCCGCCGATTAGCCGCAGCTCCCCTTGATCTCGCGCGACGGCAGGTGTTTTCTGGTGGCGGCGGCAGGATGCCGCAGGGAGGACGCAATGGCCGAAATTCTCGGGCTCGGCATGACGCATTCGCCGCCTTTGCTTGCTCATGGCGGCGACACCGCGGCGCGCCTGCGCGCGATGATGAGCGATCCGCTGCTGCCGGAGCGCTATCGCAGTCCGGCCGAGTGGCCCGAGCCGATGCGTCGCGAGTGGGGCAATGACGAGGGCAAGACGCATGTCGAGCGGCATCGCGAGGAGCTGGTCGAAGCGATGCGCTGGTCGCGCAACGAGCTGGACGCGTTCCGCCCCGACCTCGTCATCGTCTTCGGCGACGACCAGTACGAGAATTTCCGCGAGGACGGCGTACCCTCCTTCCAGATCAATTGTTTTGACGCATTCACCGCAAAGCCCTGGGCGCACAAGCGGCCGGGCTACCGCAACGCCTGGGGCGAGCCGATCGACAGCGAATTTCGCTATGCGGCAGACAAAAAAGCCGCGAAGCAATTGGCCTCGCACCTGATCGGCGACGGGTTCGAGGTCGCCTATGCCTACGAACCGCGGCACGACGCGATGCCGCACGCAATTCTCAACACGCTGTTGTTTCTCGATTGGGACCGCAGGGGTTTCGATTACCCGATCGTGCCGTTCCTGACCAATTGTTACGGCCGGCAGCTCGTGCCGCTGCGCGGCGGCGGCGTCAACGATCTGTCGAAGATCCCCGTCGAAGACGACCTCGACCCGCCCGGTCCGGCGGCGTGGCGCTGCTTCGATCTGGGGCGGGCGCTGGCCCGCCGGCTGAGCGAGGGGCCGTACCGTGTCGCGCTGATCGCGTCGGCCAGCTGGTCGCACGCTTTTCTGGCCGGCGACACCTCGTATTTCCATCCCGACGTCATGGCGGACCGCCGCTATTTCGACGCGATGGTCAACGGCGACTATGCGTTGTGGCGGAACACGACGCTTGCCGACATCGAGGCGCACGGCCACCAGGAGATGCTGAACTGGATCTTCGTTCTCGGCGCGATGGAGGAGCTCGGCCACCGGACGCCGCAGCAGGCGTTTTTTCTCGAATCCTGGCTGACCAACGCAACAAAGGCGTTCGCGGCGTTCCGCCCGACCTGAGCGCGAAGCGCGCTGCGCCCGCGACGGCGCCGACGGGGTTACACCGCGTCGCGGTCGAGCAGCTCGACCAGCACGTCCTGCGGCCCTTTGACAAACGCAATGCGGACGCCCGGGCGGATCGTGCGCGGCTCGACCGTAAATTCGGCGCCTTTCGCCTTCAGCTCGGCGACAACCGCGTCGATGTTGCGGACCCGGAGGCCGAGATGGTCGAGCCCGACATAGCTGCCGTCGGGTTTTTCGGAGAGCGCCGCATCGGCCGCTACCTGAGCAATAAACACCATGACCCCGCCCAATTCCATGTCGGTGCGCGGCAGCCCGTTCGACATGACGGATTTGATGATCTTGGCGCCGAACATGCGCTCGTAATAGCGGGCGGTTTCGTCCGGATCAGGGCTGCGCAGATGCACATGGTCGTAAACGAATTCGGTCATCGCGATCTCCCGTTTCGCGGTAATCCGTCTGCGATAGTGTCATTGCCGCGGCGGCGACGCAATCTCGCCGCCGCCCGCGCTGCCAGCGATCGGGTCTGGCCCGCACATCGCTTATTCGTTCGCCGACCGCGATGACGGGGACCGGCGCGGTCGTCATGGGCGCCGCTCGACGACGACCTTGACCAGCCGGCGGGGTGGCAGGAGGAGTTCACCCGCCCGCCCCGCGCCGACCGGGCCGAAGGGATCAGTGCGACGGCACGATGTGGAAGCTCGTGTCGGCGGCACCGAGATCGTGGAAGCCGGTGACTGCGCCGTTGGCGTTGGTCGTCCAATAGCCGATATCGCCGGTCGCTGGATTTTCCCACAGCACTTCGTCGTGGCCCGAGTTGTCATAGTCGCCCACGCCAACGACATCGTAGGTGGTGTCGGCAAAGCCGAAATCATGGAACCCCGTCACCTGACCGCTCGCATTGGTCGTCCAATACCCGATGTCGCCCGTTGCCTTGTCCTCCCATAGCACTTCGTCGCGGCCGGAGTCGTCGAAATCGCCGACTCCGACGACGCTGTAATTCGCCGCGCCCTGCCCGAGATCGACGAAGCCGACAAGCGCACCGCTCGCGTTGGTTGTCCAATACCCGGTGTCTCCGGTGGCGTTGTTTTCCCACAGCACCTCGTCATGGCCGCTGCCGTCGAAATCGCCGACCCCGACGACGCTGTAGCTGGTGCTGGCCGCGCCCAGATCGAAAAACCCGGTGACGACGCCCTGCGCGTTGGTCGTCCAATACCCGGTATCGCCGGTCGAGGCGTCTTCCCACAACACCTGGTCGGCGCCGCCGCCGGTAAAGTCGCCGACCGCCACAGCAGTGTAATCCGGATTGGCGGCGACGCCGAAATCGTGGAAGCCGGTCACCGTGCCATGGGCGATCGTCCAATAGCCGGTATCGCCGGAAGCCGCGTCTTCCCACAGTACTTCGTTATTGCCGCTGCCGTCGAAATCGCCGGTCAAGAGCGCGGTGAAGCCGGCGCCGCCGGTGCCGAGGTCGGTGAAACCGGTGAGATTGCCGCCGGCATCGAATACCCATTCGCCGGTGTCGCCCGT
>DATJSO010000099.1:0-2302 GCA_035504075.1 Allostellaceae bacterium | reverse complement strand
GCCTGGGGCGTTTCCGTCACCGGCTTTGTCGAGGCGCGCGAAGAACGCGAGCATAACGACCGCATCGTCGTGCGCACGCGCACCATCGAGGGCCGCCGCCTCGACCCGGCGCTCAAGCGCGTGCGGGTCGTGCTGCGTCCGGGCACTGCGCCGCCGGTCGGAACTTTCGTCGCATTCAAGGCGGATCTGCTGCCGCCGTTGCCGCCGCTGCGCCCCGGCGGCTACGATTTCGCCCGCGACATGTATTTCTCCGCGCTCGGCGCCTCCGGCTTCGTTCTCGGCAGGATCGCGACCGCGGCGGCGCCGGCGGCAAGCGGCGGCCTATGGCTGCGCTACACCGCGGCGGTCGAGGCGATGCGCGACGGCATCGACAAGCGCATCCGCGCCGTCATTCCCGGCGACGAGGGCGCCATTGCGTCGGCGGTCATCACCGGCAAGCGCGGCGAAGTCTCGCCGGCGGTGAAAGACGCGTTCTACGTGTCGAGCCTCGTCCATGTGCTGGCGATCGCCGGCTTTCACATGGCGGTGGTGACCGGCATCATCTTCTTCTTCGTTCGCGGCGGGCTGGCTTTGATCCCGTCGCTCGCCAGCCGTGCGCCGATCAAGAAATGGGCGGCCGCGATCGCGCTCTGCGCCGCGGCCTTCTATCTCATACTCTCCGGGGCCGGAACGGCGACCCAGCGCGCCTTCATCATGGTCGCCATCGTGCTTACCGGCGTGATGGTCGACCGGCCGACGCTGACCTTCCGCACTTTGAGCATCGCCGCCTTCGTGGTTCTCACCTTCGCGCCGCAGGCGGTGTTGACGCCGAGCTTTCAGCTCTCGTTTGCGGCGACGCTCGCCTTGATCGCCGCCTATCAATATGGGCTGCCGCTGCCGCATGCCGGCGGCGCCTCCGGCTTGCGCGCCCGCATGGCGCTGTGGGGCTGGCGCGAGGTCGCGACCATCGCCTTCACCTCCGTGGTTGCCGGCCTCGCGACCTTGCCGTTTGCCGCCTACAACTTTCATCGGCTGGCGCCCTACGGCGTTCTTGCCAATGTGCTGGCGATGCCGGTGGTGTCGGTCTGGGTCATGCCGATGGGCATTCTCGGCGTGCTGACGCTGCCGCTCGGCCTCGATGCCGTGTTCTGGCGGCTGATGGGCGACGGCATCAACTGGATCATCGGCGTCGTGCTGTGGGTGGCGCATCTGCCGGGCGCGGTCGGCGCCATTGCCGCTTTCGGCACCGGACCGCTGTTACTTTGCGCCGCGGGCCTGCTGCTGCTCTGTCTGTTGCGCACGCCGCTGCGGCTTTGCGGCGTGCCGCTGATGCTTCTTGCCGCCGCCTGGGCGCTCGCCACGCCGCGGCCCGATCTGCTGGTCTCGGCCGACGGGGAGAGCGTGGCGCTGCGCGCCGCCGATGGGCGGCTGGACGTGCTGCATGTCGGCCGTGACGCCTTCGCGGTCGAAGACTGGCTGGTCGCCGACGGCGATGCGCGCGACGCGCACGACAAGAGCCTGCGCGCCGGCACCGCCTGCGATCCGTCCGGCTGCATCGGCCGGCTCATGGACGGCACGATCGTCGCCTACGCGCTCGAGCCCGACGCGTTCGAGGACGATTGCCGCGACGCGCGCTTGATTTTCGCGGTGCATGACGATCCGCCGCCGGGCTGTGCCGCCACCGTCATCGGCCGCAACACCTGGTACGACCGCGGCGCGCTCGCGTTACGCCGCGACGGCGACGGCTTTGTCATGGAGACGGCGCGGCCGGCAAACTACGACCGGCCCTGGGCGCCGGCGTGGCATCCGCGCGCCGAACGCGCCGCGCCCGCGCCGAATGCAGCGCCGGCTCCGGCGCCGTCGCTCGACGATATCGAGGCGAATGAGTGATTGTGTCCGACCCTCGCGTAAGCGGGGAGGACGCGCTCAATACCTGCGGAACAGCCCGACGAGCTTGCCCTGAATGCGCACGCGGTTCGGCGGCAGAATGCGAACCTCATAAGCGGTGTTGGCCGGCTCGAGCGCGATCGAGGCGCCGCGGCGGCGGAAGCGCTTGAGCGTGGCTTCCTCGTCGTCGATGAGCGCGACGACGATGTCGCCGGTGTCGGCGGCGTCGGTGCGCTTGAGCAGCGCCATGTCGCCGTCGAGAATGCCGGCCTCGATCATCGAATCGCCGCGCACCTCGAGCGCGAAGTGCTCGCCAGTGGTCAGAAGATCGGGCGGCATATTGATGGTGTGGCTGCGGGTCTGGATGGCCTCGATCGGCGTGCCGGCGGCGATGCGGCCCATCACCGGCACCGCCACGGGACGGCCGCCTTCGTCG
>DATJSO010000098.1:0-12716 GCA_035504075.1 Allostellaceae bacterium | reverse complement strand
CGATCTCGGTCTCATCGTCGTCGATGAGGAGCATGACCCTTCCTTCAAGCAGGAGGACGGCGTCTCGTATCAGGCGCGCGACATGGCGGTATTGCGCGCGTCCTTGGCGCAGATCCCGATCGTGCTGGTGTCGGCAACGCCGTCGCTCGAAACCGTCGTCAATATCGCGCGCGGCCGCTATGCCCGCGTATCGTTGACGCAGCGCCACGCCGGCGCCGCAATGCCGGCAATCTCGCTCGTCGATATGCGCGGCGAGCGCCTCGCGCCCGGCCGCTTCCTGTCGGCGCCGCTGCGGCAGGCGCTGGCCGATACGCTGGCCGCCGGCGAACAGGGATTGCTGTTTCTCAACCGCCGCGGTTATGCGCCGCTGACGCTGTGCCGCGCCTGCGGCCACCGGATGCAGTGCCCGAGTTGCACCGCCTGGCTCGTCGAGCACCGCTTTACCGCGCGCCTTGTATGTCATCATTGCGGCTACAACGAGCCGATGCCGCGGCTCTGCCCGGAATGCCTTGCCGCCGGCACGCTGGTACCGTGCGGGCCGGGGGTCGAGCGGCTGAAGGAGGAGGCTGCGGCGCTGTTTCCCGCGGCGCGCACGGCGCTGATGGTCAGCGATCTGCTGACCGGGCCGCGCGCCGCCGCCGAGCTGGCCGAGGCGATGACGGCGCACCACTACGACGTGTTGATCGGCACGCAGATCGTCGCCAAGGGCCACCATTTCCCGCTGTTGACGCTGGTCGGCGTCGTCGATGCCGATCTCGGCATGGCCGGCGGCGATCTGCGCGCCACCGAGCGCACCTATCAGCTGCTGCACCAGGTCGCCGGCCGGGCCGGACGCGAGGAGCGGCCGGGACGCGTGCTGATCCAGACCTATATGCCGCAGGCGCCGGTCATGCAGGCCCTGGCGAAGGGCGACCGTGACGGGTTTCTCGCGGCCGAAGCCGCGGCCCGGCGCACCGCCGGGCTGCCGCCGTTCGGCCGGCTGGCGGCACTGGTCGTCAGCGGCGCCGATGCCGAAAGCGCCGATTTCGCCGCGCGCGCGCTGGCCCGCGCGGCGCCGCAGCTGCCCGGTCTTGCGGTCCTCGGCCCGGCGCCGGCGCCGCTGGCGGTCCTGCGCGGCCGCCACCGACGGCGGTTTCTCGTCAAGGCGGAGCGCAGCGTCGACGTGCAGGCGGTGCTGCGCGACTGGGTCGGCCGCGTCAGGCTCGCCGGCGCCGCTCGCCTGCAGGTCGACATCGACCCCTACAGCTTTATGTGAGTTGCGGAGCCGCAGGCCGGCGCTGCGCCGAAACGAGCCGGTCGAGGACGGCGAGCAGCGCGTCGCCGGTTTCGGGGCCGGCTTCGATCTCGCGCAGGACCAACGCGATCGCCTCCAGCGTCGAGAGCGCCTCGCGGCGCGGCTCGCGGCGCAGCCGCCCGAGGCGCGATGGCGCCGCCGGGTTCAGCACCAGCCGGTGCAATTTCAGCAGCCAAGGATTGCGCCACCACAACGTCTTTGCCTCGCTCCACGTGCCGTCGAGCAGCACGATGCCCGCAATTCCCTTCAGGATCGGGGCGGGGTCGGCGACCGGTTCGCCGTCGCGGCCGAGCACGATGATTGCGCCGTTGCGGTCGGGCGCGTGCCGGGTCGGCGCCGGCGGCCGTGCCGACCCGAGATACAGCACGCCCCAGCGGTGCGGCTCGGCGCGGCGGCCGAGGGCCCGCGCGAGATTGGGCCAAGAGAGACCGACGACCAGCCTTGCCCGGCGCAGCTGTGCGGCGGCGGCGGCGGCTGTCGCGCGCGGTTCCTTGCGCTCGCGCGGGTGCTGCAAGACGAGCACGAAGACGCGGTTGGCGCTCTGCTCCGCGACGAATGACGCGGCCGGATCGGCTGGTTTGACGCCGCTGTCCTGCTGCTTCATCGGGATTGCGGTGGCACCGCTCCCCACAAACGCATTAAAGACACGCCACCGCGGAAAGCCGCGGCAGTCCCGATCGGCCGCCGCGGCCGGTCAATTGGCCTGGCGGCGCAGGAAAGCGGGAATGTCGAGCAGATCCTCGTCCTTGCTCGCCGGCGGCCGCTCGCCGGGGTCGAGCGGCGCGAGCCGCGGCTGCGCCGGGCGCGGCGCAGCGGCCGGCGGCACCGGCGCGGCGGCGCGCGGCGTCACCGGCGGGATCGGACGGCGGCCAACCCCAGTCACCCGTTCGATCAGGCTCGGCACACGGCCCCTCGGGCGCGGCTGCGGTTCGAGCGCCGGACCGGTGGCGGCGGCGGGCGGCGCGACAACGGCCGGCGGTACGACCGGCACCGGCCGGATCGGGCCGGGATCGACCGCGCGCGGCGCGATGAAGGCGCCGTTTTTGACCGCCGCGCTTTCAGCCGCAGCGGCGGCCGGCGGCACCGGCTCGGGAGCGTTCTCGGCGCGCGCCGCGGCCGGCGGATTGGCGGCGTTCTGCGTCAGGATCGGCTGGGTATAGCCTGAGCCGACGTCGCGTTGACCGACATCGCCGGCGGCACGGGCAGCGCCGGCCGGGCGCGCCTGGCTGGCGGCGGCGAGTTCGGCATCGATGCCGGTGGCGACGACCGAGATCCGCATGCGGCCCGCGAGCCGCTCGTCAAATGTCGAGCCGAAGATGATGTTGGCCTCGGGATCGACCTCTTCGCGGATGCGGTTGGCCGCCTCGTCAACCTCGAACAGCGTCATGTCGGTGCTGCCGGTGATATTGATCAGCACGCCGCGCGCGCCTTTCATCGACACGTCTTCGAGCAGCGGGTTGTTGATCGCCGCTTCGGCGGCGTCGATCGCGCGCCGGTCGCCGTCGGCTTCGCCCGTACCCATCATCGCCTTGCCCATCTCGCTCATGACCGTGCGGATATCGGCGAAATCGAGATTGATGAGACCGGGCATCACCATCAAGTCGGTAACCCCGCGCACCCCGGCATGCAGCACGTCGTCCGCCAGCTTGAAGGCGCCCTCCAGCGTCGTCCGCTCGTTGGCAATGCGGAACAGGTTCTGGTTGGGAATGATGATCAGCGTATCGACGTATTTCTGCAGGTCGTCGATGCCCTCCTCGGCGATGCGCATGCGCTTCGGGCCTTCGAAGTGAAACGGCTTGGTGACCACGCCGACTGTCAGGATGCCGGATTCGCGCGCGACGCGAGCGATGACGGGGGCGGCGCCGGTGCCGGTGCCGCCGCCCATGCCGGCGGTGATAAACACCATGTTCGAACCCTGCATCGCCTCGAGGATCTCGTCGACCGCCTCCTCGGCGGCGGCGCGCCCGACATCGGGACGGGCGCCGGCGCCCAGCCCGCGCGTGACGCCGATGCCGAGCTGGATCTTGCGCGGCGCCGGCGACAGCGACAGCGCCTGCGCATCGGTGTTGCAGGCGATGAACTCGCAGCCGACCAGCTCCGAGCGGATCATATTGGTGACGGCATTGCCGCCGGCGCCCCCCACCCCGATCACGGTGATGCGCGGCTTCAACTCCTGCTCGTCTTTCGGAATGCTGAGATTGATCATAACGTCGCCCTCCACGCCGCGCCGCTGTCGTCGCATCAACCGTGTTTTTAGGGGCCGCCCCCTTGCGATGATCGCCGCCGGTCGCTGCAAGACCACCGGGGCGCGCCTCCAGCCCCTGACGGGCGCGACCCTCTACGTTTCTTCGCCCCCGACGACTACCCGATACCGGCGAAAAATCCAAGCAAACTCACAAATTATCGCGCAACCATTGCCCGACTTTGCCGAAAATCCCGCTCTGCGCGAGGCGCTGCGGCGGCGGCGCTTCAGCGCGCTCGGACGCCGCGAACAACAACAGACCGGCAGCGGTCGAAAACGCCGGGCCGTGGGTCGCCTCGGCCAATCCTTTGATGCGTTGCGGCCGGCCGATCCGGACCTGTTTGTCGAGGATCGTGGCGGCCAACTCGCGCACGCCGTGCAGCTGGCAGGCGCCGCCGGTCAATACGACGCGGCGGCCGGCGATATTGTCGCAACCGCCGGCATCAAGCCGGTTGCGCACGAGTTCGAAGGTCTCTTCGAGACGCGGTGCGATGACGCGGACCAGAAACGATTTCGGCACGTGGTTGACGTGGCCGTCTTCCTCCTCGCCAATCTGCGGCACCGCGATCATTTCGCGCTCGTCGAGCGTCGTTGCGATCGCGCTGCCGAACAGCGCCTTCAGCCGCTCGGCGTGGGCGAGCGGCGTCGCGAGGCCGCGCGCGATGTCGTTCGTCACATGCACGCCGCCGACCGGCACGGCGTCGGCAAAGATCAGGTTGCCGCCGAAAAAGACTCCGATCGAGGTGGCGCCGCCGCCCATGTCGATGATTGTGACGCCGAGGTCGGTTTCGTCTTCGACGAGGCAGGCGAGGCCGGCGGCATAGGGGCTGACGACCAGCGCTTCCGCTTCGAGATGGGCGCGCCCGATGGCGGCGCCGTGGTTGCGCACGGTGGACGCGGCGGCGGTGATGATGTGCATGTTGACGCCGAGCCGCTCGCCGACCATGCCGCGCGGGTCGAGGATGCCGCGGCTGTCGTCGATCGAAAAGCCGACCGGGATCGAGTGGATGACCTGCCGGTCGACGCCGTCGCGCATGCGGTAGCCGCGCTCCAGCACCTGTCGCATGTCGCTGTCGCCGATCTCGCGATGGCCGAGTTCAATCTCCGCCTTGACGATGCGCGAGGCGGCGTGGCCGCCCGAAAGATTGACGACGGCGCGCCCGATCCTCTCGCCGGCCATCTGCTCGGCGGCGTGGACGGCGGCGCGGATCGACTCGCCGGCGGCATCCAGATCGATGACCGTGCCGCCGCGCACGCCGCGCGCCAGCTGATGCCCGATGCCGATGATGCGCGGCTCGGCCTCGACCCGCGCGATAAAGCAGCAGGTCTTCGTCGTGCCGATGTCGATCGCCGCGATCGTGCTGCCGCGCGGCCGCACCGGCGTGCGGCGCGACGGCCCGGCGCCGCCGTTGCCGCTCGAGTTGGCGGCCGCCGCCGGGTTCGCTGCACCGTTCATGTGCGATTGCCCGCCTGGGCGGTTTTTTTGGCCGGCGCGACGTTCATGCCGGGCAGCGGCGCCGTGACGCGCAGCACGAGACGGTCCGGGAGCCGCATGTCGACCGTTTCGACATCGCGCTGCAGCAGGCGCTTGGTGCGTTCGAGCTGCGCCAGCCTGGCCCAGGCCGCGGCGGCATCCTCCTCCGGCAGCAATACGTCGATGCGGTGATCGAGGCGCAGGTTCCAGCGGCGATCATCAACCCGGATTGCCGCGGTGACGCGGGAAGCAAGACCGGGCTGCGTGGCGAGCATCGCGAGCAACGCCGCTGCATGGCGCGCGGCGTCCGACCCGACAACCGTCGGCAGGCGGGCAAACCGGCTCAGATCCCTGACCGGTATCACTTCACCCTGGCGATCGATCAGCTCCTGCCTGCCGTCATGCTGCCAGACGGCAAGCGGCTCGCGTTCGACGAGGTGCACAAACAGCGTCCCCGGCAGCCGTCGTTCGATGACCGCGGACCGCACCCAAGGCAGGCTCTCCAGGCGCCGCCGCGCCCGATCCGGATCGACCGCCAGGATCGGCGTGCCGCGCCCGGCGCCGAGCGCGGCCAGGATCGTCGCGCGGTCGGTCGTCGTGCGGCCTTCGACCTCGATATTGCTGACGACAAGTCCAACTGCCGCACTGGCAGACAAGGCGCGCGCTTCGACAATGCCGCGGCCGGCCGGCATCCGGCTCAGCGCGACGCCGGCGGCGAGCGCGGCAACGAGCAGCACCGTCGCCGTTCCGCGCATTACCGGCCACAGCGCACGCGGCAGCCGGCGATGCCGCGGGCGAGACGACGGCGGCAATCGGGCGGCGCGCGTCTTCATCCGGCGCCCGCCAGCGCCGCACAGGGCAACCGCTGCGCACCCGGCAGCGCCTCGCCGATGCGGCGGATCTCCCATTCGAGCCGGATGCCGCAATGTGCGTGAACACGCCGTCGTACCTCGTCGCCGAGCGCTTCGATATCGGCCGCCGTCGCGCCGCCGCTGTTGATCAGGAAATTCGTGTGCTTTTCAGACACCATCGCGCCGCCCGTCGTGAGGCCGCGGCAGCCGGCTTCGTCGATCAGCCGCCACGCGGCCTGGCCCGGCGGGTTGGCAAAGGTCGAGCCGCCGGTGCGGGTGCGGATCGGCTGCGTCGCCTCGCGCGCCGCCTGAATTTCCCGCAACCTCCCGGCAATGGCGCCCGGTTCGCCACGCATGCCGCGAAACGTCGCAGCGGTGAAGATCCAATCGGCAGGCGCTTCGGAGCGACGGTAGGACAGCCCGAGTTCGGCGGCGGCAACGCAGTGGATGCGGCCGCGCCGGTCAACGGCTTCAGCCGACATCAGCACATCCTTGAATTCGCTGCCATAGGCCCCGGCGTTGGTCCGAAAGCCGCCGCCGACCGTGCCGGGAATGCCGGACAGGAATTCGAGGCCGGCGATGCCGGCTTCGGCCGCGGTCAGCGCCACGTTGAGGTCGAGCGCGCCGGCGCCGGCGCGCACCAGTTCGCCATCCGCCGCGATCGCGGCAAAGCCGCGGCCGGCCAGCCGCACGACGACGCCGCGAACGCCGCCGTCGCGCACCAGCAGGTTGGAGCCGACGCCGATCACCGTCACCGGGATGTCGCCGGGCAGCGCCGCGAGAAACTCGGCCAAATCGGTAGCGTCGGCCGGCCGGAACAGCGCCTCGGCCGGACCGCCGACGCGGAACCACGTCAAGGGCCCGATCGGCGCGTTTGCCGCGAGCCGCCCGCGCACCGGCGGCAGCCGATGCATCAGTTCGCTCACGCGACGCGGCTCCGCCGGTCGAGCGCCGCAAGCTCCGCCGGTAAACTGTTCGCCCAGTTCGTGATCGAGCCGGCGCCGAGGCACACGATGATGTCGCCGGACTGCGCCAGGTCGTGCAAGAGCGGCGCCAGCTCCTCGGGTCGCGGCAACGCCAGCGCGTTGCGGTGGCCGCGCGCACTGAGCCCCCGCACCAATGCGTCGCGCGAGACGCCGGCGAGCGGCGCTTCCCCGGCGGCATAGACATCGGCGACGAGCACGATATCGGCATCGTTGAAGCAGGTGCAGAAATCGTCGAACAAATGCGCCAGCCGGGTGTAGCGGTGCGGCTGCACGACGGCGATGACGCGGCGGGCGGCAATGCCGCGCGCCGCCCGCAGCACGGCGGCGATCTCGACCGGATGATGGCCGTAATCGTCGATGATGATGGCACCGCGCCACTCGCCGGTCTTTGTAAAGCGGCGGCGAACGCCGGCGAAGTTGCGCAGCGTCTCGCGCACGACCTCGTCGCCGAGGCCCATCTCCTCAGCGATCGCCAGCACCGTCAGCGCGTTCTGGATGTTGTGCTCGCCAAACATCGGCAGAAACAGATCGGCAAGCCGGCGCTCCTCGCCGCTGCCGCGGTCGGCGACCATCGCGTCGAACCGGCTGCCGTCAGGGCCGGGCCGGATGTTAAGCGCGCGGATGTCGGCCTGCGGGCTGAAACCGTAGGTCAGCACGCGGCGGTCCGACAGGCGCGAGATCATCCCCTGCACGACCGGGTGGTCGATGCACATGACCGCAAAGCCATAGAACGGGATGTTGCCCACAAAGGTCTCGAACGCCTGCTGCAGCGCGGCGAAATCACCGTAGAAATCGAGATGTTCGGGGTCGATGTTGGTGACGACGGCAACGGTCGCCGGCAGCCGGGTGAATGTGCCGTCGCTTTCGTCCGCTTCGACCGCGATCCAGTCGCCGGCGCCGAGCCGGGTATTGGTGCCGTAGGCGTTGATAATGCCGCCATTGATGACGGTAGGATCAAGCCCGGCGGTCTCCAGCAAGGCCCCGACCATCGACGTCGTCGTCGTCTTGCCGTGCGTGCCGGCGATCGCGATCGCCCATTTGAGGCGCATCAACTCGGCCAGCATCTCGGCGCGCCGCACGACGGGCAGCCGGCGCGCCCGTGCCGCGGCGACTTCCGGATTGTCCGGCTTGACCGCCGACGAAACGACGACGACGGCGGCGCCGTCGAGGTTGTCGCCGGCGTGGCCGATCGCGACGGGAATGCCGAGCCCAACGAGCCGGCGGGTGTTGCCGCTGTCGGCGAGGTCGCTGCCCTGCACGCGGTAGCCGAGATTGTGCAGCACCTCGGCGATGCCGCTCATGCCGATGCCGCCGATCCCGACGAAATGAATGGGGCCGATCGACTCCGGCAAAGACCTCATGCCGCGCGCTCCTGCCGGCCGGCCTGCCGTACGAGGTCGAGTACCGCCGCCGCCAGCCGCGCCGCCGCGTCATCCGATCCGAAACGGCGGGCGGCCGCCGCCGCCAGCCGCAGCCCGCCGGGGTCGCCAAAGCGCTCGCGCACGGCTTGCGCCAGCATTGCCGCACTCAGCTCCGATTGCGGCACGACCCAGCCGGCGCCGGCCGCGGCGAATGCGCGGGCATTCGCAAGCTGGTGATCGTCGGTGGCGTGCGGATAGGGCACCAGGATCGCCGGTCGGCCGGCCACCGCCAACTCCGCGACGGTCGAGGCGCCGGCGCGGCAGATCGCCAGTTGCGCGCGCCCCAGCCGCTCGGGCACGTCCGTGAAAAAACTCGCGACCTCGGCGGCGATGCCAGCATCGTGCAACTGCGCCGACACGCGGGGGCAATCTTCCGGCCGCGCCTGCTGGCTGACCCGCAGCGCCGACCGCAGTTCCGCCGGCAGCGCCGCCAGCGCCGGCGGCACGACATCGGCAAAGATCCGCGCGCCCTGGCTGCCGCCGAGGACCAGCAGTTCGACCGGCGCCCCGAAGGTTGGCGCGCGGTAATCGACATCGGCTACGGCGCGGATTGCCGGCCGCACCGGGTTGCCGGTGAACACGGCGCGCGGCCGGTCGGCGGCGCGCAGTTCCGCCGTCGCCGCAAAGCCGGTGGCGATCCGCCGGACGCGGCGCGCCAGCAGGCGGTTGGCGCGGCCGAGCACGGCGTTCTGCTCATGCAGCAGCGTCGGATACCCGAGCCGGGTCGCCGCCAGCATCGTCGGAACCGACGGATAGCCGCCGAACCCGACGACCGCGTCGGGTCGAATGCGCCGCAACAGGCGTCGCGCCTGCATGACGCCGAGCGCGATTTCCGCGACGCCGCAGGCGCTCTGCAGGGCGCCGCCGCCGATCCGCCCGGCCCAGACATGGACAACCTGAACCGCCGGCAGCGCAGCGGCGAAGGCATCCGCGCGCCGATCGGTCGCCAGATAGACCGCCGCGCCGGCCTCGACGAGATGCTCGGCCAAGGCCTGCGCCGGGAACAGATGGCCGCCGGTGCCGCCGGCCGCGAGCACGAAAATCATCCCGGCGCCGCTCACACTTCACCCCCGGCGAGCCGCCGCCGCGTCAACGCCAGCAGCAGCCCCATGCCGAACGCCAGCGCCAGCATCGAGGAATCGCCGTAGGACACGAACGGCAGCGTCATGCCCTTGGTCGGGATCAGGTGCAGCGTCGAGGCGATGTTGATGGCGGCCTGCAGGCCGAACTCGATCAGCAGCCCCGACGCCGACAGCAGCACGAACAAATTGCCTTCCTGCATCAGCCGGGAAAATCCGCGCAGCACGATAAACGCGAACACAGCGACAACGACGAGGCAGACGATGAGGCCGAATTCCTCGCCGGTCACCGCGAAGACGAAATCGGCGTGGGCGTCGGGCAGATGGTCCTTGACCGTGCCCTCACCCGGACCGCGGCCCCATAATCCGCCATTGGCAAACGCTTCGAGCGAGCGATTGATCTGGTAATTCTCGCCGGTGCCGGCCACCGGGTCGAGAAAGCCGTTGATGCGGGTCGTTACGTGCGGCAGCCACAGATAGGCGCCGACGAGGCCGCTGATGCCGGCAACGAGGCCGCTCGCCACCCAGTAGAGCCGCAGCCCGGCCATAAAGAATTGCGCGAACCACACCATGGCGACGACAAACGCCATGCCGAAATCGGGCTGCTTCAACAACAGCGCGATGACGAGCGCGAACAGCCCGATCGCGATCGCGTTGCCGGGAAAGCGCGGGCGCTCCTTTTGCTCGGCGAACAGCCAGGCGGCAACGATCGCAAAGGTCGGCTTGACGAATTCCGACGGTTGCAGGGAAAAGCCGGGTAATTCGATCCAGCGCCGCGCCCCCTTGATCTCGGCGCCGATAAAGAACGTCAGCACGACCAGCACGACGGCGATCGCAAAGCCGATAAACGCCACCCGCCGCACCGACCGCGGCGACAGCAGCGAAGCCGCGAAGATGATCGCAAGCGCAACCGGGATCGCCGCCAGCTGGCGGTCGACAAAATGCAGCGGCTGATATCCGAGGCGCACGGCAACGGGCGGGCTTGCCGCCATGCTCATGACCGCGCCGAAGCCGAGCAGCAGCACGAGCGCGCCCGCCGTCCAGCGATCGACGGTCCACCACCAGCGGGCGACCGGCCGGTCGTCGATGCGGGCGAACATCATTGCCGGGCTGCTTCCCGCCTGTCGGCGAGGTCCCGAACGAGGGCGCGGAACGCGTCGCCGCGCGCCTCGAAATTGGCGAACTGATCGTAGGACGCGCAGGCCGGCGACAGCAGCACGACGGCGCCGGGCACGGCATCGCGGCGCGCCCGCTCGGCCGCAGTCGCAACAGCCGCGGCAAGATCGCGGCAGCGGGTGACGGGAACGGCATCGGCGAGCGTTGCGGCAAACTCCTCGGTCGCGGCGCCGATCAGGCAGGCATGCCGCAATCGTCCGAAGCAGGGCGTCAGCGACGTGATCCCGCCGGCCTTCGGCAGGCCGCCGGCAATCCAGTAGATCGGCTGATAGCACGCCAGCGCCTTCTCGGCCGCATCGGCGTTGGTCGCTTTGGAATCGTTGATAAAGCGCACACCGTCGATCGTCGCGACCAGCTCCTGGCGATGCGCGAGGCCCCGAAACGAGCGAATCGCCCGCGCGGCGGCATCGGCCGGCACGCCGAGCCGGCGCACCGCGGCGTAAGCGGCGGCGGCATTCTGCCAGTTATGCCGGCCGGGCAGCCGTTCGGCCTCGCCCAGCGCGAGCACCGGCACCGGCACCTCGCCGGTCGCGTCGAGCAGCACGCCGTCGCGATCGACATAGACGCCGCCCGGTGCCGGCCGGGTCGTCGCGATCGGCACGACCCCTGCCGCGCCGGCGCGCCGCAATCCGCTTGCGATGTCGCGGCAGATCGGATCGTCGAGACCGACGATCGCCGTCGCGGCGCCGCGACGGCGCGCGAAAATGCGGCGCTTGGCGGCGACATAGCCGTCCATTCCGCCATGGCGGTCGAGATGGTCGGGGGTGATGTTGAGCAGGACCGCGACGTCGAAGGCGAGAGTGGTGACCAGTTCGAGCTGGAACGAGCTGGCTTCGAGGACATAGGCTTCGCCGTTGCCGAGCGGCGCCAGCGCCAAGACGGGCGTGCCGAGATTGCCGCCGATTTCCACCCGCCTGCCGGCGGCGGCGAGAATGTGGCCGATCAGCGCCGTCGTCGTCGATTTGCCGTTGGTGCCCGTGATCGCGACAAGCGTCGCATCCGGCTGCGCCCGACCCAGCAACTCGATGTCGCCGATGATGTCGGCACCCTCCGCCCGCGCCCGCGCGACCGCCGGATGCGGCGCCGGAAAGCTGTGCGGAATGCCGGGCGACAACACCAGGGCGGCGATCCGGCCCCACTCGGCGGGGTCGCACAGCCGTACATCGCCGGCGACCGCGTCGCGCACCGCCGCATCGTCGTCCCAGGCGAGCACGTCGGCGCCGCCGGCGGCGAGCGACCGCGCCGCGGCCAGCCCGGTGCGCGCCAGGCCCAGCACGGCGACGCGCCGGCCGGCAAACGCCTCGACGACGATCATTGCGGCTTACCGCAATTTCAGCGTCGCCAGTCCGGCGATCGCCAGGATCACAGCGATGATCCAGAAACGGATTACGATTTTCGACTCCTCCCACCCCAGCTGCTCGAAATGGTGGTGCAGCGGCGCCATGCGGAAGACGCGCCGGCCGGTCATCTTGAAATGCCCGACCTGGATGATGACCGAGACCGCCTCGACGACAAAGAGCCCGCCGATGATCGCCAGCACCAGTTCGTGCTTGGTAATGACGGCGATCGTGCCGATCGCAGCGCCGATCGCAAGCGAGCCGGTATCGCCCATGAAGACGCTGGCGGGCGGCGCGTTGAACCACAAAAACCCGAGGCTCGCGCCGCCCATCGCGCCGCAGAATACGGTCAGTTCGTCGGCGTGCGGCACGTGGTGCAATTGCAGGTAATTGGCGAAAACGGCATTGCCGACAAGGTAAGCGATCAGCGCAAAACAGGCCGAGGCGATCAGCGCCGGCCCGATCGCCAGGCCGTCGAGGCCATCGGTCAGGTTGACGGCATTCGAGGCGCCCGTGATGACCAGTACGCCGAACGGCACGAAGAACCAGCCGAGGTTCAACAGCACGTTCTTGAAAAACGGCACCGCCAGCGTGTTGGCGAGCGGCGCCCGCATGATGAAGGCGAGCGCGATGCAGGTTGCTGCGGCCAGCGCGATCTCGATCAGCAGGCGCAGCCGCCCCGAGATGCCGCGATGCGACCGGCGCGTCAGCTTTTTGTAATCGTCGGCGAAACCGATCAGCCCGAACCCGACCGTCATCGCCAGTACGATCCAGACGTAGGGGTTGGACAGATCGGCCCATACCAGGGTCGATATCGTCAGCGCGGTCAGGATCAGGACGCCGCCCATCGTCGGCG
>DATJSO010000097.1:0-10478 GCA_035504075.1 Allostellaceae bacterium | reverse complement strand
CGGCGCCTGGGTACTCGCCTGGGATCCGCACAGCGCGACACTGCACGATCTCTATGAGGCCCTCGGATTGCCGCTCGCCGGCAATTGGCTGGGGCGCTCGCTCGCGCCGTGGCAACGGCAGGTAGCGCCGGCGATGGAGCGCATCGTCAAGGCCGAGGCGGCGGCGATGCGCGTCACGTTGGCAGCGCTGTTGGCCGACGTCCGCGCCCCGGCGGCGCCCGCCGCGGCGATCCGGCCGGCGCGCGTCATTGCCGACAACAGCGCATCAGGCAAATGAGCGAGCCGACCCCGATCGATGAGGTCGCCGACGCGGAACCCTTGGCGCCGTTCGCGCGCTGGTTTCGGCTCGCGATGCAGAGCGAACCGTTGGCCGAGACGACGATGCTGGCGACCGCCGCGGCAGACGGGCGGCCATCGCTGCGCGCCGTGCTGCTGAAAGGCGCCGACGCGCGCGGCTTTGTGTTCTACACCAATCTCGACAGCCGCAAGGGCGAGGAGCTGGCGGCCAACCCGCAAGCGGCATTGTGCCTGCACTGGAAGTCGCTCGGCCGGCAAGTGCGCATCGAAGGGGTCGCCGAGCCGGTGTCGGCCGCCGAGGCCGACGCCTATTTCGCGAGCCGGCCGCGCGACAGCCGGCTGGGCGCCTGGGCGTCCGACCAGTCGCGGCCGCTTGCCGACCGCAGCGAGTTGGAGCGCCGTTTCGCCGCCGTGGCAGCGCGCTACGCGGGCGACGCGGCGGTGCCGCGGCCGGCCAACTGGTCGGGCTTTCGGGTCGCGCCGGAGCGCGTCGAGTTCTGGCAGGAGCGGCCGCATCGGCTGCATGATCGCGTCCTGTTTGTGCGCGAGGGCGCGCGGTGGCGCAAACAGCGCCTGTTCCCGTGAACGCGGCGGGCGCGGCGCAGCGCCTGCGGCAGCGCGCGACCTGGGCTGCGCTGGCAGTCGCAATTCTACTGATCGTTGTCAAGCTTGCGGCGTGGATCGGCACCGGTTCGGTGGCGCTGCTGGCGAGCCTCGTCGATTCGCTCGTCGATGCCGCCGCCTCGCTGGTCAACCTGCTGGCGGTGCGGCACGCTTCGACGCCGGCCGACCGCGAGCACCGCTTCGGCCACGGCAAGGCCGAGCCGCTGGCGGCACTCGGCCAATCGGCGTTTCTCGTCGGCAGCGCCGTCCTGCTGATGTTCGAAGCGGCGCGGCGGTTCGCCCAACCGGCGGCGGTGCAGGATCCGCGGGCCGGCATCGCCGTCATGCTGTTCGCCATCCTCGTTACGGCGACGCTCGTCATCTACCAGCGCCGCGCCGTGCGCCGCACCGGCTCGCTGGCGATCCGCGCCGATGCACTGCATTACGGCAGCGACATCGTGCTCAATCTTGGCGTCGTTGCCACGCTGGCAATCGGCAGCGTTTACTCGTTGCCGCTGCTCGACCCTGGATTCGGCGCCGCCGTCGGCCTGTGGATCATCTGGGGTGCGGTCAAGATCGCGCGCCTGTCGCTGACCCAGCTGATGGACCGGGAACTGCCGGACGCCGAACGGGCTCAGATCCGCCGCGTCGCCGAAAGCCATCCCGATGTCATCGCGGTGCATGACATCCGCACGCGCATCGCCGGGCCGACCGCCTTCATACAGCTCCACATCGAGATGGACGGCGCGATGAACCTGTTGCGCGCGCATCAGATCTCGGACGAGGTTGAAGCGCAGCTGCGGTTCGCCTTCCCGCATGCCGAGATCCTCATCCACGAGGACCCTGCCGGCCTCGAAGAGCCGGTCAGCTTTCCGACGCGCCGCGTCGGCTGACGCTCATCGCCCGCCGGCGCCCGCGCCAAGGGACGAGCCGGTCGTGCCGTGGCCGCCGTGGGTCCTGGCCGGGTAGCCGTTGTGGGCCCTAGTCGTGCGGTCGCCGTTGTAGACCCCGGCTCCGGGCGTCCCAACCAAGCCGTTGCCGATCTGATCGGCGCCGACGCCGCCCAACGAGGCACCCGTCGTCTGCGCCAAAGCGCTCAAGGATCCGCCCACCAGAAAGGCCGCAGCCAGCGCCAGATATCGCCTCTTTCTCAGCATCGACCCGCTCCCTGTCTTGCGAGGGGGCGCGGCGCGCGGGCCGGCTCTTGTCGCAGCCGGCGTTCGTCGCCACACTCCGCCGCCTGTCCCTGGAGCCTCAACAATGAAAAACCTGCCGCCTCTCCATACCGGCCGTCATTTCCTGCAGATCCCCGGCCCGACCAACGTGCCCGAGCGCGTGTTGCACGCCATCGCCTTTGCGACGATCGATCACCGCGGACCCGAATTCGCCGAACTCGGCAAGGAGATCGTCGCCGGCATGCGGCGGGTATTCCAGACCGCCGGCACCGTTGTCGTCTATCCGTCCTCGGGCACCGGCGCGTGGGAAGCGGCGCTCGTCAACACATTGTCGCCGGGCGACCGCGTGCTGATGTTCGAGACCGGCCATTTCGCGACGTTGTGGCGGCAGATGGCGACCCGGCTCGGTCTCGATATCGAGTTCGTCGCCGGCGATTGGCGGCATGGCGTCGATCCGGCGCAGGTCGAGGAAAGGCTCGCCGCCGACCGCGAGCACGGGGTAAAGGCGGTCTGCGTCGTGCATAACGAAACCTCGACCGGGATTGTCAGCCGCATCCCGCAGATCCGCGCCGCAATCGACGCGGCGCGCCATCCGGCATTGTTCATGGTCGATACGATCTCATCGCTGGCCTCGATCGATTACCGCCACGACGAATGGCGCGTCGATGTCACCGTTGCCGGGTCGCAGAAAGGGCTGATGCTGCCGCCGGGCCTCGGCTTCAATGCGGTCTCGGACAAGGCGATTGCGGCGGCAAAGGCCGCGAAACTGCCGCGTTCCTATTGGGATTGGCAGGCGATGGCGGAGACCGGCAACAGCGGTTTCTTCCCCTACACGCCGTCGACGAACCTGCTGTTCGGGCTGCGTGAAGCGCTCAAGATGCTGCTTGAGGAAGAAGGCCTGCCGGCGGTGTTCCGCCGTCACGACCGCCACGCCGAAGCGACGCGGCGCGCCGTCGCCGGTTGGGGACTCGATGTGCTGTGCACCGACCCGCGCGAATATTCGAGTTCGCTGACCGCCGTCGTGATGCCGGAAGGGCATGATGCCGACCGGGTACGCGACATCATCCTCGACGGTTTCGACCTTTCGCTCGGCACCGGTCTCGGCAAGATGCGGGGCAAAATCTTCCGCATCGGCCATCTCGGCCATTTTAACGACCTTATGCTGTGCGGCACGCTGTGCGGCGTCGAGATGGGGTTGCACCGCGCCGGCATTCCGCACCGCGCCGGCGGCGTCGCGGCCGCCCTGGAATTCCTCGGCGCCGATACGGCCTGAGCCGGTCAGCGCCGCGCGCCAGGAACGAGGCTCGGCCTGGCGCGGAAATAATCGAGCGCTTCGGCCAGATTCCTGGCCACGCACAGGCGTTGGCGGCCGCTCAACACAGTGTAGAGCACCTCGCTCGACCCCGGTCCGGCGGCCGGCGCGAGCGACTTGACGATCGTATAGGCGGCGCTCTCATGCGTGTGGCGGAACACCGAGAACAGCGCCTGCCCGTCGCCGTTGTCGATCGCATAGTCGCGCCACACGCCGCGCGCGACGCTGCGGCTGTAGAGGCCGAGCAGCTGGTTCAGTTCACCGCGCGTGAAGTACAGCGCTCGCCGGGCGGGGCGATAGTCCCGCAGGGGCAGCACCGTCGCGCCGTTGCCGATCATGCGCCGACCGTCTTTCGTTGCATTGTCATTATTTTGACCATTTCCGGCGCAGCGTCCAGCCGTCTCGCGAGGAGCGCGCCGCGTTACCGGGCGAAAACGGTGCGACCGGTTGCCGCCGCCCGCCGCGGGGCCGCAATTTGCGTCGCCGCGGCCGAGCGGATATGGTGCCGCGCGCCGATGTATCTTTGCCTCGCGCTGTGACGCCGGCCGGAGCCGCTGTGAGCGACATTTTCCGCGAAATCGAAGACGAGTTGCGGCGGGACAACCTGCTGAAGCTGTGGGCCCGCTACGGCAAGTACATCATCGCCGCGGCCATTGTCGTGCTCGTCATCGCCGGTGGGATTGTCGGCTGGCGCGACCACCTGGCGGCCGAGCGGCGCGGCCAGGGCCTGGAGTATTCCGAGGCGCTGGCGCTGGCGCGCGCCGGCAAATCCGAGGATGCGGCCAAGGAATTCGCGCTGCTGGCGCATCAGGGCGGGGGGTACGGCGTCCCCGCCGAGTTCGAGCGCGCCGAACTGTTGTCGGCGAGCGGGGACCGCAAGGCGGCCATCGCGATCTACGACGGGATCGCCGCCTCGTCGGGCGTCAACGCCAATTTCCGCGACCTCGCCGTGCTGCTGTCGGTCATGCACGGCATGCCCGACGCCAACCCGCAGACCGCGATCGCCCGGCTGGCGCCGCTGACCGCCCAAGGCAACCCGTGGCGCCCCAGCGCACTCGACCTTACGGCGACCGCAAAGCTCGAGGCCGGCGATCGTGCGGGCGCGCTGGCGATCTATCAGCAACTGACGGACGATCTGGCGGCGCCGGCGGGCTTGCGGGCGCGCGCCGCGGAACTGGCGGCGGCGCTCAAATCATAGGTCAGCAGGACAACGTCGCGGCCGTCGGGGGGCGGCCGGTGAAAAGGGGGACGATGAAACGACGCGATTTTGCGGCGCTGCTGCTGGCGGCGGGCACCGCCGGCTGCAGCTGGTTTGATTGGCTCAGCGGCAACAACAAACAGCCGCTTCCCGGCCAGCGGCTGCCGGTGCTGGGGATCGGCAACGAGTTGGAGGCCGACCCGCGCCTCGCCGGCGATCCGGTAACGCTGCCGCCGGCGGCGGCTAACCCCGACTGGCCGGAGCCGGGCGGCAACCCGGCGCACGCGATGGGCCGTCCGGCACTGCCACCGCGTCTGGCGCAAGCCTGGCAGACCAGCGTCGGCGAAGGCTCCTCCGACTATACGAGGGTGCTGGCGCCGCCGGTCGTCTCGGGCGGACGCGTTTATGCGATGGATGGCGGCGTGCAGGTCAGCGCCATGGATGCGGCGACCGGCCGTCGCCTGTGGCAGGTTGATCTGACGCCAAAGGGCCAGCAGGGCAACGCCTTCGGCGGCGGGCCGTGCTTCTGGCAGGGGCGGCTCTACGTCGCCACCGGGTTTTCCGAGGTGTTGGCGCTCGATCCGGCCAATGGCCACGTCATCTGGCGCCAGAGCGTCAGCGCGCCGGTGCACGCACCGCCGACCGTCGCCGCCGGACGCATCTTCACGGTCACGGTCGACAACCGGCTCGACGTCGTGGCCACTACCGACGGCCACGCGCTGTGGTCGCACAGCGGCATTCCGGAAACCGCCGACCTGATCGGCGGCGCCAGCCCGGCGGTCGAGAACGAGGTCGTCGTCGTCGGCTACACCTCGGGCGAGCTGTACGCGTTGACTGTTGACAACGGCCGGCCCGTCTGGACCAGCAATCTCGCCGCAATCCGCGATGTCAACGCGATCGCGGCGCTCGCCGACATTCGCGGCCGGCCGATCATCGATCGCGGTCTGGTCTTCGCGGTCAGCCACAGCGGCCTGATGGCGGCGATCGATTTGCGCACCGGCGATCGCGCCTGGGAACAGGAAATCGGCAGCAGCAGCAGCCCGTGGTCGGTCGGCGACTACGTCTTTGTGCTGGCGGGCGACAACGAGATGGCGTGTCTGACCCGCAAGGAGGGCAAGATCCGCTGGTTGCGCCGGCTGCCGAGCTACAAAGACGAGAAGTCGAAATCCGACCCGATCTACTGGACCGGCCCGACGCTCGGCGGCGACCGCCTCATCGCCGTGTCGTCGAACTCGACGGCGATGTACGTGGCGCCGGAGACCGGCGAGATCGTCGGCCGGCAGGATCTTGCGGATGCCGGCTATATCGGACCAGTTATCGCCGACAACACGCTTTACATCCTGACAGACGACGCAAATCTAACCGCTTATCGCTGAGCCCCGCATCGCCCGCTCCCGGTGCCGGGCAGAACCTGGATCGATGCGGCGGCCGGGCGTCTGCCGGAAGGACCACGCGGCGGCTGTTAGCGCCGAAAGTCATGTCGTTCACGATCGCGATCATCGGGCGCCCCAACGTCGGCAAATCGACCTTGTTCAACCGGCTCGCCGGCCGGCCGCTCGCGCTTGTCGACGACATGCCCGGCGTGACGCGCGACCGCCGCGAGGCGCGCGGGCACATCGCCGATCTTGCGTTCCGCCTGATCGACACCGCCGGCCTCGAAGAGGCGCCGCCCGAGACGCTGGCGGGCCGCATGCGAACGCAGACGGCGCGTTCGCTCGACGAGGCTGACGTGGCGCTGCTCGTCATCGATGCACGCGACGGCGCGACGCCGGCCGACCGCCATTTCGCCCACTGGCTGCGCCGCGCCGGCAAGCCCGTCATCCTCGTCGCCAACAAGGCGGAAAGCCGCTCCGCTCAGGGCGAACTGGGCGACGCCTACGCCCTCGGTCTCGGCGCGCCGGTAGCCCTTTCGGCAAAGCACGGCGAAGGCCTCGCCGAACTCTATGAGCGCCTTCTGCCGTTCGCCGAAGCCGCCGGGGCACACGCCGAGGAGCCTGGGACCGAGCCGGAAAAGCCGTTGCAGCTGGCGGTCGTCGGGCGTCCCAATGTCGGCAAATCGACGCTGGTCAATCGCCTTGTCGGCGAGGATCGGCTGTTGACCGGACCCGAACCGGGCATCACCCGCGACGCGATAGCGATCGCCTGGCGCTGGCGAGGCCGCGCCATCCGCCTCATCGACACCGCCGGGATGCGCCGCCGGGCGCGCATCGAGGAGCGCCTCGAGCGGCTGTCGGTCGCCGATGCGCTGCGCGCGGTGCGCTTCGCCGAAGTCGTCGTCGTCGTCCTCGACGCGGCGCAAGGGTTGGAGCGGCAGGAGCTGACGATCGCCAACCTCGTCGCGGAGGAAGGGCGCGCGCTCGTGCTGGCGGCCAACAAATGGGACCTGGTGCGCGATGCAACGGCGCGGTCGCGGGAGTTGCAGGAGCGGATCGCCGAAACGCTGCCGCACCTTGCCGGCGTGTCGCTGGTGCCGGTCTCGGGACTGACCGGCAGCGGTCTCGACCGGCTGATGGCGGCGGTCGTGGCGGCCGACGCGGTGTGGAACCGGCGCGTCCCGACCGCGGCGTTGAACCGCTGGCTGGCGCAGATGCAGGAGCGTCACCCGCCGCCGCTGGTATCCGGCCGGCGCCTCCGGCTGCGCTACATGACGCAGATCAACACCCGGCCGCCGAGCTTTGCGCTGTTCGCCTCAAAGCCCGGCGAACTGCCGGACTCCTACCGTCGCTATCTCGCGAATGGGCTGCGCACCGAGTTCGGCCTGCCCGGCACGCCGATCCGCCTGATGCTGCGCAAGGGCGCCAATCCCTACGCACCCGATTGAAACGACCGCAGGTGTTCGCGCCCGCCGTTTCGCGTATAAGGCGCCGAGGATCTGGTCAGACAAGGCATGCCGCGCCATGACAGGCAATCGTCCGCGCCCGCTTGTCCTATGCATCCTCGACGGTTGGGGAGAGCGCGACGACGGCGCCGACAACGCGATCGAGCGGGCGCGTACGCCCTTCTGGCACGGGTTCCTGCGGCAGTGGCCGCACGCCCATCTCGACGCCAGCGAGCACTATGTCGGGCTGCCCGACGGGCAGATGGGCAATTCCGAGGTTGGGCACACCAATCTCGGGGCAGGTCGCGTCGTCATGCAGGATCTGCCGCGCATCGACGCCGCCGTCGCCGACGGCAGCGTCAAGCGCCTGCCGGCCTTGCAGGCGTTCATCGCCAAGCTCAAGGCCGCCGGCGGCACGGCGCACGTCATCGGCCTGTTGTCGCCGGGCGGCGTGCATTCGCACCAGCGCCAGCTCGCCGCGCTCGCCGCCGCTTTCGCCGAGGCCGGGCTGCCGGTTGTTGTACATGCGTTTCTCGACGGGCGCGATACGCCACCCAAATCCGCGGTCGGTTACATGAAGCAGTTCCAGGCCGACGTCGCGGGGCGGGGCGCCATCCGCATCGCGACCGTCGCCGGGCGCTATTACGCGATGGATCGCGACAAGCGCTGGGAGCGGGTCGAGAAGGCCTATCGCGCGATGACGGTCGGCGCGGGCGAGCATGGGCCGGACGCCGTCGCCGCGATCGAAGCGGCCTACGAGCGCGGCGAGACCGACGAGTTCGTCTTGCCGACGGTCATCGGCGATTATCGCGGCATGCAGGACGGCGACGGCCTGATGTTTGCTAATTTCCGGGCCGATCGCATCCGCGAAATCGCCGGCGCGCTGGTCGATCGCGATTTCGCCGGCTTTGACCGCGCCAAGCCCATTCAATTCGCTGCCGCGCTCGGCCTTGTCGAATATTCGGAGGCGCTGAACCGCTGTCTGGTGACGCTGTTCCCGCCCGAGGATCTGTCCGCGACGTTCGGCGAGGTGATCTCGAACGCCGGCATGACGCAGTTGCGCATCGCCGAGACCGAGAAATACGCGCATGTGACATTCTTTTTCAACGGCGGCCGGGAAGCCGTGTTTCCCGGCGAGGAACGCATCCTCGTCCCCTCGCCAAAGGTCGCGACGTACGATCTGCAGCCGGAAATGTCGGCGCCGGAGGTGACCGACAAAGTCGTCGCGGCGATCGGGTCCGGCCGCTTCGATGTCGTCGTGCTGAACTACGCCAACACCGACATGGTCGGCCATACCGGCAGGCTCGACGCTGCGATCAGCGCGGTCGAAACGGTTGACGGTTGCCTCGGCCGCCTGGCGCAGGCGGTCGAGGCGGCCGGCGGCACGCTGGTCATCACGGCCGACCACGGCAACGCCGAGATGATGCGCGATCCCGAAACGGGCGAGCCGCACACCGCGCATACCCTGAACCCGGTGCCGCTCGTCATCATCAACCCGCCGGCCGGCACGGTGATGCACATCGCCAACGGCCGGCTGGCGGATGTCGCGCCGACATTGCTCGACATTCTCGGCCTGCCGCAGCCGGCGGCGATGACCGGGCATTCGCTGATCCGGGCGGACGCGCGGCGCGCCGCGGAATGATCGCCGGTTGGCGAACGGCCATCCTCACGCTGCCGCTTGTGCTGGCGACGGCCCCGGCCTGGGCCGCGCCGAAGGCCGCCGTCGCCGCCCTCGACGGCATTCGGCAACGCTGCGTCGCGGCCGCGCAGGCGGAGCAGCAGCAGGAGGCGGCGGTCGCCGGCCTCGAGCATCAAATCGCCCTGCTCGCCGCAGATTCGGCCGGGCGGCAGCGCGACATCGACGACAGCCGGCCGCAGCAGGCGCATCTGCTGAGCGCGCTCGCATTTCTCGCCCGCAATGGCGCAATGCCGTCGGCGCTCGTAGCCGAAGCGCCGCTCGATCGCCGCCGCGGCGCACTGCTGATCAGCGCCGTGGCGCCGGAATTGCGCGCCGAAGCGCACGCCCTGATGGCCGAGATCAACGACATTGCGCGGCTGCGGCGAGAGATCGCGGCGCACCGGCACGAGCTTGCGCAAGCGGCCGCGGCGCTCGCGGCAGACCGCGCGCAGGTCGCGCAGCTGGTGACGCAACGCCTTGCGTTGACGCGGCCGCTGCTGCCCGACGCCGCCAACGACGCCACCCTCCAGCGCATGGCGGCCCGGGCGAAGGACATCGGCGAGCTGATCCGGCTCGCCGATGCTGCGACCGAGCGCCGCGACCGCGACCTCGCCGCGCGGCAGACCGCCGATTCGACGCGTCCGGCGGCGCCGCGCGCCTTCGATCCGCCGCAATCTGCCCTGAGGCTGCCGATTTCCGGAACAATAAGCCGGCGCTTCGGCGAGCCGAGCGACGCAAACGGCGCACCGGCCGCGGGATTGAACCTGAAGGGCGCGGTTCCGGGATCCGAAGTGGTGGCGCCGTTCGACGGCCAGATCGTCTATGCCGGCGCGTTCCGGGATTTGGGGCTTCTCTTGATCATTCGCCACGGGGCCTTGTATCATTCGGTGCTTGGCGGACTCGCCGGGATCGGCGTCGTTGCCGGCGAATGGGTGACCGCCGGCGAGCCGGTGGGCGCGATGCCAGGCTCACCCGCGTCGCAGGGCGCCCCGACGGACGAGGGGACCGGAAACCTGCTTTATTTCGAGGTGCGCCGCGGCAGCCAGCCGGTCGATCCCCAACCGTGGCTGGCAACGCAGGCCGCAGGGCGCGGCGCGGCGAACGGGGAGCAAAAGGTGGATCAATGAAGCGCTTGGGGTTGATCGCAGCGGCTGCCGGGGCGGTTTTTCTGCTGACGCCGCATCCCGGTGTCGGCGCCGCGACGACGAACGCGGCGGACAACGCGAACAACGCAGACACCTACAAGGAGCTGCAGCTGTTCGGCGACGTGTTCCAGCTCGTGCGCGCCGATTATGTCGACAAGGTGAGCAATGAAAAGCTGGTCGAAGGCGCGATCAACGGCATGCTGACGTCGCTCGACCCGCACTCCAACTATCTCAATGCCAAGAATTTCGATG
>DATJSO010000096.1:0-16024 GCA_035504075.1 Allostellaceae bacterium | reverse complement strand
CGCAACACAGCAGAGCTTCGCGCCGCTCGTAAAGCGCGTGCTGCCCGCCGTCGTGAACATCTCCGTCACCGAAAAGCCTGAGGCCAACGCGATGTCGGACCAGCTGCCGGAAGGCTTCCGCAATTCGCCGCTCAACGAATTCATGCGGCGCTTTTTCGAGCAGCACGGCGGCGGCGATCCGTTCACGCCCGGGCCGTTTTCGCAGGAGCCGGAGGACGGCAGGCGCATCGCCCTCGGCTCGGGCTTTATCATCGACCCGTCGGGTTACGTCGTGACCAACAACCACGTCGTGGGAGAGGCTGCCAAAGTCACCGTCATTCTGCAGGACGGCACAAAATATCCGGCCCATATCGTCGGCCGCGACCCGCGCACCGATCTAGCGGTCCTGAAAATCAAGACCGATAAGCCCTTGCCTTATGTCACGTTCGGCGACAGCGGCGCGGCACAGGTCGGCGACTGGGTCGTCGCGGTCGGCAATCCGTTCGGCCTCGGCGGCACCGTTACGACCGGCATCATCTCGGCACGCGGCCGCGACATTCATTCCGGCCAGTTCGACGATTTCCTGCAGATCGATGCGCCGATCAACCGCGGCAATTCGGGCGGCCCGACCTTCAATCTCGACGGCCAGGTGATCGGCATCAACACCGCGATCTATTCGCCGAACGGCGGTAGCGTCGGTATCGGCTTTGCGATCCCGTCCAATGTCGCGAAGCGGATCGTCGCGCAGCTCGAAGCGCACGGCAAGGTCGAGCGCGGCTGGCTCGGCGTGCAGATCCAGCAGGTGACGCCGGCGATCGCCGCCAGCCTCGGACTGCCCAACGATCACGGCGCGATTGTCGCGTTGGTGTCGCATGACGGCCCCGGCGCCCGCGCCGGCATCGAGCAGGGCGACGTGGTGCTGTCGTTCGACGGCCAGCCGGTGAAGCAGCTGCACGACCTGCCGCGCCTCGTCGCCGATCAGGCGCCCGGCTCGGCGGCGACGATGACGGTGTGGCGCGATGGAAAGTCGGTCGAGTTGCATGCAACGCTCGGCGATGCGCCGGAGAATCCCCGGATCGCCTCGGCCAGCGACGGTCCCGCCGAGGCGGAACCGGCGGATGCCTTCGGCGTGCATTTCGCACCATTGACCGCCGACGTACGGCAGGAGCTGAACCTCTCCGCAGATGTCCATGGCGTCGTCATCTCAAGTGTCGATGAAGGCAGCCCGGCCGACGCGCTCGGGCTATCGCGCGGCGATGTCGTCATGTCGATCGACCAGCACCCGGTGCGCAATCCGGACGAGGCGGCGCAACGGCTGCGCGAGGCTGCCCGCTCGCCGCAAAAGAGCGCGCTGCTGCTGCTCAACCGGCACGGCATCACACAGTATGTCGGGATCAAGCTCGACAAGGGCGAGGGCTGAACAGCCCTCACCGAAGCAATGAACAGGGCGTCTTTACGGCGCCCTGTTCATCTCATGCGCTCAATGCAAAATGGCGGTGCGACGACGCCCGAAATCATCGCTCGCGCCAGGCGGGATGGCCGCGGCTGCCCGCGTCGCGCGCCGACAATGGCACGCGCGCTTCCAGACGTTCCAGTTCGATGCGGGTGCGGGCGCCGGCGCGCAGCAGCCGGTCGGTGGCTTCGCGCAATGCCGAGCGGCTCTCAAGCGTGTCCTGCGCGAGGGCATCGTCGAATGCGGCGAGAAAAGCGCCGATATCGGCCTCGACCCGCGCCCGCAAATCGCGATCGATGAAGGCGCCGTTCTCCCGCCGCGGCGGTGCATCGCCGCCGTTGTGATGCGGCGGCTCGCTGTAATCGCGGTCGCGTTGGCCGGCCGAGAACGGCGCGGCGGCGCCGTTGCCGGCGCGCTCGGAGGGGCTTGCGGCGGCCGGATCGACGGCCGGCTGTGCGCGATGGATCGGGGCCGGCCGCTCGATCGGCTGTTCGCCTGCCCGCGAGCCGCCATTGCCGTGCGGTGAACCGCCGAGCGACAGATGCAGCGTGCGCCGATGATCGCCGTTCGCCGGCGGTGCGGCGACCGGCCGCTGCGGTACAACCGCCTCCGCCGGGGGCGATGCGCGAAGGGAACCGCCGTTGCTGCCGTTCCGCTGGACGCCGGCGCCGTTCGGCGCGTCATCATGGGCGCGCGGCACTTCGGCCGACACCGGCGGCAATTTTTCGGGCGGCGACGCTGCCGCATCGGCCGTCGGCTCCGGCAGCGCGACCGGCGCCGATGCGTTCGCCGTCTCGCCGGAAATGGCTTTGATCAATTGCGGCTCGGACGCGTTGAGGGGCTTGTGCGAACCTTCCGACTCTGGCTGGCGCGTCCGGCTGCGGCTGACAACATAGCTGATTGCCGGCGGCGAGCAATCGTAGGTCCGCGCAATGCTTGCGAGCGTCTCACCGGCGTCATATCTGGCCATGATCAGCGGCCAATCGGATTGCGGAATCTTTCCTCGTTTATTCGATTTTTCCATCAGTAATGACCTTGGGACCCTTTGTACTGTGACATCTTGTCACCCGGCTGCCACGACATGAATTCGCCTCAAGCCGAGAGATCAGCCCAAACACCCGAGTCGCAGAAACGATCGCAGGGGTGGTGATACAGCCGTTGTGCCCCCGAAAGCCCGGCGGCGGCGGCCCCCGCTTTCTTGTACCGACAATAGCGGCAAATAAGACAACAGTGAAGCGATTTATCCGTTCCTCGCGCAGATTTGCGGGTGCTATTTCTTTCCGGCGAAATCGCTGCCATCATCGTCGCACAATTTTTCCCGGGTTAAATATATCATCAGGGTCTAGCGCCTGTTTGATGCTGCGCATGACAGAAATGGCTTCGCCGTGTTCGGCGATCAAAAAATCCATCTTGCCGTATCCAATGCCGTGCTCGCCGGTGCATGTACCTTCCATTGCGAGCGCGCGGGCCACCATGCGGTCATTAAGGCGACTCGCCTCGGCAATTTCTTGAGAAGATTGGGGATCAATCATAAAAATCAAATGAAAATTGCCGTCACCGACGTGCCCGGCCAGCGCCGAAGGAATAGCCGATTGCGACAAATCGCGCTTGGTCTCGGCAATGCACTCTGCCAGCCGCGAGATCGGTACGCAAACGTCGGTCGGCCAACCTTTCGAGCCGGGCCGCAGCGCCAGCGCGGCATAATAGGCGTCGTGCCGCGCCTGCCATAATTTCGAGCGTTCTTCGGCGGTTGTCGCCCAGCGGAAAGCGTCGCCGCCGTGCTCGGCGGCGATCGCCTTGACGCTGTCGACCTGCTCGGCGACGCCGGCACTGCTGCCGTGAAATTCGAAAAACAGCGTCGGCGCGACTGGATGATTTAGCTTCGAATATTTGTTAATGGCGTCGATCTGCGCCTCGTCGAGCAATTCGATTCGCGCGACCGGCACGCCGCTCTGGATCGTCAGGATCACCGTATCGACGGCGGCCTCGATCGACGGAAACGGGCATACCGCCGCAGAGATCGCCTCGGGAATGCCGTACAGCTTCACCGTCACTTCCGTGATGACGCCGAGCGTCCCTTCCGAGCCGACGAACAGCCGCGTCAGGTCGTAGCCGGCGGCCGATTTGCGGGCGCGCCGCGCGGTGCGGATCACCCGGCCGTCGGCCAGCACGACGCAAAGCGACAACACGTTCTCGCGCATCGTCCCGTAGCGGACCGCATTGGTGCCGGAGGCGCGGGTCGCCGCCATGCCGCCGAGCGAGGCGTCGGCGCCGGGATCGATCGGAAAGAACAGCCCGGTGTCGCGCAGGTACTCGTTGAGCTGCTTGCGCGTGACGCCGGCCTCGACGGTGGCGTCGAGATCCTCGGCATTGACCTGCAAAATACGGTTCATCTGCGACAGATCGATGCACACGCCGCCTCTCAGCGCGGCGACATGACCCTCCAGCGAGGTGCCGGCACCAAAAGCGATGACCGGCGTCTTGTATTGCGCGCACAGGCGCACGATGGCCGAGACCTCGTCGGTGCTGCGGGCAAAGGCGACCGCATCCGGCGCATGCGGCGCGTGATAGGATTCGTCGCGGCCGTGCAGTTCGCAGATCGCCGCCGCCGTCGACAGCCTATCGCCGAGCTGCTGTTGCAGCGCTTGGAGCAATTGCTGGTTGAGAGGCACCCGTTCGAGGGCTGCTGCGGTCATCGCGAATATCACCGGCAGGGAAAGGTGGTTCGTGCATTACGCCGCATCACCGGCCCGCGCAATGCCGTCGAACTGATATATAAGTGCTGCGGCAACGCCGTACAGCGTCAACACCGGTTGATTTGGCGAAAAAAACCGCGGTCGTTGAGCCGCCGGGCCGGTGCGGGTAACGTGTCGCGACAGACGCGCGATCACCGCGCAAAAATCCTGCGGGAGTCCGCGATGGCCCGATCGGCACCGGTACGGCGCGGCGAATTGGCCGCGGTCACCCTCGACGACAAATACAGCCTCGACAAGGGCCGGATTTATCTGACCGGCACGCAGGCGCTGGTGCGGCTGCCGCTGATGCAGCGCCAGCGCGACGCGGCGGCCGGCCACGCGACCGGTTGCTTCATTTCGGGCTATCGCGGCTCGCCGCTTGGCGGCTTCGATCAGGCGCTGTGGGGCGCCCGCCGCTTCATTGAAAAGAACCACATCAAGTTCCAGCCGGCGATCAATGAGGAACTCGCGGCGACCGCCGTCTGGGGCAGCCAGCAGGTGCGCCTCTTTTCCGGCGCCAGGTACGACGGCGTCTTCGCGATGTGGTACGGCAAGGGGCCAGGGGTCGATCGCAGCGGGGACGCGCTGAAACACGGCAACTCGGCCGGCTCGGCGGCGCTCGGCGGCGTGCTGGCGCTGGCCGGCGACGACCACACGTGCAAATCCTCGACCCTCGCGCATCAGTCGGAGCTGGCGTTCATCGACGCCGCGATCCCGGTGCTGCACCCGGCCGGGGTGGAGGAGATCCTCGAACTCGGCCTCTACGGCTGGGCCATGTCGCGCTATTCGGGATGCTGGGTCGCGTTCAAGACCGTCGCCGAGCAGATGGACAGCTCGGCCTCGATCGCGATCGATCCGGCGCGCGCCGACATCGTTGCGCCGCAGGATTTCGAGATGCCGCCGGGCGGCCTCAACATCCGCTGGCCGGACACGCCGCTCGACCAGGAAGCGCGGCTGCATCGCTACAAGTTGCCGGCGGCGCTGGCATTCGCCCGAGCCAATCGCCTCGACCGGATCGTCAGCGCGGCGCCGCAGCCGCGTTTCGGCATTCTGACGACCGGCAAATCCTATCTCGACGTGCGCCAGGCGCTCGACGAGTTGGGCATCGGCGCCGCCGAAGCGGCGGCCCTCGGGATCAGCCTCTACAAGGTGGCGATGCCGTGGCCGCTCGAACCGGAGGGCGTCCGGCGTTTCGCCGAGGGTCTCGCCGAGGTTCTCGTCGTTGAAGAGAAGCGGGCCATCATCGAGACGCAATTGAAGGAGCAGCTGTACAACTGGCCGGCCGACCGGCGGCCGCGCATCGTCGGCAAGTTCGACGAGCGGGGCGAGTGGATGCTGCCGTCAAACGGCGAACTGGCGCCGGGCCAGATCGCCCGCGTCATCGCCCGCCGGCTTGCCGGTTTCGGCGAGTTTTCATGGCTGCAGGAGCGGCTCTGCGATCTCGAGGCGCGCGAGCGGCCGGCCGGCGGCGAGATCGTCCCGTTTCAGCGCACGCCGTATTTCTGCTCCGGCTGCCCGCACAACACCTCGACCCGCGTGCCGGACGGCAGCCGGGCGTTGGCCGGCATCGGTTGCCACTACCTGTCGCAGTTCATGGATCGCAACACGGCGACGTTCACCCAGATGGGCGGCGAGGGGGCGCCGTGGATCGGCCAGGCGCCGTTTACGGAAACGACGCATGTCTTCGCCAATATCGGCGACGGCACCTACACGCATTCCGGCATTCTGGCGATCCGTGCCGCGGTCGCGGCGGGCGTCAACATGACCTACAAGGTATTGTTCAACGATGCGGTGGCAATGACCGGGGGGCAGCCGCTCGACGGGCAGTTGACGGTGCCTGCGGTGGCGCGGCAGCTCGCCGCCGAGGGCGTCCGGCCGATTGTCGTCGTCACCGACGAGCCCGACAAATATCCGCTCGGCGGCGTATTTCCCGCCGGCGTCGCGGTGCGTCATCGCGACGATCTGGACGCGGTGCAGCGCGAGTTGCGCGAGCTGCCCGGCGTCACCGCGATCGTCTACGACCAGACCTGTGCCGCCGAAAAGCGCCGCCGCCGTAAACGCGGCCGCTTCCCCGATCCGCCGCAGCGCGTCTTTATCAACGATCTGGTGTGCGAAGGCTGCGGCGACTGCTCGGCGGCGTCGAACTGCCTGTCGGTCGTGCCGGTCGAGACCGAGTTCGGCCGCAAGCGCGCGATCGACCAGTCGAGCTGCAACAAGGATTTTTCCTGCCTTAACGGGTTCTGCCCGAGTTTCGTGACGGTGCAGGGCGGGGCGCTGCGGCGGCGCGAAGCATCCGACCTCGACGAGGCGAACCTGCCGCCGCTGCCGGAACCGGCGCTGTCGCCGCTCGCCGAGCCGTACGGCATCCTCGTCACCGGCGTCGGCGGCACCGGCGTCGTGACGATCGGCGCGTTGATCGGCATGGCGGCGCATCTCGAAGGCAAGGGCGTCACCGTGCTCGACATGACGGGCCTCGCGCAAAAGGGCGGCGCCGTCCTGTCGCATGTGCGCATCGCCGAGCGGCCGGAGCAGATCCACGCCGTGCGCATCGCCGCCGGCAACGCCGATCTGTTGCTTGGCTGCGATCTCGTCGTCGCGGCCGGTGCGGAAGCTTTGTCGCGGCTGCGCGCCGGCAGGAGCCGTGCGATCGTCAACAGTCATGAGACGATCACCGGCGATTTCCCGCGCAATTCCGACCTGCCGTTCCCGTCGCGCGCCCTGAAACGCGCAATTACTGCCGCGCTCGGCGGCAGCGAGGCCGAGTTTGTCGACGCGACGCGGCTGGCGACCGGCCTTCTCGGCGACTCGATCGCGACGAACCTGTTCATGCTCGGCTACGCCTACCAGAAGGGCCAGGTGCCGGTGTCGTCCGCGGCCATCGACCGGGCGATCGAATTGAACGCGGTCGCGGTCGAGTTCAACCGCGGCGCCTTCCGCTGGGGCCGGCGTGCGGCGATCGACGCCGCCCTCGTCGAGGCCCGTGCCATGCCGAAAAGCGCGGCGCCGGAAAGTCACCGCCTGTCCGCGACGCTCGAGGAAAAGCTGGCGCGCCGTGTTGCGATCTTGACGCAGTACCAGCACGCCGCCTACGGCGCCCGCTATGCCGGCCGGATCCGCCGGCTGCGCGAGATCGAGGCGGCGCGCGTCCCGGGCAGCGCCGCGCTCGCCGACGCCGCGGCGCAGGCGCTGTTCAAGGTCATGGCCTACAAGGACGAGTACGAGGTCGCCCGGCTCTACGCCGACAGTGATTTCCGGCAGCGCGTCGCCGAGCAATTCGACGGCGATTACCGATTGCGCTTTCACCTCGCACCACCGCTCCTGGCCAATCGTGACGCGGCGACGGGGCATCTCAAGAAACGCGTCTATGGCCCGTGGATGCTCGGCGCGTTCCGCGTTTTGGCGCGTCTGCGCCGCTTGCGTGGCACCGCCTTCGACCCGTTCGGACGTACCGCCGAGCGCCGCGCCGAGCGTCAGCTGATTGCCGACTACGAGGCCGTACTCGACGAAATCGAACAGAATCTGGCGCCGCACAATTACCTCGCTGCCGTCGAGTTGGCCCGGCTGCCGCTGGAAATCCGCGGCTTCGGCCACATCAAAGCGGCGAATTTGGCGCGCGCCAAGGCAACGCAGGCGGAATTGCTGGCACGTTTTCGGGCGCCGGCCGTACCGGAAGTTGCCGCCGCCGAATGATTTACCATTTTTCATTTACTTAACGTTACAAGATCAACTTGCTCGTCCCGCCGGGAACCCGTAAACATGGTCTCTTCGTCATTGGCGCGGGGAGGGGAAGCGCATTGCGAGTAATGCTTCGCTGGGTTCCGGCCTTTCTCTTGGCCCTCGCGCCGATCGCGGCGACGGCGGCGCAGCGGGCCGACGGGGTCGATGGCGCGGCGCTCGCGGCTGTTGCCGCCGCGCGTGCGGGCGACTGGACGAAAGCCTATGCCCAGGCGGCGAAAAGCAACGATGGCGCCGCGCTACCGGTCGTGCAGTGGCTCGATTTCACCCGCGCGGGAGCGGCCGGCCGGTTCGCCGAGATTTCCGCCTTTATCGAGCGGCACCCGGACTGGCCGTTGCAGATGACGCTGCGGCGCCGCGCCGAGGCGGCGCTGGCCGGCGAAAACGACGCGACCGCAGCCGCGTGGTTCCAGAAGCATCCGCCGATCAGCGGCGCCGGCATGGCGCGCGCCGCCGAGATCATGCTCGCACGCGGCGAGGCGGCCGGCACTGCCGCCCTGCGCGCGGCCTGGATCAACGGTGATTTCTCGGCCGCCGACGAGCACACACTGCTCGCGCGATTTGGTGCGCTGCTGCGACCCGAGGACGATCAGAAGCGGCTGGAGCGGCTGCTGTGGGACGGCCAGGACGACGCCGCCCGCCGCATGTTGCCGCTGGTGTCCGCCGCCCAGCGCAAACTGGCCGAAGCGCGCCTGGCGGTCGCCGCCGACGCCAAGAACGCCGGCAGCCTCGTCGCCCATCTCCCGGCGCAGCTTCGCACCGACCCCGGCCTCGCCTACGACGAGGCGGTGTGGTGGCACAAGAACGGCCGGTTTGACAATGCCGCGGCGCTGCTCTTGGCGCACCCCGATAACCCGGTCCGCCCGGCGATGTGGTGGAAGGAGCGGCTGCTCGTCGCCCGTCACCTGCTGGCCCACGGCGATCCGGCGACCGCCTATCGGCTGGTACAGATTCCGGCGGCGTGCACCGACGGGACCGCCTGCGACGCCGAATTTCTGAGCGGCTTCATCGCACTGCATTTCAACAAGGATCCGGCCGTCGCGTTCGACGATTTCGCGCGCATTCTCGGCCGCGTGACAAATCCTTATGCCAAGACCCGCGCCGCCTATTGGGCCGGGCGCGCCGCGGCGGCGGAGGGAAAACCGGAGCTAGCCTCGGCCTGGTACGCCGTCGGCGCCGAAAACATGGCAACATTTTACGGCCAGTTGGCCGCCCACAAGCTCGGCAAGGATGCACCGCCGCATCCCGTGCCGGAACCGCAGCCGACCGGCGCGCAACAGGCGACATTCGACGCCGAGCCGCTGGTCGGCGCCGCTCGATTGTTGTTCGCCGCCGGCGACGGACTGCATGCCGGCATCGTTCTGATGAAAATGGCCGAGGCAGCCAAGACCGAGCTTGCGTTTGCGATGCTCGGCTCGCTCGCCGACCGGTACGACCGCATTGACCTCGCGATCGCCGTCGCACGCCGCGCGATCGATGCCGGGATGCCGTTGATGGTGCATGGCTACCCGATCACCAAGCTGCCCACCGGCGGCACCGCCGAGCGTCCGCTGCTGCTGGCGATTGTGCGGCAGGAAAGCGGCTTTGCGCCGGGCGCGACCAGTTCGGTCGGGGCGCGCGGGCTGATGCAGTTGATGCCCGCGACCGCGAAGCGGGTGGCGGGCGAACTGCACCTGCCGTTCTCGCTCGCCCGGCTCAACGACGGCGTCTACAACGTCACGCTCGGCCGCTCGTACATCGAGACGCTGCTTGACGATTTTGGCGGCTCCTACCCGCTGGCGATCGCCGCCTATAACGCGGGGCCGGGCCGCGTCGAAGAATGGCTGCGCGATTTTGGCGACCCGCGCGGCAGCGGCATCAACATGGTCGATTGGATCGAGATGATCCCGTTCAACGAGACGCGCAGCTATGTCGAGCGCGTGCTCGAAAATCTGCAGATCTACCGCGGGCAGGAGGGGGACACGGCGACCGCATTCTCGCTGGTCGCCGATCTGGCGCGCTGAGGCGGCACCGGAGCCGGCGCCAGACGACGCCATTCGTCTCTGACGGCGGGATCGGGGTCCTCGGCACGGGCCGAGGCGGCGATCGCGGCAAGATGCGGCGCGATCCGGCCCAAGGCCCATACTGCCGCGCCGCGAACCAGCGGCGACGGGTCGTCCAGCAGGCGGTGCACCGCCGCCGTCAGTTCCGGGACCGCCGCGGGCATGTTGCCGATCGCGACCAGCACGTTGCGCAAAAATCGGTCGCGGCCGATGCGCTTCACCGACGTTCCGGCGAAACGGACGCGAAAGGCTGCGTCGTCGAGGCGCGCGAGTTCGGCGAGGTGCGGCGCGGCCAGCGCATCGCGCGGTCGCAAATCCGGTTCATCGGCGGCCCGCGCGAATTTGTTCCACGGGCAGACCGCCAGGCAATCGTCGCAGCCGAAGATGCGGTTGCCGATCAGCGGCCGCAGCTGATGCGGGATCGGCCCCTTGTGCTCGATCGTCAGATACGAGATGCAGCGTCGCGCGTCGAGCCGGTAGGGCGCCGGGAAGGCCGCCGTCGGGCAGGCGTCAAGGCAGCGCCGGCAGCCGCCGCAATGGTCGGTTTCCGGCATGTCCGGCGCCAGCGCCAGGCTCAGATATATTTCGCCGAGAAAGAGCCACGATCCGTAGCCGCGCGACACGAGGTTGGTGTGCTTGCCCTGCCAGCCGATCCCCGCCTGCTGCGCCAGCGGCTTTTCCATGACCGGCGCCGTATCGACGAACACCTTCAACTCGCCCGGCCACTGCGCTGCGATCCAGCGGCCGAGCGCCTTCAGCCGTTTTTTCAGCGTGTCGTGGTAATCGCGCCCGCGCGCATACACCGCGATCGTGCCGCGATCGGGATCGGCCGCCGCCGGCGCATCGTCGGCGCCGCCGTAGTTCATGCCGAGCACGACGACCGTTTTTGCTTCGGGCCATAGCGCCTGCGGGTTGCCCCGCCGCGCTGCGGTCGTCGCCAGCCAGCCCATGTCGCCGTGATAGCCGCGCGCCAGATATTCGCCGAGATCGGCACGCGCCGCATCGGCCAGATGCGCCGCCGCGAAGCCGACCGCATCAAAACCGATCGCCAGCGCCTCGGCGCGGATCGCCTCGCGGATCTCGGCCGGCATCGCCTCAGCCGCGGCCGCGATAGGGCGCGACGCCTGGTTCGGGCAGGAACAGCCCGTCGGGCGGCGTGCCGGTCTGGTAGAACACATCGATCGGGATGCCGCCGCGCGGATACCAGTAGCCGGCGATGCGCAGCCAGGCCGGGTCCAGCGCCGCGACGAGCCGGCGCGCGATTGCGAGGGTGCAGTCTTCGTGAAACGCCGCATGATTGCGGTAGGAGCCGAGGAACAGCTTCAGCGATTTGCTTTCGAGGATCATCCGATCCGGCACGTAATCGATGACGAAATGCGCAAAATCGGGCTGGCCCGTCACCGGACACAGGCTGGTGAATTCGGGGCATGTGAAGCGCACGACATAGGCACGGCCGCGATGCGGGTTGGGCACCGTGTCGAGCTGCGCCTCCTCGGGCGAGGCCGGCAGTGGCGCCGCCCGGCCGAGCACGGGCTCGGTCACTCCGCCTCTCCCGGCAGCGCCGCAAAGGCGCCGAGGCGGCCGGCCGCGATCGCGGCACGCAGTTCCGACATCAGGTCGGCGTAATACGTCAGGTTGTGTTGCGTCAGCAGCATGCTGCCCAGAATCTCGCCGGCCTTCACCAGATGATGCAGATAGGCGCGGCTGAAGCCGGCGCAAGCCGGGCAGCGGCATTGCGCGTCGAGCGGGCCGGGGTCGTCGGCGTGGCGGGCGTTGCGCAGGTTGAGCGCGCCCGTGCGGGTGAAGGCCTGTCCGGTGCGGCCGGAGCGGGTCGGCAGGACGCAATCGAACAGGTCGACACCGCGCTTGACCGCGCCGACCAGATCGCCGGGTTTGCCCACCCCCATCAAATAGCGCGGCCGGTCGGCCGGCAGAGAGGGCACATCATTCTCGACCATCGCGAACATCGTCTGCTGACCCTCGCCGATCGCCAGCCCGCCGATCGCATAGCCGTCAAAGCCGATTTCGACGAGCCGGCGTGCCGCGCGCTCGCGCAGATCGGCATACACGCCGCCCTGCACGATGCCGAAAATTCCGTGACCGGGCCGTGCGACAAACGCGGCGCGCGAGCGCTCGGCCCAACGTAACGTCAGTTCCATCGAGGCTTCGACCGCGCGGCGCTCGGATGGAAATGCCGTGCACTCGTCGAGCGCCATCGTGATGTCGGCGCCGAGCAGATGCTGGATCTCGACCGAGCGCTCGGGCGACAAGAGATGCCGGCTACCGTCGAGATGCGAGCGGAATGCGGCTCCTTCCTCGGTTATTTTTCGCAGGCTCGCCAATGACATGACCTGAAACCCGCCGGAATCGGTCAGGATCGCGTAGGGCCAGTTCATGAAGCGGTGCAAGCCGCCGAGCGCGGCGATGCGCTCGGCGCCCGGCCGCAGCATCAGATGGTAGGTGTTGGCGAGCACGACGCGGGCGCCGGTTGCGGCAACCGCTTCCGGCGTCATCGCCTTTACGGTCGCGGCGGTGCCGACCGGCATGAAGGCCGGCGTGTCGATAGTGCCGTGTGCCGTCGCCAGCCGACCCGCCCGCGCCGCGCCGTCGCGCGCCATCACCTCGAAGCCGACAGTCACTGCCGCGGCTCGATCAGGCAGGCGTCGCCGTACGAGAAAAACCGGTAACGCTCGGCGACGGCATGCGCGTAAGCCGCCTTGATGCGGTCGAGGCCGGCCAAGGCCGCGACCAGCATCAGCAGGGTCGAACGCGGCAGGTGGAAATTGGTCAGCAGCAGGTCGATCGCGCGAAAGCGATAGCCGGGGAGGATGAACAGCCGCGTCTCGCCGCGAAACGGTGCGATATGGCCGCGCGCGTCGGCCGCGGTTTCGAGGACGCGCAAACTCGTCGTGCCGATCGCGACGATCCGCCCGCCACGCTCGCGTGCGCGGTTGATCTGCGCCGCTGCATCGGCGTCGACGTGCCCCCGTTCGGCATGCATCCGGTGCTCGCGCGGATCATCGGTCTTGACCGGCAGGAAAGTGCCGGGGCCGATATGCAGCGTCACCATCGCCCGTTCGATGCCGCGCCCCGCCAGCGCGTCGAGCAGCGCCGGCGTGAAATGCAGCCCGGCGGTGTGCGCCGCGACGGCGCCTTCTTCGCGCGCGAACACCGTCTGGTAATCGCAGCGGTCGCGCGGGTCGCCGCCGCGGGGCCGGCGGATATACGGCGGCAGGGGCATCGCGCCGTGGCGCGCGAGCGCCGCGCGGAACGCCTCGCCCTCGCGGTCGAAACGCAGCTCTATCGCGCCTTCGGCAGTCTTCGCGATGATTTCGGCGGCGAAATCGTCGGCAAATTCCACACGGTCGCCCGGCTTCAGCCGGCGCGCGCCCTTGGCGAACGCATGCCAGACACCGCCGCCCAACGCTTGCGCCAGCGTCAACTCGACCGTCGCCGCACCGCGCCGGCCAATAAGCCGCGCGGGGACCACCTTGGTATCGTTGCACACCAGCAGATCGCCCGGCCGCAGCAGCGCCGGCAGGTCGGCGATGTGGCGATCCTCGATCGCGCCCGCCGCCGGAAGCACCATGAGGCGCGCCCGTTCGCGCTGCTCCAACGGGCGGTCGGCGATCAGCTCGCGCGGCAGGTCGTAGGCAAAATCGTCGAGATGCATGCCGCCATCATATAGTCATTGCGCGGCGTTGACGGCGCGCCCCGCGCGGCGCGACATTCGCCGGCACAGAGCGGGAGGGAACGATGGCGAAGGGCATCCTGATCGCGGCGATGGATTATTCCCAGGTCGCGCCGGACGAATTCGACGACTGGTACGATACGGAACACATCCCGGAGCGGCTGCGCGTGCCGGGGTTTCTCAATGCCGAGCGCTGGCTGGGCGCGGCCAACCCGAAGCAGTCGCTGGCGCTTTACGATCTCGACAGCGTCCTGGTGCTGCAAAGCGCGCCCTACCGCGCGGTGGGCGGTGCCAACGGCAGCGCGTGGACCAAGCGGGTGACGAGCCGCACAAAATCGCTGATCCGCATGGAAGGCGAGCAGATCCTGCCGGGCGACGCGCCGGCGCCGACCGGCGCGGCGGCGGCATTGCTGCTTGTCGCGATGAATGTCGTGCCGGAGCACGAAAACGAATTCAACGAATGGTATAATAGCGAACACCTGCCGCAGCTCGGCGCGGTGCCCGGCGTATTGTGCGCGCGGCGCTATCGCGGGTCGGGCGCCACCCAGCGGTACGCCGCGATCTATCACCTCGCCAACCCGGACGTGACAAACTCGGCGGCCTGGAAGACTGCGGCCAACACGCCGTGGACCGAGCGCATGCGGCCGCATTTCCGCGATCTGCTGCGCCTCGACTGCCGCCGTTATACCCGCGCCGGATAGGACCCAGGCGGTGAACCGGCTGGACGGCAAGGTGGCGCTGATCTCTGGCGCGGCGCGCGGCATCGGCGGCGAGACCGCGCGGCTGATGGTTGAGGCAGGCGCGCGGGTGGCGATCGCCGACGTGCTCGACGAGAAGGGCCGCGAGACGGCGCGTGCCATCTCGGGCGCTGAGGGCGAGGCGGCGCTTTACGTTCATCTCGACGTGACGACCGAGGACGATTGGAACGCCGCCATCGCCACGACGCTCGCCCGCTTCGGCCGGCTCGACATCCTGGTCAACAACGCCGGCCTGTTTCTCGGCAAGGACATCGAGAGCGCTACGTTGGCCGAATGGCAGCGCCTTGCGGCGGTCAACCTGACCGGCGTCTTTCTCGGCACAAAGCTCTGCCTGCCGGCGCTGCGCGCGGCGGCGCAGACGAGCCCCTGCGGCAGCGTCATCGTCAACCTCGCCTCGACCGCCGGGATCGTCGGCTCGACGCAGGACCCGCTCTATTCGATGACAAAGGGGGGCGTGACGCTGTTTACGAAATCGGCGGCGCTCGAATTCGCCCGCAAGGGCTACCGAATCCGGGTCAATTCGATGCACCCCGGCACGATCGACACCGACATGGGCGATCAGGTGCTCGCCGCGCGCGCCCGCAACCTCGGCACCAACGACATCGCCGCGGCGCGCCAGCAGGTGATGGAGCGCCTGCCGATCGGCCGCATGGGCACGCCCAACGACATCGCAAAGGGGATTGTCTTCCTCGCCTCCGACGACGCGGCCTTCATGACCGGCGCCGGTCTCGTCCTCGACGGCGGCATCACCGCACAATGATCCGGCCGGCGCCGGCGCGAAGACCGGCGAGCAGGCCGAGCGCGGCGGCAAGCAATGCCAGGCTGCTCGGCTCGGGAACTGATAGGGGCTCGAAGTTGGCGAAAACACCGGACGCCGACGATGCCGTCACGCCGCCGGGGAGGATCAGGCTGAGTGTTGGCGGATCGCTGAGGTCGACGATGCTGCCGCCGGAATCGGCATCGATATACGCGTAGACGGTATCGGCCGCGCCATTCGTCGCGAGGAAGGAAAGCGAGATCGATGACACCAACGGGATGCCGGTTGACGGATTAAAGAACGTTGAACTGTCGATCGACCCGTCTCCGCCGATCGTGCCGCCGGGACCTGCCTCTTCAAGGAGGGCGGAGCCGGTGCCGATGCCGGTCACAGTGCCGTTCAGCGATAGGGTCGCCGTGACGATCGCCCCGCCATCCGGCAAGCCGGAAAACGTGAACGTGTCCCACTCGGACGCCGACGCGTAGCCGCCATCGGCGTCGTCGGCATCAGCGGTCAGAACGCCGGAGGCCAGATCGGCGGTCGCGGAGAGATTCGCCGGCGGATCGCTATACGAGGTACTGGCGGTTGCCTGACCATCCCCGCCCTGCTGGCTGTCCGCGAGACATCCCGTATTGGTTGCCGTGTCCGTACCGAAGCCTGAGGTGCCGGCGATGTAGGTGGCCAAGGGCAAGGGACAGGAGGCGACGGCGGGCGACATCAACTCGAGCAACGCGCCCGTTGCGAGCCCGGACAAGCCTAGCCCGGATATCTCACGGTAGTAGGTGCACCGGGGCTCTGAACGAGAGATAATTCTTCTGTGACAAAGGCTTATCCGGTTGCAGAGGAGGTCCCCGATGCCGACAGAGTGTAACCC